>JAQAZZ010000267.1:0-11975 GCA_032127075.1 Micrococcales bacterium | reverse complement strand
GGGTGCCTCTTCTTCGCTGGGCTCGGCCAGCCTCGCCTTGGCGGCGTTCATCGGGGCCACGAACACGAAGTACACGATCGCGGCGGTGATGATGAAGTTGATGATCGCCGTCACCATCCCACCGATGTTGATCTGCTGTTCTCCCGGCAGTTCGATCGAACCCCCGATTCCGTCCTTGCCGATTCCCAGCACCGAGAAGACGCTGTTGACTATCGGCTCGATGAAGTTGGTGCCGAATGCGGTGACCACGGCGGTGAATGCGGCGCCGATGACGACCGCGACCGCCAGATCGATGACGTTGCCGCGGAGGATGAAATCGCGGAATCCCTTGAACATCTCGGCTCCCTGAGGGTGTGGGTGGACCTGGGTGGATCCGGCATTGCCTATCTGCGTAGATGGTGCCCCATGCCGTGCGGCACTACAGTGCCGGGGTGGCAGCACGAACAATCCGCCCCGCGCGCCCGGAGGATGTTCCGCAGATCTTGGCGATGATCCGCGAACTGGCCGTGTACGAGCGCGAACCCGACGCGGTGAAGACGACGGCTGCGGACCTGAGCCGAGTCCTCTTCGAGGGCTCCGCCACGCCGCACGGCGCCCCCGCGGCCTACTGCGAGGTCGTGGCGGACCAGGACCCCGCCAGCGGTTCGGACGGCTTGGTGGCAATGGCGCTGTGGTTCCTGAACTTCTCCACCTGGGAGGGCAGCCACGGCATCTACCTGGAAGACCTCTACGTACGTCCCCACGCTCGGGGCCATGGCCACGGCAGAGCCCTTCTGGAGCACCTGGCACGGATCTGCGTCGACAAGGGCTACGCGCGGCTGGAATGGTGGGTGCTCGATTGGAACACCCCGGCGATCGGTTTCTACCGTTCGCTGGGCGCTGTGGCGATGGACGAATGGACCGTCAACCGCGTCAGCGGCGCGACCCTTCGGCAGTTGGCAGGTGCCCCGGCGCGCGGGACGGGCTAGGAGACCGCCGACTGCGAGAGCCCCGCCTCTTCACGCAGACTGTCGAGTTCCGCCATGACGTTCCCAGCGAGGGCATCCGGATCCGGGATCAGTTCCGCGTCGGAGGCGAACCCGATAGTCACACCGCCGTTGTAGCTGAAGATCGTTGTGGTCATCGGCTGGTCACCGGAGCACGGCGCGAATCCGACCACCTGCCGGACGGTGACACCGGCGAACGTTATGGGGCTGGTCGGTCCGGGAACGTTCGTCAGCACCCCGACCGCCTTGTTGGCGAAGAAGTTGGTCAGGAAGAACGCCAACTGCGCGGGAGACACCGCAATCGCCCGCTGCAAGCCGAACGTGATGATCGCCTCGTCGGAGTGTTTGATGCGGTCCATGCGGTGGTGCATGTGCTGCAGTCGCTCCCGCGGGGTCCCACCCGACAGGGACATGGGCAGGATCACCAGAGCGAAGTAGTTGCCGAGGTCCGGCGGCAGGTTGTCCTCGAACGGCTTGAGGTTCACCGGGACCATCCAGTTGACCTCGTCGACGTGGCCGCCGTGATCGGCCAAGTAGCGGCGCAGACCGCCGGCGATCGCCGCCAGCAAGACGTCGTTCAGTGTGGCGCCCAAGGCCCGGCCGATGGCCTTGATCTCGTCCAGCGGAATAGGCTCCGACCAGGTGACCGCCTTCGTGGTGCCCGGTTTGCCGCTCCACACGGTGTCGGGAGTGCCGGTGAACGCGAGTTTGGTCAGCGAGCCGAGGTCGTTGGCTCCCCGCATGTTCTCCACGCCGAAGGTTTCCAGCGCGTCGAGCAACCGGTCCGGATGCCGCAAGATGTCCACACTGTCCTCGACCCCTTGCCTGCTGGCGTGCACCACCCTCATCGGCAGGTGCGCAAGCGAGCGCAGCGGGTGACGGGCGGCGTGACCCAGTTCGCTCGTGGCCCCGGACACTTGTTGGGCCACCGTCTCAGCCGTGCCGCCGACCATGGTCCGCGCGCGCTCGCCCAGGCTGGGCACGTCGTCGGTTGGCCGCTTGCGCTGAACCACCGCGGCAACGGAAGAACCGCCCTCGCACATGTCCAGCATGACCTGGGTGAGCCGCACGCCGTCGGCGATGGCGTGGTGGAAACGCGCCACCACCGCCGACCCGGCACCGCCATCGGGCAGGGTGATAGGGCTGATGAAGTATGCCTGCCACAGGGGTCGGTCCCGCGGGAGCTGTTCGGTCCGCTTGTCCGCGAGGAACTGTTTGACGAACTCCAGGCCTGCCGACTCGGGGGCGCGCACCTGGGCGACATGGTCGGCTGCCGAGAAGGAGGGGTCGTCGCGCCACACCCAGCTGTTCCCAGCCCCTTGCGCGGTGCGGCCGAAGACCGGGAACCTCTCCACCACGTGCGCGTAGGTGGCCACCACATCGTCGAACGCCGGGACCCCCGCCAACACCATGGCGCCGTCCACAACCATCAGGTTGTTTGGGCGGTCCATCGTCAGCCACAACTGATCCTGCACGCTCATGGAAACCGAACTCATGACTGCTCCTCGTCCAACCCCCAGTCAATCCCGTTCCCACCGCCCACGCCAGGTATCAGCACAACTGGCGCGACCGGTTGTCCGCCCCTGGCCGGACCGGGAGCACCTACAGTTCGCAGATGAGGGTGCTCATCGCTCCCGACAAGTTCGCCGGAACAATGTCGAGTGAGCAGGTCGTGGCGGCGGCGGCCCGCGGCTGGCTGCGCCAGCGCCCGCAGGATGCGGTGACCGGGGTCGTCCTCTCCGACGGCGGCCCCGGATTCCTCCCGGCCGTGGCATCCGCCGTCGGGGGTACAACGAACCCGGTGTCGGCTTCGGGGCCGCGGGGGGAGCCGGCCACCGCCGAAGTCCTGATTCACGGCAGCGACGCCTACATCGAGTCGGCCCAGGTCTGCGGACTCCACCTCCTCCCCGACGATCAGCGCAATCCAGCCGCGACGACCACAGCCGGTCTCGGCGGGTTGATCCGCGCGGCTGTCGCCGCGGGCAGCCGCACGATCACGGTGGGCCTCGGCGGTTCGGGCACAAACGACGGCGGCGCCGGAGCCTTGGCCGCCTTGGGGGCCACGGCTACCACCGCCGACGGCACCGACTGCACCGGGCTGCTCGGCCACGGCGGCGGCGCGCTGCCCCCGGTGGCCGCAGTCGACCTGTCCGCCCCGCTGCGGCTGCTGGCTGGCATCGACCTGGTCGTGGCCACCGACGTCACCGCGCCCCTGCTCGGCCCAGAGGGGGCAGCGTGCGGATACGCCGCTCAGAAAGGAGCGGATCCGGCACAAGTCCTGGACCTGGAGCGGGCCATGCGCCGGTGGGCGGTCGCTGTGGCCGAGGGCGGGGGAAGGGCCCGCCCCGACGACGCAGGTGCTGGCGCGGCCGGCGGTCTCGGCTACGGGCTGATGGCCGTCGGCGGCAGGGCGGCCTCGGGAATCGGCCTGGTGACCGGGCTGGCCGGGTTGGGCCGACGCTGCGCTGAAGCCGACCTCATCATCACCGGCGAAGGGAAGTGGGACTGGCAGTCGGCGCAGGGAAAGGTTGTCAGCGGAGTCGCGGCCGCCGCGATGGCCGAGGGCAAGCCCGTCCTTGTGGTCGCCGGCCAGGTGGAGGTGCCGCGGCGGGAGTGGTCCCGGTGGGGGGTCGCCGACGCCGCATCGACCGCGGACACCGCCGGTTCGGCGGCTGCTGCGATTGCTGACCCGGAACCGGCGCTGAGCCGCACGTGCGAACTGCTGGCGCAGCGCTTCACGCACCGGGGCCGACAGTGACGTTCGTGCCCCCTCGGGCAGCCGCTGACATCCTCGCGGCGCCGCCGGAGCTCGCCGCACCGCGGCTCCTGGGCGCGCACCTGCTGGGACCGGACGGCGTCGAGGTCCGCATCGTCGAGGTGGAGGCCTACGGTGGCACGGGGTCCGATCCCGCTTCCCACGCGCACCGTGGTCGCAGCCGCCGCAACGATGCCATGTTCGGCCCGGTGGGCCACCTCTACGCCTACCGCAGCTACGGGATCCACGTGTGCCTCAACGTGGTGTCGCATCCGCCGCATCAGGCTGGCGGGATCCTGCTGCGCGCCGGTGAACTCGTCGCCGGGGCCGGAGTTGCCCGCCGTGGGCGGGACCATCTCACCGAACGTCTGCTGGCCAGCGGTCCCGGACGGTTGGGGGAGGCTCTGGGCTACGAGATCGGCGACAGCGGCCGGGAGCTGCTGGCCCGGGGGCTGCTGCGCCTGCCGGCGGAACCTGTGGCTGCGCCGCGCCGCGGACCGCGGGTCGGAATCAGCAAAGCAGCGGACCGCCCCTGGCGCTTCTGGCTCGACTCGTCACCGGTGGTGACGCCCTACCGGCGGGGGAAGCCGTCGGCGGGCGAGGCGGCGGCCGGGGTTGGTGCCGATCCGCTGCGCTGACTCGACTGGGCATCTACCGGGGCGGCCGCCTTGGCCCGGTGCAGAATGGCCGGCATGGGAAACGGCACGACGGTGCGTCCGGTGGGGTCGGCGGACACCGAGGAGGTTTTGGACATCGTCGAACCGGTGATCCGCGGCGGTGAGACCTATGCCATCGAGCGCGATCTGCCGCGGGAAGAGATCCGGCGGTGGTGGTTCCACCCGCGTCACACGGTTCGGGTGGCCGTCATCGACGGGGAGATAGCGGGGACGTATTACTTGCAGGCCAACCAGCGGGGCCCCGGCAGCCATGTCGCCAACTGCGGTTACATCACGGCCGCCGGGCATCGGGGCAAGGGCGTCGCCCGGGCGATGTGCTCCGATTCGCTGGCGCTGGCCCGGGACTCGGGTTTCACCGCGATGCAGTTCAATCTCGTGGTGGCGGCCAACGAACCGGCGGTCCGGCTGTGGACCAGTCTGGGTTTCGCCACCGTCGGGCGCATCCCCGCCGCCTTCGAGCACCCGTCAGCCGGGTTCGTCGACGCCCTGGTCATGCACCGCGGCCTGGAGTAGTCCTGCCATCCGCTCCTGCACGAGGTGGATCGCCTTCAGCGGTCGCAGCATCACCTTGAAGTCCGTGATCCGCCCCCGGGAGTCCCAACTGATCATGTCCACACCGTTGACGTGGATCCCGTCCACCTCGGCGACGAACTCCAGGACCGCGTCGGTGTCGCCCACGACCTCGCGGACGTAGCGGAACGAGTCGTTGGCCAGCACGTGCATCGCCCCGGTCAGATACAGCATCGTCAGATCCCGGCCCTGCTGCGGGCGATGCACGATCGGGGAATGGAAGGTGGCGTCCTCGGCGAGGAGTTCCGCCAACAGCGCGGGTTCCCGCCGCTCGACGATCCGATGCCATTGTTCCAACGCTGACGGGTGACCATCGAATCCCATGGCACCAGCCTAGGCGTGATCCGACGTTGCGCCCGGAGTTCGTCGCCGCGGACCCTGGTTGGTTCAATAGGGTTCTTATGCCGCAACAGCCCCCCGATCCCCACCGCGCCCGATTCGCGCGGATCCCGGTCGGCAACTACACGACGATCGTCACGGTTTTTGTGTCGCTGCTGCTGATCTCCAACATCGGCGCGGTGAAACTGATCGAGTTCGGACCCGTCATCACCGACGGCGGGGCGTTCCTGTTCCCGCTCGTCTACATCACCGGCGACGTGCTGGCGGAGGTATACGGTTTCAAGGCTGCCCGCAAGGCGGTCATCCTGGGGTTCGCGATGGCCGCGTTGGCCGCGGTGACGTTCCTCGTCGTGCAGGTGTCGCCCGCCGCGGCCGATTGGCCGAACCAGGAGGCCTTCGAATCGGTTCTCGGGTTTGTCCCGCGGATCGTCGTGGCGAGCCTGTTCGGCTACTTGGTAGGGCAGCTGCTGAACGCCTACGTGCTGGTCTGGATCAAACAGCGCACCGACGAGAGGCACCTGTGGGCGCGGCTCATCGGCTCCACCGCGGTCGGCGAGCTGGCTGACACCGTCGTGTTCTGCTTCATCGCCTTCTACGGCGTCATCACGGGTGCGGAGTTCCTCAACTACGTCGTCTTCGGCTACCTCTACAAGACGCTGCTGGAGGTGCTCCTGCTGCCGGTCACCTATCAGGTGATCAAGGCCGTGAAGCGGGGTGAACCCAGCTACGCCGAGCCGGAACCCGCCCCCATCGCGGCTCAGGCCTGACCCGCGGAGCGGCTGTAGAACCGGCCGAGGTAGTCGTCGCGGAAGTCGTAGAACGTCCCGTCGGCGATCGACGCCCGGATCCGGTCCACCAGGGTGACGATGTAGTGGACGTTGTGGATCGTCGCCAGCGTCGGACCGAGCATCTCCTTGGCCTTGAACAGATGGTGCAGGTAGGCCCTGGTGAAGTTGGCACACGTGTAGCAGCCGCAGTCGGGCGTCACGGGTTCGAAGGCCCAGCGGTTGGCGGCGCTGGTGATGTTGAACCGACCGGTGTCGGCGAACAGCGATGCGTTGCGTGCCACACGCGACGGGGTGACGCAATCGAACGTGTCGGCTCCGTTCTCGATGGCCGTGAACAGGTCGTCCGGTTCGCCGATGCCCAGCAGGTGCCGCGGCTTGTCGTCGGGCAGTTCCTCGGTTACCCAGCGCACGATGTCCCCGAGCAGCTGTTTCTCCAGCGCGCCGCCGATGCCGAACCCGTCGAAACCCAGGCGGGCGAGGTCGCTGGCGGCAAGGCGCCGCAGGTCCTCGTACTGCGCGCCCTGGACCACTGCGAACAGCGCCTGGTAGGGGCGGTGTCGGCGCTGTTCGGTCAGCTCGGCGTGGGCGGCGATGCAGCGCTGCGCCCATACCTGGGTCCGCTGCACCGACCGTTGCTGGTACTCGCGGGTGTTGAGCAGTGTGGTGCATTCGTCGAAGGCGAAGATGATGTCGGCACCGATCTGGTGCTGCACCCGCATGGATGTCTCCGGGGTGAAGCGATGCATCGATCCGTCGAGGTGGGACTTGAACGTCACGCCGTCATCGTCGACATGCGCCAGCCGGTCCTTGCCCTCGGCGATCACGTCGTCGGAGCGCACCGTGGTCGCGTCCATGGCCAGGATCTTCTTGAATCCGGCGCCCAGCGACAGCACCTGGAAGCCGCCGCTGTCGGTGAACGTCGGGCCGTCCCAGCCCATGAAGACGCCCAGCCCGCCGGCCTCGTCGATCAGTTCGGGGCCGGGCTGCAGGTACAGGTGGTAGGCGTTGGCCAGCACGGCCTGGGCCCCCGCTGCTGCCACCGAGTCCGGTGTGACCGCCTTCACCGTGGCCTTGGTGCCGACCGGGATGAACGCCGGTGTGGCTATGGACCCGTGCGGGGTGGTGATGGCACCCGTGCGGCCCGACGCGGCGGACCCGTCGGTGCGGACCAGGCGTCGGTCGGGCTCGAAGCTGAACATCGGCCCATCTTCCCAGGCGGGTCGGCCGACCCGCCGGTCACCACCCCTCGGTGCCGGGGGCGCCCTTGTAGGGGCCGGCGATCTTGGACGTGGGCCAGTCGCCGTAGAAGCTGCCGCGCAGCGGGGTCACGGCTTCGCCATCGACCTCGCAGCGGTCCACCCGCTGCGGATAGAAGCAGATGGCGTCGCGAAGCGTTTCGTAGCCCGGGCTGGGGTCGGGGTACCACCAGCACGCATTGCTCACCCGGGTTTCTCCCACCACAAGATCGGCGTATGCGGCCCGGCCCTTGTATTCGCACCAGGTGGCATGGCGGCTGGGCCGCAGATACTCGGCGGCCACGTCCGCGCGGGGGATGTAGTAGGCGGGGGCGTGGGCCGTCTCCAGCACCCGCAGCGGCTTTCGGGTCTCGGCGACCATCGTCCCGGCGTGCCAGACGCGCACCAATTCGCCGCTGACGGCCACCGCCGGGGGCCTGGGGTAGTCCCACACCGATTCTTGGCCGGGACCCACCGGGTCAGGTTTGGGCCGAAGGCTGTTCCACATGCCCCAATCGTGGGACACCGCGGCGCGGGCGCAACTCGGCGGCACAGCAGCGCGCCGTCTCAGCCGTACTGGACGGGGAGGTCGAACAACTCGGGGACGGTGAGGAAGCGGTAGCCGCGGTCCCGGAGTTTCTGCACGAACGTGCGGACTGCGGCGGGTGTACCGCCGTCGGATCCGCCACCGTCGTGGAGCAGGATCACCGAACCGTCGCCGACATCGGCCATCACCCTCGCGCTGATCGCGGCAGCCCCGGGGCGGCGCCAGTCCGCGGGATCCACCGACCAGCCGACGGTGAGCAGCCCGAGTCGGCCGGCGACGCCGATCACCCGCTCGTCCTCGGCGCCGTACGGGGCGCGGAACAGGCACGGCTGGAACCCTGTGGCGTTCCGGATCGCGCGGTTGGCCGCGGCGATCTCCTCGCCGGCGGCGGCGTCGGAAAGCCGCGACAGATCGGCGTGGTTGAAGGTGTGGTTGGCCAACACGTGGCCTTGACGGCGCATCCGCTGCATCAGCGCCTGCTGACCGCCGGTCATGCTGCCCACCTGGAAGAACGTTGCGGGGACACCCATCTGCCGCAATACCCGCAGCACCGCGCGGGTCTGCCCGCCGGGGCCGTCGTCGAACGTCAATGCCACGGCCTTGGCCGCGGCGGGTGCCGCGGTGACCCGGCCCGATGCTCCCGCGCAGTACTGCAGCACCCGCCGGGGTACGACCACCCGGCCCGGGGTCGGAGCCGGATCCCACCGCTCACCACACCCGTCCGCCAAGCAGGTTGCGACCACGCGCGGGCGGCCCGACCGCAGCATCAGGTCGGCGGCGCTGATGCGGACACCGAAGGAGTTGCGGTTCTTCTCCAGTTGGATGCCCAGTCTGTAGTCCGACCGGTAGCCGCTGTGGCGGACCCGCACGGCCTTTCGGGAGACCAGGCAGACGTCGGCGGACCGGTTGCGGTACTGCAGCCGCAGGCACGGCTTGACCTGGCGGATCTTGGCCATCCGCGGAAGCTGCCGGGTCCGGCGGATGGTCCAGGTCAACTCGCGCGCAGACGCGCTTGCCGCGAAAGGCGGCTTCTTCGCGGGAGCAGCAGGTGAGGCCGTCACCCCGGCGGGCCTGCTGGGAGAAGCGACCGCAGCCGCGGGTGGACCGGACAACAATCCGGCCGCCACCGCGGCGACCGCCGCGGTGACACACCCCTGCAGCAGGCGCGGATGCTGTGGCATCGCCACTCCCAGAGTTTGTGGTGTCAGACCGTGCCGACCCCTGCGAGTCGGACCCACGGTTCATTATTGCCCAATGGCAGGCGGATACCACCGCGCAGTTCCCGGCCAGCCGCTCACTCGGCGGGTGGGCAACCAGCCACGGCCGGACGCGCCGCCGGACCCCGAAGCCGACTCAGGGCTGGGCGCTGGATCGGAGTGGGAGAGCAGACCCTGTTGGGTGCAGCCACTGCCTGCCACCATGCCGGGCCTGGTGCTGGCCTGGCGGCAGGACGGAAACGGCGCCTGGCGGGCCGTCGTGGTCATCGACCTGCCCGCTGCGGCGGTGCGCCCCCGGCGCACTCCCGAGCCGCCAGGCAGCGATTGACCCCGCCGCAGCGGGCAAGCCCGGCGGTGGCGGGCAGTCACCGCGACACGGCTTCGTCGTTGCCCCCTTCATGGCCGCCCTCCCCCTCGCCGTCCTGTTCGCGGCCGGTCAAGCGGTCCATGGTCTGCCGCATCTCGGCCTCTTCCGGGGTTGGCGCGTGGCCGCGGGCCCACCAGGAACCCAGCACCGCCAGCCCGCCGATGATCAAGGCGCCCCCCGCGGTGGCCAGCACGCGGGAATCCGCCACCACAAGGCCGCCCCCCGGCGGGGTCAGCAGCATCACGAGGGCGGCCGCGGAGAGCGCGGCACTCAGCCACGGGGGTTCTTGGACCACGAACGCCACGATCAGGACCACGGCTCCCAGCGCCAGCGGCAACCCGGTCGGCGGATCGGTCAGCGCGACCGCCCCCGCGAGCAACGCACCCACCGCCGTTCCGGCGGTGCGGTGGACCGCAGCCCGCGGGATTCCGATCCCCGGCCTGGGTATCGCCAGCACGAACACCGTCATCGGCAGCCAGTAGCCGTAGTCGTTGCCCCACACCTGCATGACCACCGCGGCGACACCCGCCGCCAGCCCCAGCGCGATCGCCGCCTTGGCGGCCCGGTTCGGCGACAGCGGTTCGAATTCAACAACCGACGGGGTCCCGACGACCCGCGCCAGCGCCCACCCGTTCACCGCTCCCACGGCGCAGAACACCACTCCCACGACGATTTCGCGGACGCTGTCGGATCCGGGGAAGATGCTGAACATGACACCGATCAGCACCATGGGGATGAAGAGGCCGTACCGGGCCGCGATTCCCGCCGCGGCGCCGATCAGACCCACGGCGGCCACCCACCACCAACTGCCCGCCAGGAGCGGGGAAATACCTGCCGCCAGCAGCAAGCCGGGCAGGAACTGCCACACCCGCCGCGTGCCGGCGGCGGTGCCCATCAGGAAGGCGACGAGACTGCCCACCAGGCCTCCGACCGCCGCACCCTCGCCCGAGAGGAAGTAGCCGACTCCAGCGGGAACCACCGCAACGAGCACCACCACGGCGGTGGCAGTGGCCAGTCGTTTCACGGTGCTCTTATCGGCCTTATCGGAGGTGCCCTTCCCCCGGCTGCCGCCCTCGTCTGCCATGTCGCCCCACATCCTCCTGCCGTGCGTACCCGCGAATCTGGCTTCGAGGCGATTCTTGCCCACGGAGCCGGTCGATGGTGGCCCGGCGTTGCGCAGGGCGGCGCGGTCGAAGCCGCCGGGCAACCCATTAGGCTGATGCCACGACGTTCCCGCCGTGGAACAGGCCCCGTTAGCTCAGTCGGATAGAGCGACCGCCTCCTAAGCGGTAGGCCGCAGGTTCGATTCCTGCACGGGGCGCTCCAGCCGCCGCCCAGCGGTGGCTCAGCCTCCCGCGAACTCGAATGCCACCGCGAACGCGGCCAGGCACAGGCCGAGGCTGGCCACGATGTTCGCCCACGCCGCCTTGGTCCAGCCCTCCCGGAACGATTCCTCCGTCAGCGCGGCGAACGTCGAGAACGTAGTGAAGGCTCCGCAGAAGCCGGTGCCCAACAGCAGCAGCCAACCGCCGGTCAGGCGGGCATCGACCACTCCCAGGATCCCCGAACCGAGGACGTTGACCCCCAGGGTTCCCACCGGGATCCGTTTCGGATGGTTGGTCACGAAGATGTGCTGCAGCCAACGGTCGACCAGGTACCGGGCCGGGGCGCCCAGGCTCGCCCCGAGGGCGACCAGCAGAACACTCATCGATCCGCCCCGCGCTGTGCGAACCGCCACCCGAGGCTCACCACCGCGAGCCCCACGACGACGCTGATGATGGTGTAGGCGGCAGCAGTGGCCGCCTCGCCGCTGCCCGTCAGAGTGTCCACCTCCGCGGCGAAGGTCGAGAACGTCGTCAGCCCCCCCAGGAATCCGGTGGTGACCAGCGGGGTCACGCGCGGCGGTACGGTCTCCAACACGCTCAGCCGGCCGAGGAACAGGCCCATCAGCAAGCAGCCCGCGACGTTTGCGGAAAACGTCCCCATGGGCCAACCGCTGCCCTGCCAGCCGAAGGCCGATTCCGTCAGGTGGCGCAGCACTGCCCCGGCCGCCCCGCCAACGGCCACCAGCCCGACCGTCGTGGCCAGTCGGGGGGATCCCTCAGACATGGCAGCGACCCTAGCGATGTCTCGGGGGGTGTGCCGTTGCATGTGTGCTTCCCGTGCGCCGGGCTTTCGGAACCGCCCGAAATTTGGCACTCTAGGCACGTGAGTGCCAATGCCTCACCGTGAGTGAAAGCGAGGATCGATGCCCAGGTACGACTACCGGTGCGCATCCTGCGGCCGGGACCTGGAAATTGTCCAGCCGTTCCACGAACCGGCTCTCACCCAGTGCCCGGAATGCGGGGCAGAAGGGCTGCGGAAGGTCTTCGGCAGCGTCGGGGTTGTTTTCAAGGGGTCGGGCTTCTACCGCACGGACTCCCGCGAGGCGGCGAAGAAGAGCGCCGCGAAGGCGGGTGGGAAGGGCGGCACCGCGGGCAAGGGCGGCACCGCG
>JAQAZZ010000266.1:0-2608 GCA_032127075.1 Micrococcales bacterium | reverse complement strand
ATAGAAGTCACCGATGCTAAGAAGGCCGCGAGGTTCTATCAAGATGTATTTGGGCTGAAGATGTTACGTGGTGGGGAAGGAGCTGTCTGGTGCAAGCTCGGCGAGCATCAGTTTATGGCTATCTTCGAGGTAGACCAGCTTCAGCCTGACCGCACGAAGCATTTTGGGTTGATGGTCCGCGACGCGAAACAGATTCAGGAAGTTCGCAAGAAACTGACGAAGACGTGCCGGCCTACGGGGCCCCGGTGGCCGGGGCCGTGGGCTCCGAGGACGGGTCGGGGTCGTCGTACGCGGAGTGGTAGACCAGCGGGTAGGACGAGCCGTAGTGCTTGACGAACGACGTGATCCATGCCGCGACGGGCAGGGCCATGAAGGCGCCCATCGGCCCGGCGATCGCGCCACCGGCCAGCGCCGACCCGAACGCGACCCCCCCGTTGATCTCCATCGTCTGGGCGCTCAGCCGTGGGCTGAGCCAGTAGTTCTCAGCCTGCTGGTAGATCACCGTCCATACCAGCAGCACCACGGCCGGCACCAAGCCCTGGATGCCCAGCGTCACCAGGATCGGCACCGCGGCCCCCAGGTAGGTCCCGATCGCGGGGATGAACTCGGCGACGAACCCCTCGAACACCGAAAGCGGCAGGGCGATCAGCCACGGGACCCCGACCAGGAGCATCACGAAGAAGAACAACCCACCGTTGATGAGCATCAGCAGCATCCGGGAGTAGAAGTACCCACCCGTCTGCTGAACCGCTGTGTCCATCGACCAGCCGATCCGCTCCTGGCGCTCCGGGGTGAACCGGCGCAGCACCGACGCGCGGATGCTGGGGGCGTCGGCGGCGAAGTAGAACGTGAACATGGCGATGGTGAAGAACTGGAAGACCAGGCCCACCGCCCCCGACGCCAGGCCGAGGATGTCCTTCCACGACTGCTGGGCCCAGCTCACGACCGCCTGCTCCAACTCAGCAGCCGCATCCGTGTGCTCACCGTCGCCGATGGTGATCCCGAACGTCCGCTCAATGGAGGTCAGCCACCCGGGCAGCTGCGCGGAGACCGAGTTGGCCATCTGGACCATGGCAGGGATGAGCACCAGGACCACAACGACAACGAACGCCACGATCCCCACGAAGATCACGCCCGTCGCAGCACCCCGACGCCACCCGTACCGACGGTGCAGCCACGTCACCCCCGGGTCCATGGCGACGCCGAAGAACAGAGCCATGATGAGCATGCTGACCAGCCCGCGGGCCTGGCTGACCGCGGCGATCAGCACCACGACGGTGAGCACGACACCGACGACCCGCCAGGTCGCGCGACGGATCATGGGCATCACCCACGGCGGAGCACCCTCAAGGGGGTCGCTCCTGCGCAGCCTCGCTGCCGGGCCTTCCTTGTAGTCATCTGTCACGAGGAGGCCTCCAATGCAGCAGCCGCGCCTTGGCCACAGCCGGCCACCCCCATGGAGGGTACTCCCCAGCGGCGGCAGCCAGCACCGCCACGCGGCCTCACCCCGGGTGAGGGGGGCTCACCCTCCCCCCGCCTCGCCGCGTCCCAGGAGGCCCGCAGCATGTCCGGCGCTCCCGCTCGGGCACTCCGCCACGCCCAAGCCACCTCGCCCGAGGGCTCCCCCACGGCAGCGCCCGCGCGGCAGATCCGCGCAAGAAGCACTCCGCGAGGAGCTGCGACAGGCTCTCTGATCCCGGCCAGCGAGCGTGGCACGTCGACTACGTGGAGCGCGTCCTGGCGACCGACATCCACGTCAATCACGTCAACGACCTGGGCTGGACCGCCCTGCTTGATTCCGTCCTCCGTCGGCGACGGCGGACGCGACCACCAGCGGATTGTCTCCCTGCCCCTGGCTGCGGTCTAGCGCGATCTTCGCGGGAATGTGCCCTCGAACTCTCGCTCGAAGGCACCTCCTGTGGAGGCCGTACCTCGGCATGGATCGACTCGGCGTCGATGGTGAGGGCTACGTAGGAGTTGGCCGCCTTGCGCAGCCTGTCCGAGATCGCCGTCCCAGCCACGCTGGACAGCGCGTTGTTGCTGGTGCCCTGCGTGGTCAGCGCCGCGGTGGCCAGCAGCGGGTCGTGGGTGTGCCCGGACAGCAGCGGGGCCCCCTCGGCGCGCGCGGCCGCCGAGACCAGGGCCGAGCGGCCCTTCATGGAGGACAGGTCCTTGGGCAGCACCAGATGGTGGGTCACCAGGATCCGGGCACAGCCGGCCGGCGCACTGCCGAGCTCGGTCTTCCGTGCTGGCACTGCCGGCGGCTGGCCCTGCCGGCCTTCCATCGCCAGCGGGGCATCGTGTAGAGCCCGAGGATGCGCGCCCCGGGGCTCACCACTGCATCGTGAGCGTCGAGGTGCGCGCGGTCGCGACGGGCACCAGGACCTCCAGGGCGCCGGGGCGGCTGGACAGCCGGTACGGCGGCGTCACAGCGGGCCGGTACTCGCCGTCGCAGGCGACGGGAACGGGTCGGTCGCTGTCGAACTCGAGGTCGCTGACCTGCCAGGTGCCCAGGCTCACGCTTCCGGTCGTCAGCATCTCCTGGATCGCGCGCAGCAGCGGCAGCCGGCCGAGGGCGCGGGGAGTGCCGAGCAGGTACACCCACAGT
>JAQAZZ010000265.1:0-16076 GCA_032127075.1 Micrococcales bacterium | reverse complement strand
GAGGCGGGCCGGGCTGTGGGTGTGCGTATGGCGGCGGACGGCCATGTGATCCGGGCGCCCGTCATCATCAGCGATGCGGGAGTGTCCAACACGTTCTCCAGGCTGCTGCCGCACCAGGTCGCCGAGCGCGCCGGTCTGTTGGATGACCTGGCGCGGGTCGCGCCCTCGATGGCACACATGTGCCTGTACGTCGGGTTCGAGGACACCGCCGAGGCGCTGGGGTTGCCCAAGCACAACCTGTGGATCTACCCCGGCGACGACCACGAGCAGAGCATGGCGGACAGCCGCACCGATCCAGCGGCCGATCTGCCCTTGGTGTATGTCTCGTTCCCCGCCGCGAAGGATCCGGATTTCCCACGACGCCACCCGGGCCGGGCGACGGTGGACATCATCACCGCCGCACCGTTCGAGTGGTTCGCCGGTTGGGAGGGCAGCCGGTGGAAGCACCGCGAAAGCGAATACGACGCGTTCAAGGAGCGGCTGGCCCACCGGATGCTGGAGGCGCTGTACCAGCAGCTGCCGCAACTGCGCGGCAGAGTCGCCTACTTCGAGATCTCCACGCCGCTGACCACGCAGCACTTCGCCGGATACGGCCGGGGCGAACTCTACGGGCTGGAACACACCCCCCAGCGGTTCCGCCAACAGTTCCTCAAGCCCGCGACCGCGATCCCGGGGCTCTACCTGACCGGTCAGGACATCGTGACGTGCGGCGTCGCGGGGGCTCTGTTCGGCGGGGTGCTCAGCGCGACGACGCTCATGCGGGGTCGCCTCCTAGCCCGGCTCGCCACGTCAACCGGCAAGCGCCTGCTGCCGCGGGCGCTGCGCCGCGGCAAGGATGCCCCGACCGACGGAGAAGACAGCGCGCCGCCCGCGGCGACGGACCCTCTGCGCGGTGCGGCCGCCCCGCAATCGGCTCGTTCTTCCTCCGCCTGAACCCGGGGCGCAGTCGAAGGCTCGTCGCCTGAATGCCGACTGGATGCCGCGAAGGCGCGCATTCCCCTGTGCGACCCGCAACCATGTGGTCATGATCAACGCTCGAGTCCGATGGCTGTTGTTGGCGCCCGCGGCGCTCCTCCTGGCCGCGTGCGGCAACCTGGACGAACTCCAGTACGATCCGCGGACGACCCCGGAGCAGTGGTGCGAGCAGCGCCCGTGCATCGACGTCGCCGACACCGTCGTGAACGAGCCGCTCGGCTCGTTCCTCGTCTTCGCGCTGGCCCTCTTCTGGATCGGGGTGGGGGTCTACTTCATCGTCACCCGATCCGGTCAGCGATCCCGCACCTGGTTCGGCACGGCCCTGGTCCTCGGCGGCGTCGGGGCCGGGCAGGCCGGCATCAGCTACCAGTTGTTCAGCTACGTGCTGAAGTGTGAGGGGCTCGACTACTGCCGGCTGACGAACGGTTTCGAGATCGGCTACAGCGTCACTCAGACGTTGAGTGTCAGCGCCATGCTCACCGCCGTTGCGTTGGCGTGCACGACGGGCGGCGTCCGGCGGGGGTTCATCATCTATGCCGCGGTCAATGCTGTCGTCTACGTGGTGGTGACGATCATCGCAGTGCTGCAGCCCAGCGCCTTCCTGCTGTCGTTCGCGGTCCTCATGCTCTTCGCCCTGCCGGGGATCATCATGGTGATGATCATTTCGGCGCGTCGATATCGGCGGGAGCACGACGACATGTCTCGACAGATTCTGACAGCCGCCGTGCTGCTGATCCTGGTTCAGGTCGCCTACTTCGCCTACTACGCGGCGGGAATCACCCAGTCGCTGTGGGATGACGGACACGGGTTCTACTTCTCAGAGAACGATGTGCTCCACGTCGGGATGATCCTCTGGCTGGTCTACGTCTGGCGGACGCTGGGCAAGACCCTGCGGGACTACGAGACCGCACCCGAACCAGTCGCCTCGGCGTAGCCCACACCCGCAGCACCCGCCCTGACTCCCGGCGGGCGTGCCCGACGGGTCAGCGGTACTCGGGGTTGGGGTGATCGGGGTCGGACAGGTCCCAGTTCGTGGTGACGTTGCCGTGGGCGGGGATGCCGCCAGCGTCCTTGATGCGCCGAGCGGCGTGGAGCATGTTCCAGGTGGCGAACACGGTGTTCCGGGTCGTCCAGTGGTTGGCGGCGCCGATGTTGTCGTCGAGGTAGGACGGCCCGGGCCCTGCCTCTCCCACCCAATACGAATCGGCCTGCGGCGGGATGGTCAAGCCGATGTGCGATAGCGCATACAGCAGTTGGGCCGCGCAGTGTTTCCCGCCGTCCTCGTTGCCGGTGACGAGCGCACCGCCGACCTTGCCGTAGTAGGACCACTGCCCTGCCGTATTGAGGCGGCCGGACCAGCCGTAGAGCCGCTCGACGGCCAGGCGTGTCATCGAGGACTGGTCTCCCAACCAGATGGGCGTGGCCAGCACCACGATGTCCGCAGGCTGGATGAGGTCCTTGTAGATCTGCGGGAAATCGTCGACCGGCCAGCCGTGCTGCCGCATGTCCGGGTATACGCCGGGCGGGATCGTATGGTCCACCGTGCGCACCACGTCGGTTCGCGCTCCGAGGGAGTCCATGATGTGGCGGGAGATGGCGATCAGCGCCTCGGTGTTGCTGTCCTCGGGGGAGCGCTTGAGAGTGCCGTTGACGTAGACGGCGCGCAGGTCGGAATAGTCGGTGCTGGATCGGGCGATCTCGGCATCGATGAACCGCTGGACGGATTCGGTCAGCATTGTCGATCCCTCGATGAAGTTTGGCACGGCTGTGCCACGGGAATCATCCCACCCGGCGACTGGTTGAGTCGCGGGCGAGCCGCGAGCCGCGAGCCGCGATCCGCGATCCGCGATCCGCGAGCAGGGTCGTGGCGCACCAGCCAGCCGCAGCGGAAGGAGCGGAGGGGCATGAGCAACATCGTCACCGTGTACACCACCGCCTGGTGCGGCTACTGCGTGAGGCTGAAGCACCAGTTGGACCGTGCCGGAATCACCTACCGCGAGGTCGACATCGAGCAGGATCCCGCCGCCGCATGCATCGTGGAACAGGTGAACGGCGGCAACCGAACGGTGCCGACGGTGGTTATGCCCGACGGCGAAGCGCTGACGAACCCGTCCCTGCGCGATATCCGCGAATTCCTGGCCGCGACCGCCTGAAGCGTTTCAGCGTCCGCGATCCGGGGGATAGCAGTGGCAATACAGCAGTAGACAGGGGGTTCTGAAATGGTGGCTTCACTCGCCGTGGTCGGTCTCGTCTGGTTGTGCGCTTCTGTGCCGCTCGCGATGGTGGCGGGCCGTTGGATGTGTGTCGGGAACAGATGCTCGGCCTCTGATGGCGCCGCGACCAACCAGGCGGGGCGCCGTGACCCTGCCTATGCACGCACCGTGGACCATGCCTGTGCAGACACCGTGGATGACGCGCGCATGGCCCTCGCCGCACCGTAGGCTTCCCCTGACGCGTCGCGATACCGAATCGCACGCCGCTGAGCACTCGGAGGTCCGCCGCGATGAAGGTTGCAGTTCTGGGGTCAGGCCACGGCGGTATGGCCGTGGCATTCGAATGGTCGCAGGCAGGCCACGAGGTGGCCCTGTTCGACTTCGAGCAGTTCGACGCCAACACCTCCGCCGTTGCCCGGCGGGGCGGGATCGAGGCAGAGGGCGAACTCGAGGGTTTCGCCACGATCTCCTACTCGGGTCACGACATCGCGCAAGCGGTTCCGGGTGCGGACCTGGTGTTTGCCGTGGGCCCCGCCTACAGCACGGCGCCGTTCGCGGCCGCGTGCAAGCCGTACGTGAGCCCGGGTCAGGTGTACGTGGTCTGCCCGGGTTCCTGCGCCGGCGCTCTTGTGTTCAAGGAGGGCCTGGGCCTGCGGCTGGCCGATGAGTCGGTCGTCGTCGCGGAAACATCCACCCTGCCCTACGCCGTCCGGGTGACCGGGGACGCTCGGATAACGGTGTACAACCGGCTCAAGGGCGGCTACTACGTGGCGGCGATACCGGGCAACGCGACCCGGACGGTGTACGACATCCTCAGCCCCGTCTACGGCGAGATCAGCGAGGCTGACAGCGTCTGGCAGACCACCTTGCAGAACAGCAACCCGATCATCCACCCGGCCGTGTCGCTGTGCAACACCGGGCTGATCGAACGCACCGGCGGTGACTTCCTGTTCTACGAAGAGGGTGTCACGGAGGCGGTCGGCCGCGTCATCAAAGCCGTGGACCTGGAGCGGGTGCGGATCGCGGAGGCCTTGGGTGTCTCAGTCCGCCGCGACCCCGAACTGGGAATCGAGCAGGGCTACCAGGTCATCGACGACTACGGCATCGGCTATTCCCAGGCGCCGGGCTTCAAGGGGATCCGGGCCCAGCCGGGTCTGGATCACCGGTACTTCAACGAAGACGCTGGCTACGGACTTGTCTTCATGACCGACCTCGCACACCAGATCGGAGTGCCGACGCCGGATATGGACGCGCTGCTGCGACTGTCGTCGGTGGTGATGGACCGCGACTACGAGGCTGAACAGGCCCGGACGATGGCTGGCCTCGGATTGGCAGGCAAGAGCGCAGCGGAGTTGCGGGCGGCCTTCTGAGGGTCGCCCCGGCCCGCGCGGAACGTTGCCGCGTGTCCTAGCGTATTCACGTGACGCCGCCGTCCCCCGCGCCGGAATCGAGCATCGTCGGCCGGGTTGAGGTCACCACTCTGCTCGTCCTGGGGGAGCCGCGGACTGTGCGGGTGCTCCTGCCGCCGGACTACGGGATCAGCGGCCGGACCTATCCGGTGTTGTACATGTTCGACGGCAACAACCTGTTCGACCGGGCCACGTCCACGTACGGGCAGGAATGGCGGATCGGCGAGACTATGCACTCGTTGTACGAGCTGGACACCGCGATGCCTGCCGTGGTTGTCGGCATCGACCCTTCGACAGACCCTGTGCGGCGCTATGCCGAATACAGCATCAGCGAGTGGATCTACCCCGACCCGGCCGACGCCTCCGGCGGTGTTCCCATCATCGGCACGGGCGCCGCGACGGCCGACTTCGTCGTCGACCGCGTGAAGCCGTGGGTCGAGTCCCACTATCGGGTGGCTACCCGGGCAGGGCGGGTCGGTATCGGCGGGTCGTCCATGGGCGGCTACATGTCGTTGTACCTGGCGGCGCGCCACCCGGGTCTGTTCGGGGTCGTTCTGGCCTTCTCAGCCGTCGCACTCGACGTCCCCATGAAGGGGCACGAGCTAAGGACATTCCTGGCTGGTTCCCCGTGTTCCGACGAGCAGCGCATCTATGTGGACATGGGCGACAGCGAGCAGCTGGAATACGTCGAGTCGCCGGACGTACTGGTCGCCTCGCTCCAGCCGCTGGTGGAGTCGCTGCGGGAATCGGGGCGCGAAGTGACTTCCCGCGTTGTTGCCGGCGGGGCCCACCACGAGCACGCTTGGGCCGGCCGCTTCGCCGAGGTCTTCCGGTGGGGCTTCCACGGTGAAGAGTTGCCCGGGTAGTCACTCCCCGGCATGGGCTCATGTGCCCCGCTGTGCCGCCGCGGTTCGCCATTCGTGCCAGGCCCCGGTGCACCACAGCGCCCACACCACCAAGACGGGCTGGAACAGCAACCGGATGCCGCGGGCGATATCGGTGTCGAGGCCGAAACCATCGGTTTGGGTGACGAACTGAGAGATGTTGCCGGGGAAGATGACGACGAAGAATGCGGCCACGATCCACCCGACGGCTGCCCGTCTGCCGGGCACGGCCACCAGGGCGACGGCCAGCGCGATCTCCACCGCACCTGACACCGCCACGACCGCCTCGGGCCACGGCAGCCAAGGAGGCACCTGCGCGAGGAACTCCCGGGAGTTGGCGAAATGGCCGATCCCGGCAACTGCCAGCAGGGTCGCCAGCAGCCACCGGCCCAGCGTCTGCGCCCTGTCAGCCATTCTGCGACGCTAGCACCGCCGGTCGGGCAGAAGGTGTGGTGGCGCTGAGCCCGCGGCGCCGGGAACGACCGATAGCGTGGTCCCCGTGACTGATTCCCCGACTGATTCCCCGACTGATCCGCAGCGGGTGCAGTTGGAGGCCATCCTGCAGACCGCGCTCGACATGGGTGTGCGGGTCCAGATGTGCGGCGGCTACACGGCACGGGTCCGCGCCACCACGCAGCGGGTGGCCCTGGCGCTGGGCGCCGAACGGGCCGAAACCTGGGTCTCATCGGGGAACATCGGGCTGGCGGTCTACCGCGGCGGGTGGAGCAGGACCTCGGTGCGCAACACACCAACCCTCGGGGTCAACTTCACCGAACTCAGCCAACTGTCGCAGCTGTCCAAGCGGTCTGGGCAGCTGACCTTGGATCAGCTCCGGGAACAGATGGCGCAGATCACGGGTACGGCCAAGCGCTACCCGCTGTCGCTGGTGGTGGTGATGCTAGGAGTCAGCTGCGGCTCCTTCGCCGCCCTCTTCGGCGCCGATGCTGCGGGAATCGCACTTGCCGCAGCGGGCGGCTCCGCCGGCGCATGGCTGCGCCACGAGATGGTCCGCCGGCAGTTCAAGCCGTTCATCTACTGCCTCTTCGCCGCCCTCTTGTCCGCCTCCGTGGTGCTGGGTCCGTCGGCGCTCACGACAACAACGCAGCAGGCGGTGACGGCAAGCATCCTGTACCTCGTTCCCGGGGTGCCGCTGTTGAACGGGACCGCAGACCTGTTGACCTCCAACTACCTCAACGGGGTGGTCAGGTTGACCCGCGCCAGCGTGATCCTCCTCGGAGCAACCCTGGGGCTGGCGCTGGCCCTGCTCGTCTGGGGCTACGCGTGACTTCGCTGTGGTCGGTTCTGTGGGCGGCGCCGGCGGCCACCGGGTTCGCCATGCTGTTCAACGTCCGCAAGCGCGCGCTGCCGATCGTCGCCGCCATCGCGGTCTTGGCGCGGTTCGTCTCCGACTACGGAAAGGACCAGGGCCTGCCGATCGTGGCGTCGGACTTCATCGCTGCGTTCATCGTAGGTGCCATCGCCTACGCGCTCGGGCCGCGCACGGGCGAGGCATCGCCGGTCTATGCGTTCGCGCCGGTGATCCCGCTCATACCCGGGGCGGTGATCGCCGAAGCGCTGACGTCGCTGATGGCGTGGATCACCAGCGACCGGACCGACGAGGCGCAGGCTGCCGCGGACTTCATCGCAGCCGCGAGTTCGGGGTTCACCGCGGCGGCCATCCTGCTGGCGCTGTGTCTGGGCGCCATCAGCCCCACGCTGCTGATGCCGCGGACCCGGACTCCCGAGGACTAGCCGCGAGCCCTGATCGCGGACGGTGCAGCCGCCCAGGCGTCACGGTCCGGGAAAACCGTCTGTGTAGCAAGGTCCGTCGCAGGGATCCTTGATGCGGCTCTTGCCGGGATTGCGGAGGAAATCGGAGGCGCTCTGCCACGCCCGCGGCTCAGCCCCGGGCAGGCCGTGGGGGTTCTTGCCGACAGTGGGGTAGCGGTTGCGGATGGGCGGCGTGGGCACGCCTTTGCCCGGCTCCCAATCCTTCGGGCCGCTGTCCCAGTAGAAGATGCCGGAGCCCTTGAAGGGGTAGTCCGATATGCGCTTGACCCCGTACAGGAGGTCCATGTTGGGCCAGCGGCCACGGTAGAGCGCTGGCTTGTGGGCGCGTGCGCCGATTGTGCGGGCCAATACATCGGCCTGGAAATTGGACACGAGGAAGTCGCCGACTGCGACGTCCATGAGGACCTTGTGCTTGGGCGTCTTCGGCAGCGGGTCGGTTGTCATCCGGTGGGCGTAGCCATTGGCTTCGCCCCTGTCCCACAGCATCTGGATCATTGCCAGGCCCAGAGCCTGATCCAGCCGGTTGGGGTAGGCGGCGTCCGCGACGAAGCCGTAGTCCTGCCACGCGGTGGAGCGGTTGAGCAGCACCGAGAAGTTCATGCCGTTCACGACCAACGAGGACCGCCGGGTGTCGGTCGCGATGGCGGTGTAGGCCCCGCCGAGAATGCCGCCGAGGGAGATGCCCCGGTAGAACACCCGGCCGCTGCTGAACGCGGGCGATCCTGCGGCCGCACCTCCGGAGCGGAACGCGGGGTGGGCCAGGAAGCCGTCGGGATGCGCCATGAGGCGGCCGAGGTAGATCTCGTTCACCAGTGCCTGCTGCAGGCGGTCGCCTATGATGGGGAACTTGCCGAAGTCGCTGAGCACGGTCGCGGCGCGCGGGAGATCCTTGCCGGAAAGCCCGATCTGGGTGGTGGCGCACAACGCGAAGTTGTGGGAGTCCGCGAAGGCCGTCATGTACCCGCCGGCGACGCTCTCCGGCGATCCGAACAGGCCGTGGCCGAACAGAGACGGGCGAGCGGGCGACTTGTCCGCGGATTCCGGGATGTTGCAGATGTACTCGACGGAGTAGGCGCCCGTCTTCACCGGCTTGCCACCGGAGCCGAGTGCGAAGACACCGTTGACATCGTCGGCGCAACTCGGCGTCAGATAGCAGGGAACGGAGTAGGTGCCCCGGATCTGGCGGGCCTGACCCGGGATGGCGTCCTCCACGACGGAATCGACGGTGAACTGGGGGGCGACGCCGTCCACGACCGAGTCGGCGGTTGTGGTCTCGCCGAGTTCACGCAGCGCCCGGTTGCGCATGCTCAACACCCGCCCGGCGATGTTCATATCGGAGGCGACCGTGAAATCCCACGCCAGATACAAGCCCGACCGTTTGATCCCGCTGTTTTCCAGGGTCGCGAACATCCGGTCGAAATGTCTGCGGCGCTTGTTGACCGCGGAGTCGGCGGAGGCGACGTCGTCGCGGTAGTAGCGGAATCCGCGGGGGGCGGTCAACGCCTTGCCCGTGCGGTCCTTCAACCGGCGCATGGCGACGATGTAGGTGTGCCCCGACTCGAAATTGACCGCCGGGTGGATCAAGACGGCTGCTTGATCGGGTGTGGGGGCATTGGAGTCGATCTCCACCCAGATCGGGTGCCGCTCGCCGCTGTCCGCGTCGATCACAACCACCGGGGCGTCGGTGCGCGAGTAGCGCTTCAGATGCCGCAGCCCCACGGCGCGAGTCCGTTTCAGCGCCTCCTGATTGTCCAGCCCGGGGGCCTTCACAACAATCGTCTGCCCGGGTGAGAACCCGTCGTTGTGCGCGTAGGGTGCTGCGTCGATCCCCACGCCGGACGTGTTGGCGGGCATTGCGGCGGTCTGGAACTTCACGATCCGACCGGTGCGCGTCTGGTTGTCCCGCCTTGTGAAGTAGTTGTTGGGGAACGGCAGCATGCATGCGGTGTCCCGCTTTGTGCCGATGAACTCACAGCGGGCGGCGGTCGGGGCGGCTGCTTGCCCTTGGCCGGCAGACTGTGGGGCTGCGGAGCCGACCACGGGGCCGGGGAGCGACAGGGCGGCAACCACCAGCGCGCCGGAGAGCAGGACAAGGCTGGATCGCATCCCGCCATCCTCCCACCGACGGAAGGGTTTTCAAGTGGGGGACTCCGGCCGTGCGGGTGGAGACAGTATCGGCGAATCGCGTGGTCTGTAGGGGCAGCGTGATCTGGCCTCCCCTGGTGGCCCACAGCGGTCGACCCAGGTGCAGCAGGATCGTCTGATTGTTGCAGCGCAGTCCCACGCAGCTGCCGCCGACTCGATGCACAGTGATGGATGCGCGCCTGCATCCCGGTCTGCTGTGGGAGTGCCAGCGGGGGACATCGTTCCGGGTGGCACCGCGTCGGGCCGCCGGAATCGGTGCCATCGGGTGTCAGCACAGTCGTGTTGGGCTGCAGCCCACGAATCGGTGCGGGTGGAGAGACTTGAACTCTCACGTCCGAGGACACAGGAACCTAAATCCTGCGCGTCTGCCAGTTCCGCCACACCCGCGAGGCGTCCATCGTAGGACAGCAGGCCGCTCGCACGGCGCACACGCGGGGTGTGCCAACCGAAGGCGGGCGCGGCGGAGTACCGCCGATGAACCCGTCAGACCCCGAGCCTTTCCCGCACCTTCGCCACGTGGCCCTTGGCGCGCACGTTGTACAGCGCGTGCTGGATCTTGCCGTCCGGCCCGATGACGAACGTGGAGCGGATGACCCCCATGACGGTCTTGCCGTACATCTTCTTCTCGCCATAGGCGGCGTATGCGCCGAGAACATCCTTGTCTGGGTCGGAGACCAGCGGAAACGTCAGCCCCTCCTTCTCCCGGAACTTCGCGAGTTTCTCCGGCTTGTCCGGGGAGATGCCGACGACCTGAATCCCTGCCGCCTGCAGGGCGCTCAGCGAATCACGGAAGTCGCAGGACTCCGCAGTGCAGCCCGGGGTCATCGCCGTGGGATAGGCGTACAGCACCAGAGTCTGGCCGGCGAAGTCGCCGAGGGACACCTGTTCGCCGGTGTCGTCGGTGAGGGTGAACGCGGGGGCGTTGTCGCCTGGTTCGAGTCGATTTGTCACAGGTGCTCCTTCTTCGGCGGTGTGCGTCGTCGCTGTCGATCGGGGTGTTCGATCCGCCCGTCGGACAAGTCCATCGCGAGGGTAGGTGAACTCCGGCCCAGCCGCGAATCCACGCGCCGCGGCGTCGTCGAGCCCGCCGGCGGCACCTCCCCGCCACGGGATGTGGGGTACGTTATTGCAAAGGCTTTGCATTAGCGTCACCAGTGGAGGTCAGGTGCACATCCCCGACGGTTTCATCGACGCGCCCGTTTCACTGGCCGCAGGTGCGGTCGCGGCGGCTGGGGTCGCGGTATGCCTGCGGGGAGCCCGCCGCACGTTGGACGAGGCCTCTGCACCCCTGGCCGGCCTGGTCGCCGTGTTCGTCTTCGCCGGTCAGATGATCAACTTCCCCGTGGGCGCCGGAACGTCTGGACACCTCATGGGAGCCGCGCTTGCGGTCATCCTGGTGGGCCCGTACGCCGGGGCGCTGTCTGTGGCCGTGGTGCTGCTGGTCCAGGCCCTGCTCTTCGCCGACGGCGGATTGACCGCATTGGGCCTCAACACGGTCAACATGGCGCTGATCCCCGCGCTTGTCGCCTGGCCGGTGTTCCGCCTGGTCGTGCGCGGCGTCGGTACCGCTCGTTCGACAGTTGCGGCGGCGGCCTGGCTGGCGGGTGTGCTGTCCGTCGCTGGTGCGGCTGCGGGGTTCGCCGTGGAATTCGCCATGGGCGGGGCGGCCCCGGTCGACCCGGCGGCGGTGGCCACGGCCATGATCGGCATCCACGTCGTCATCGGTGCCGTGGAGGGGATCATCACCGCCATCGTGGTGGGCGCCGTGGCGGCGGTTCGGCCGGACCTGGTCGCGGGGTTGCGCGGATTGCGCCGGCCTGCGGTGCCCGTGCGGGAAGCGGTGCCGGCATGAGCAGGCGGCTCACCACGGACATGTCCGGCGGGGTTCAGCGGGGCGTCGCGCTGCTGCTCATCGCCGGACTGGTCCTCTCGGTCGTCCTTGCTGCCGGGGTCTCCTTCTACGCCAGCAGCAGTCCCGACGGACTCGAGACGGTGGCCGCCGACCAGGGATTCGCCGACACGGCCGAGGACTCCGCACTCGCCGACTCTCCCTTCGCCGACTACGGCGTGTCCGGAGTGGGCCAGCAGCGATGGTCGGTGGCCCTGGCCGGCCTGGCCGGTGCCGGTGTTACGGGTGTCCTCGGCTTCCTGCTCTTCCGCGTACTGGCCGCCAGAAGCGACCGCCCGACTCCGCGTGCCGCAGCCGAGGCGCCGGGTGCCGGAGGGGCGGGTGACGGCGCAGGGGGCAACGACCCTTCGGGACCGGGCCCGGCGGACCTTGGGTGACCACTCCCGCGGCCATGAGACCGGCGAACGGCTCTACATCGCCGGCGATACCCCGATCCATCGGATGCCAGCCCACGTCAAGCTTCTGGCCGCGCTGCTGACCATCCTCATCATCGTGGCAACCCCGCCGCAGTCCTATGGGGCCTTTGCGGGCTACGGCCTGATCGTCGCCGCAGCGGTTGCCCTGGCGCGGATCCCGCCGCGAACCGTGTTGACGCGAATGGTTGTCGAAGTGCCCTTCATCGTGTTCGCCGTCCTCATGCCGTTTGTGGCCACGGGGCCCCGGGTGGCGGTGGGGCCGTTGTTGCTGTCGGAGCCAGGGATGCTGGCGGCCTGGGCTCTTGTCGCCAAGGCCACCCTCGGCGTGGTGATCTCCATCCTGCTCGGCGCCACCACAACCACCGCCGACATGGTCGCCGGACTCCGCCGGCTACACGCCCCGGACCTGCTGGTGCAGATCTTCGCGAGCATGATCCGCTATATCCACGTAGTGGGCGCTGAAGCTGCCCGGATGGCGCGGGCCAGGCGGGCCAGGGGTTTCAGCGCCGCGGGGCCGAGGTCGTGGCCGGTGCTCGGGCGCTCCCTGGGAACACTGTTCATCAGGTCCTATGAGCGCGGCGAGCGGGTTCACCTGGCCATGCTCAGCCGCGGCTACACCGGCACCATGCCGCAGTTGCATCCCGATCCTGCGGTCGGGCCTGGGGCATGGCTGACCGCCGCAGCCCTGCCCGCGGCTGCGGCGGGCGTGCTTCTGGCCAGCGCCGCACTCGGCGGCGGCCGATGAGCCCCGCTCTCGAGGTGGCCCACCTGTCGTACGAATACCCGGACGGCACCGTGGCGCTGCGCGGTGTGGAACTCACCGTGTCCGATGGTGAGCGGGTGGCGGTGTTGGGCCCCAACGGCGCGGGCAAGACGACCCTGATGCTGCACACCAACGGGCTGCTGCGCGCCTCCGAGGGACGGATCGCTGTGGCGGGCACCGAACTCGACGACAAGACACTGCCGCAGATCCGCCAGCGGGTGGGGATGGTCTTCCAAGACCCTGACGACCAGCTGTTCATGCCCACGGTCTCCGACGATGTGGCCTTCGGCCCGGCCAATGCCGGACTGCCGCCCGACCAGGTGGATGAGCGCGTCTCGCGGGCGCTGGCCGAAGTGGGGATGCTGGAGGTGCGCGAGCGTCCGCCGCACCACCTGTCCATGGGGCAGCGACGCCGCGTTGCCATCGCCACGGTGTTGGCGATGGATCCGCAGCTGCTCGTGCTGGACGAGCCGAGTTCCAACCTCGACCCAGCCTCCCGCCGCGAGGTGGCCGAGGTGTTGGTGGGGCTGGGGCGCACCATGCTGATGGTCACCCACGATCTGCCGTACGCGGCGCAGCTGTGCCCGCGCAGCGTGATTCTGAGCGACGGGCGCGTAGTCGCGGACGGGTCAACGCTGGAACTGCTGTCCGATGCGGGGCTGCTCAGACGCCATCGGCTGGAACTGCCGTATGGGTTCGACCCCGCCACCCTGACCGCGTAGGCTGCCGTACGACCAGCCCACGTGGAGGATGTTGTGAGCGACAAGTCCGCCGAGAAGTCCGACGAGCGTTCCATCGAGGACGTCCAAGCGGAGATCGATGAGACGCGCCAGCGCCTCACCGAGAACCTGTCCCAGCTCAAGGAGGAGACCACCCCGCAAGCGCTGAAGGCCAAGGCCAGGGCGGCGATCACGGGGCTCTTCGTGGATTCGCAGACCGGTGAGGTGCGGCGGGAGCGCGTGATCGCAGTGGCCTCGGTAGCGGTCGGGCTGATCCTGGTCCGCCGTGGCCTGAAGTCTCGGGCCCGCAAGCGGGAGCTGCGCCGTCTGGCCGAAGTTGTATGGGTCCCGGTGCCGCGCACCAGCGTCAACCCGGAGCTGGTTCCGGTTGCCCGCAGTGCGGCGGAGATCAACCCGGAGCCGCTGCCCGCCCTGACCGCGGCGTGATGGGGGAGCAGGACAGAACCGGCGAGCCGATCAAGCTGCTCCACGATCGGGTGCTGGCGCGCACCGAGGGACCTGATGGCGAGCGCACCTCCAGCGGTGGCATCCTGATCCCCGCGACCGCCCAGGTCGGACGGCAGCTGATGTGGGCGGATGTGGTCGGGATCGGGCCGAATGTGCGCACGGTCGAGGTGGGCGACCGGGTGCTGTTCGAGCCGGAGGACCGGGCCAACATCGAGATCCAGGGCATCGACTACATCCTCATGAGAGAAAGGGACGTCCACGCCGTCGCGGGCGAGCGCCACAGCGACTCCGACACCGGCCTGTATCTGTGACGCAACAAGGCGCCCTGTTGTGGCAGCCATCGCAGGACTCCGTCGCCCGATTGGCGATGACGGCCTTCCGTCTGGATGCGGCGCCGCACTGCGCAGACTCCGCCGCGCTGCACGATTGGTCGGTCGCAGAGCCGGAGCGGTTCTGGGACGCCGCATGGCGGTTCTGCGGCGTGGTGGGCCAGCGGGGCAGCGGGCCGGCATTGATCGGCGACCCCGACGACATGTGCGCCGCCAGGTTCTTTCCGGAGGCGCGGGTCAACTACGCCGAGAACCTGCTGGCGGGCGGTGAGCGCCCCGGCGCTGCGCCGGTCGCCGTCATCTCCCTCGACGAGACCGGGCGCCGTCTGGAACTCACTTGGCAGCAGTTGAACGCGCAGGTGGCGGACTGCCAGCAGTGGCTGGTGTCGGTCGGGGTCGGGCCGGGCGACCATGTGGCCGCCTGGACACCCAACGGGATCCCGGCGCTCGTGGCCATGCTCGCCGCCAGCGGCTTGGGCGCGGTGTTCACGAGCACGAGCCCCGACTTCGGCGTCAGCGGTGTCCTGGATCGGTTCGCCCAGGTGCGGCCAAGTGTGTTGATCACCGCCGACGGCTACCGGTACGGCGGCAAGGACCACGACCGCCTGCACCTGCTGGAGCATGTCGTCGCCGGGCTGCCCGGGCTTCGGGCGGTCGCCGTGCACCGTTTGCTGGGCGCGGACCTGCCGGCAGCGCTGCCCGCCTGCCCCGAGATGGCCCCCGAACACGGCGTGTCGGGGGCATCTGGGGGCCATCTTGGGGCAGAAAGTGGTGCGGGTGCGGGTCAGCGGCTGGTTCCGGTCACTGATTGGGACGCAGTGGTCGGGGCGGGGAACAGTCGACCACGTTGTGAACGGATGGGGCTGCGCGAGCCTGGATTCGTCTTGTACTCGTCTGGCACGACCGGGCAGCCCAAGTGCATCGTCCACTCCGGTGCGGGCGTGCTGCTCAAGCAGCTGACCGAACATCAGCTGCACTGCGACATCCGTGCGGGCGACCGGGTCTTCTACTACACCACCTGCGGCTGGATGATGTGGAATTGGCTGGTGACCGCCCTGGCCTCGGGCGCCACGATCGTGCTGTACGACGGCTCGCCGTTCCACCCCGGCCCGACAGCGCTATGGGAACTCGCCGCGGCGGAACAGGTCACCTTGTTCGGCACGAGCGCGAAGTTCCTCGACGCGTGCGCCAAGGCGGGCGTCGATGTGCGCGAAGGCTTCGACCTTTCCGGGCTGCGGACCATCACATCTACCGGATCGCCGCTGTCCGCCGAGGGGTTCGCCTACGTCTACGACCACATCAAGGCCGACGTCCACCTGGCGTCGATCAGCGGCGGCACCGACCTGTGCGGCTGTTTCGTGATCGGCGATCCCACGCGGCCGGTGTACGCCGGGGAGATCCAGGGTCCGGCGCTCGGAACAGCCGCCGACGTGGCGGACGAGCGGGGGGAGTCGCTGCGGGAGTCGCCGGGGGTTCGCGGTGAACTTGTGTGCCGGGCTCCGTTCCCGTCGATGCCGCTGGAGTTCGCCGGTGATCCTGATGGCAGCCGCTACTCCGCGGCCTACTTCGACCGCTTTCCCGGGATCTGGGCTCATGGTGACTTCGCCTCGTGGACGCCAACCGGCGGGATGGTGATCCACGGCCGGTCCGATGCCACGCTCAATGCTGGTGGCGTGCGTATCGGCACCGCTGAGATCTACCGCCAGGTGGAGCAGGTGCCGGAGGTCGTCGAGTCGCTGGCGATCGGCCAGGATTGGGACGACGACACCCGGATCGTGCTGTTCGTGCGATTGAGCGACCCAGCTGGGCCGCTCAGCGATGAATTGCAGCAGCGGATCCGCGCCCGACTGCGCAACGAATGCTCCCCCCGTCACGTCCCGGCGCGGATCGTCGCGGTGCCGGATCTGCCCCGCACCCGGTCGGGGAAACTGGCGGAACTCGCGGTGTCCGACGTAGTCCACAGCAGGCCGGTGCGCAACACGGGCGCCTTGGCCAACCCGGAGTCCCTGGAACTGTTCCGGGACCTGCCGCAGCTGCGGCGCTGAGTCTTCGGCA
>JAQAZZ010000264.1:0-5616 GCA_032127075.1 Micrococcales bacterium | reverse complement strand
AGTGCCGCTTCCCCGCGCCGAAACTCGGCCCATCCTCGCCGCAGAGTCAATTCACTGACGATGTCTGGGCGCCGTGCCGCTAGCAGGGACAACTCCAGGTGACGTTGGAGGTGTTGAAGCAACTCGACTGGATCTACCCCGACGCGCAGTCGTTCTTCGGCGCCGAGAATCGACCGGCTTCTCGACTCGTGGTCTCCACCCAGCCGACACCCCGTGCCCGCGTCCGAAGTACGTGGCTCAAGATGTGGCTCAATCTGAGTCGTGCTGCCGCAGGATGTACTCGGCCATCCCCGGAACGGTGAAGGCGATGCGTCCACGTTCTGGGGCATATGCGAGGCCCTTCTTGATCAGTTGGGAGCGGGCGACGGACAGCGAGGTGCGCTCTTTGCCCAGGCGGCCGGCAATCTCAGCCATCGACGCGGGGCCGTCGCCCCCCAATTCAGCCAGAGCGGTCATCAACCCTCGCTGCTGCGCGGTGGCCCGCTGCCAACGAACCCGGTAGAGGCCCGAGTCGATCTCCTGCTGAGCGGCGACCAGGCCCACGTGGGCGTCGTCGGCCGTGATTGCCCCATCGGCAGCGTAGTCCCAGGCGTACTTCCCCGCGGTCTGCAAGAAGTAGGGGTATCCCGCTGAAAAACTATCGACGACGGCGAGGGCTTCCGGTTCCCACTCCACGCCCAACTCACGCGCCGGCTTCACCAAGGCGGCGTGGGCTGCGGCGGTGTCCAACCTGCCGAGGGTCACGTAGTCGTAGAGACGCTCCGCATACGAGGTCGCCGAGGACAGCACCTCGGGCAGGGAGGGAAGGCCCGCCCCGAGCACCAGGACCGGCAACGGGTCAACTCCTTGCCCCAACGCGTGGACAGCCGAGTTGATCGTGGCCAGTTCAACGGTAGGCACCTCCTGCATCTCGTCGATCAGGATGAGCGTTCCGCGTCCCAACTCACGGGTGGTGGCCCCCAACTCCAACAGCAACTCGGACAAGTCGATGTCGAGATTGCCGGAGTCGGCCCGTCCCACCGCGGGCGCAACATCGACGCCGAAGGTGTAGTTGCCGCTGGGATCCACACTCAACGAGAAAGACTTGAACACGCCCAACAGGCCCATGATCCGCTTGGGCCCCTCGCGACGGGCCGTGGCGCGCAACGACCGGTACAGCGAAGTCGTGAGCAGGCCCAACACGGAGCGACCCGCAAGCGCCTCGACCTTGGCGGTGATCCAGCCGCGCCGATCGGCCATAGACCCGAACTCGTTGAGCAGAACGGTCTTGCCCACACCACGTAGCCCCGAAAGCACCATGCTGCGCTCGCCGAAGCCCAACTCACAGCGGTCGAGCGCGGTCTGGAACGCCTCAAGCTGCCGGTCGCGACCGGCGATCTCCGGGGGCCGTCGCCCTGCACCCGGCTGATACGGGTTGATGACCGGGTCCATGCGCGGACTCTACCGATCAAGGCCCCTATCGCTGTGTCAAGATCCGGCGCGATGTACCACGTCATCCTTCTCTATCAGCCGAACCGGATAGTTCTTGACAGTCACGGATTCTGCGAGAACCGGACGACGTGCGAGTGGCACTCGGTCGCAGAATGCCCCTAGCCAGCCCACGGGCCGGACTGGCCGCTCGGCGGCACCCTCAGCCCCGCTCCTCGCAGAGGCTGCGCAGCATGTCCAGTTCCCAATCGACTTGCCGGGCGATCCGGCGCTCAATCGCCCCGCGGAAGAGTCGCGCCATCAGGCCGGGAATCCGCAGGTCCACCACGGCCGACACTTCACAGCCCCCCGGCCGCTCAGCGACATCGAACCTTGTGCCCACAACGGTCCCGCCCCCGGTGAGGGCGGAGGCAATGGTGCGCCCCTCCTCATAGCCCACCACCCTTCCCTTCATCTCGATCAATCCATCGCCGGTCTGCAGGACCTCCCGGAAGGTCGTGCCGACTCTGCCCGGCGCTTCTTCCAGCACCTCGTGGTTGATCACTCCCGGCCGCCAGCGCAAGGCCATGTCCGGATCCGCGATCCAGTCGAAGACCTCCGCGGTGGGCTTGCTGATGAACACCGAGCGAGCAACTCTCACGAACACCAGTGTGGCCCGTATCCGTACCACCGGGCCATCTTCATCCCGCCAAGGCGTGCCGTTGACCGAATATGAACGTACGATCGGGTCAGACGAAGTGCCCATCCACCGGGGGATCGCCCGGGTGCCTAACGTGGGTCCCAACCATTCACATCTTGACTGTGAACCGCTGAAGAACGGGGTGGATCGATGACCGTGGAACCCGCATTGGACGGCCAGAACCTGGACGAGAGGATGATCTACGCAGTCGAGTCCGGACTGTGGACCGAAGGGCGGGCTGTTGTGCTCGACGCGGGCACCTTTCCGCGCTCCCGGGTCGCTGATGTGGCGGCCCTCGCCTCTCACATCCGCGTCGTCGGCGACCGAGGAATCGCCGACGCCTTGCGAGAAGCTGGTGTTGCCGACGTCTCAGTGTCCGAGGGCCGGACCATCGCCGACGCGGTCAGAGTCACTGCGGATGCCCGTGCGCCCATCATCTTCTGCGGCGAACCCCGGAAGGCCGAGAAAGCCGTCACGTCGGCCCTGTCGGCGATCACGGACCGCAGCGGGCCCCAACTGCCCGTGGCTGCGGTTATGGTCATGCGCGCGCAGCCACCCGCCGATGGCCCCTTGTGCCCCTTGGCGGAAAGGTCGTTCGTGTCCGGTTACGGCGTGCTCTTCTCGATGATGCTCGCCGGCAAGACCGGTCGGAACGTGCGGGCGGTGACGCCGCAGACGGACCGTTTGAAGGCGACCCATTCAGCGGTCGTGAACACCGCGATGGATCTGGCCCGCCAATCCGGGACGCGGATCGACGTGATCAGCGATCCCGCTCCCCGGACCTGGGCGATCGAGAACAGCGACCGCCTGGGCGGAATCTTCTGCGGCGTCCTCGAAGCGCGCGGTGACTCCAAGAGCGGCGGCGGCAAGATCGCCCGGAAGGCTGGCGCCGAGTTCGAGACGGCTGTCGCGCTGATCGAGAAGGCCTCCTGCGATGTGGTAGTTGTGCTCGACCGGGTGTCGCTGATGCACGGGGCGTCGGCGGGGGCCCACGTGGCCAAGGTGATCGGGGCCGCCATGGTGGCAACCGTGGCTGTGGGTGGGGTGGCCGCGCCTGCCGCGGCAGCCACGCCTACGGTCGCTCACCAAGTGACCAAAGCCCCTCAGGCGGGTGTGGGTCGCCGCGCACAATCCAACGCTGATACCCAGGGCCCCGCGGCTGCGACCCAAACCACCGGCCAGACCGCCGTCGACACCGGCACAGCCACCGGCGACACGGCCCAGACCGACCAGACCGCCGTCGACACCGGCACAGACCAGGTACCCACACCGATCAGCAAGAAGACCCAGAAGACCGGCTCAGTGACCGAAGACGGCGGATCCGGGAATGGTGAGAAAACCATCGGGGATGGCCAGGAAGCCATCGGGAGTGGCGAAGAAGCCATCGTTGACGGCGACCAGCTGGACCCTGCAGCCGGCCCCCAAAGCGACATCGAAACACCTATCGAATGGATCTCGTTTCGCGTGTGGACCGACTCCCACGGGGAGGACCACGTCATCTCATCGGGGTTGCAGGACCATTGGGTCCCTGAGCCTGCACTCCCCGACTGGGCGGTGCAGGACGGAGGCGACCACCCATGGTTGGCCAAGCCAGACCCTGGCCCGGTGTCGCCCAAGACCACCACAACCAAGACCACCACTGCCAAGCCTGACGGGGATCACTCGGCGACTCAGAATCGGCAGGCCAGCCACCAACACCGCACCGGCAAGCACAAAGCCGGCCACAAGGACAAGGTCGGGAAGGGACACAAGGCGAACAAGAAGCACAAGGCGGGCAAGAACAAGTCCGCGAAGCACAAGGCCGGGAACAAGGGCAAAGCCGGGAAGCACAAGACAGCCAAGAAGCACAGGCTCCATCGCAAGGGGAGCCAGGGCAAGAACTAGTCCGCCGCAGACTTGTCCGGCGCTCCCAAGACGGCCCGTCCTGTTCGCCCGCGGGCCTCAGCCGCAGTGCCCAATATCGGCTTTGGCGGTACCGTATTTCCCATGAGCGATTCCTTGTCGAACCTGCACCGGGACGCCGCTGACATGGGCCAGAAGCAGGTCAGTGGCATCACCGTCACCCTCCTCGTAAGCGGCTGCGGCGGCGTGGCGACATCGGACGAGTTCGTCTCCGGAGGCGACCAAGTGATCGAAACGCACGCCGGGGATCTCGAGGTGTTGAGCCGCGCGGGGGAGCGACTGGCCCACTACCGAGGTGGGACCTGGGTGACCTGGCGGCGTCTGGCCGAGTAGGCCTGCGGGGCGCGACCAGGGGGCCGCCTCACACAGGCAGCACCGATGCCGCCACAGCGGCTGCAAGGTCCTTGGCGGCAGCGGTATCAGCGTGCGACGGCGGGCCGATCACGGACAATGGGCCGGCGACCGAGCGCCAGCGAAGTGCGCTTGCGATGCGATCCACCGAGCGCACAGCACCGGCGGTGTCGTCATTGCCGTGCACGATCAGCGCCCAGCCCAGCCCGGCCGTCGCGTCCATGCAGGGATAGAACACGGAATCGAAGAAATGCTTCAGCGCCCCGCTCATATAGCCGATGTTCGCCGGCGTGATGAGCAGAAGCGCATCGGCGGACAGTAGATCGGCGGCGGTGGCCGACAAAGCGGGTTCCTGCCTGACCCGCACGTGGGCCAGTTCTGGGTGGCGACACCCTGCAACCGCCGCTTCCAGGAGGACTCGCACCGCCGGGGACGGCGTGTGGTGCACGATGAGGACGCTGGGTGCTTCCACGACTTCCAACCCTACGGCTCGTTCGACGCGAAACCCAGTGGTGGCCTGACTGACCCATTCTGGTTTGAGGCGATGAAGCGCGGGTATACGCTTGCAGCAGGGTTTCTCCTGACTCTGGTCTCCTTCTTCTCGGGGGTTTCGGTGGCTCATCTTCGGCGCTCGCTGATCGCGCCTGCCGTGGCGCTCGCCGTCCTGGCAGGCCCGCAGATCGCGCACGCCGACCCCGACCCCGACACCTCTTCGCCCTCCCCCCAGCAACCGGGTCCTTCCGTGTCGCCCCTGAGGGAATCGCCGCAGATCGCCCGTTCGCCGTCCGCCCAGAGCACGCCAAACGCGGCGCCGAGCACGGCCGATCCGGATGCGGACTCGACCCCGTCGCAGGAACCGCTGGAGATTCTGGACGGGAAGAAGAAGGGCAAGGAGCCTTCGGCGGAGCAACGCCAAGAGGCTCTAGCCGACTCAATCGCCAAGAAGAAGGCCCAAGAGGCGGCCCGCACCGCAGTCGCCGAAGCCCGGATGGAGTACGAAAAGGCACTGGCGAAACACCGCCTCAACAAGGCCAAGATCGAGCGGTTGATCCGTGATTCACAGCGCGCCGAGCAACGGGCGGCTCGCACACGCCGAGACATGGGGAACATGGCCCGGCTGGCCTACTCATCCGGCGACACCGACATGAACCTCTTGGCCGCGCTTCTTGAGGCGAAGTCCCCCGAAGAGGTGCTCAGCGGCGCAAGCACTGCCGCGCGCGTCGCCAGCCACAAGGACAGCCAGTGGAACGATGCGT
>JAQAZZ010000263.1:0-2984 GCA_032127075.1 Micrococcales bacterium | reverse complement strand
ACAACGAGAAGACAAGCGCAACCCGACGCTTGCACTCCCAGGGTCTCCGACAGCCTCACTGGGGTGTAATTGGTGACTCTCTGTAGTCAGCGTTGGCTCGGTGAAGCGCGGATTGGCCGTCGACGAGTGGCCCTGGGACAGCGGTGCGATGATTGAGGCCTCCTGGTGAGCGCTCGACAGTTTGGGAAAACGGCGTCCTTCTAGTTGGGATTAGCCCTGTGATGCTGGGCGTGATCGTGCGATGATGTGGGTATGTCGATCACCGCTGCGGCCCGGGGTGACTTGCGGGCGTATCAGGATTCGGTCCGGTTGCCGACGCCGGAGTTGGTCGACCGGTTGCGGGACTTGCTGGGTGCCCGGCTGGTGGCCTACGTGGGGTCGGTGAAGGAGACCCGGGCGGTGCGTCAGTGGGCGGCGGGGGAGCGGGAGCCGTCCGCGGAGGTGGTGCGCCGGTTGCGCACCGCCTATCACGCGGCCGCTTTGCTGGCCGAGAAGGACTCCTCCGCGGTGGTGGCCGCCTGGTTCCAGGGGATGAACCCGCGTCTCGGTGACGTGGCCCCGGCCCGGTTGCTGCGTGAGGCGGAGTTGGACGTGGCCGGCCCGCGGGTCCTGGCTGCGGCCCGGGCGTTCGCGGCCGAGGGCTGAGCCGGGTGGGGTCGCTCGCGGTCCAGGAGCAGGCCGGGACGCAGGTGTGGCGGGTGGGCTACCGGCCGCAGCCGTGGGCGTGGGTGGGCTGGGAATGGGCGTCGGAAGGTCGGTTTCCGGGGCGCTGGGACGATGCGGAGGGCAACTTCCGCACCGTTTACGCCGGGTCGTCGCTGCTGGGCTGCCTGCTCGAGTTGCTCGCGGACTTCCGCGCCGATCCGCTGCTCGAGGATGACTTGGGCCAGATCGTCGAGGATCCCGAGGACGCCACCACGTTCCCGACCGTGCCGGCAGGGGTGGTTGATCCCGCCTGGTTGACCGGGCGGGTCGGCGCCACCGCCAGGTTGACCGGCCGGTTCTGCACGGTCACCGCTGCCCGCTCGTTGGCCGCTCTGCATTCGGTGTTCATCGGCCAGGCCCTGCTCCTGGGGCTCAAGGACTTCGACGCCGCCGCGTTGAAGGATGCCCGGGCACGGGAGCTGACCCAGCAGCTGGCCAGCCACCTGTACGCGACCACGACACTGAACGGTGTGGTGTTCCAGTCCCGACACGGCGATGACATCACCCTGTGGGCGGTGTTCGAACGACCTGGTGACGGCCCCATCAGCCCCTGCCTGACCGACATCACCCACCACGAGCTCCACGTGGACGACGCCGACGTGATGCGCGCGATGGAACTGCTCGGCCTGCACTGGCACAGCCCCGCCGTTCCCGACTCGGCTCCCTGAACGCGACCGGGTGCACTCGAGAAGCGACACGCCGCAGACCAGCGGTGCCGTCGCCAGCCGTGCTGAACACTCGGGCACGGCTTTCCGCCAAGGGATGATGCGGCATCAAAGCTGGGATGCTTCACAGCAGTCGAGACTTCGAGCCGCGACTAACGCGCGACGTCCACCGGGGTCGTAGCTGCTGATCCGTTGCTGAGTCACGGGGTCGACCGCATGCGGCTGAACGACGGTCACGTGGTGCTCGCGATGCACTGGCGAGCGGGCGCGCGCACCCGTACGTCAGCCAAGCGGCCTCCGACCGTCAGGCCGCCGACCTCAACCCAGCCAGCACCGCGGCGGACGCTCAGCTGGTCGGCGAAACGGCTTTGCCGGTTTGCCCCGTCCAAGCGCCGTGGTCGGGGAGTCGGGCTCTACCCGAGGATCGATTCCGCGATCTCGCAGATGTCCATATCGAAGGTGGGGAAGTTGCCCGAAGTGCGAACGAATTCTTCGCTGGGGACTGGCGCTCCGGGCACACCGTCACCGAGGGTGTCCGCCGTCCAGTCCACGACTAGCGTTCCGGTGTCTCGGTACACTACCTTCCCGCTGGAGTCTCGGAAGACATCCCAGATGCCGCTCTCCTTGGTCTGGTACCTCGCGATCCGACCGTCCTCGGAGATGATTGTTCCGGGCCCCTCCCGGAAGTTCGTCCGCCAGTACTCCGTGAACGTCCCGCCGGTGAGCGGGTCCGGGTCGGTGAAGGTCCCGTTGAACTCCGCGGTCTGGCTGAACTTGAAGAACTGCCCCCCCGTCCTGGGGGTGGAGTCCTTGACGACGAAGGTGCCGACGATCGTCGCCTCGAGCCCCAGGCTCCGATTCCCGCAGTCGATGGTCTCGGTGAAGGAATCGCTGAAACTGCCGGATTCGATTGGTCGTGCCTGGGCTGGGGCCACGACGGCCCCGCAGATGAGAACTGCGGCCCCAAGGCCGCCTGCCAGGGCTCGTGGAGTGCGGGCGGTCCAGCTCCTCTTGCCCTGTGGGTGGTCGAGATGGCGCATTCCGCGCCCCCTTTCTCCGGGCAGCCGCTGCCGCTGGCGACGGCTGACGTGCGGTCGCCGCGTGGGCCAGTGCCCGTTGACTTGCGGCGCGCCTCGCAACGTACGCCGCACCAGTCCTGCGGTCAATAGGGTTGCCTGCCCTAACCGCGATCCGCTTCGGTACGAAGTTGCACGGAATGCGTCATAGCCGCATAGCGGCCGACTACGACGCGGTGTTTCACCACGTCCATGGACGCAACTCTGGTTGGCGGTTCACCTGTCTCATCTCACCCAGCGCGATCAAGGCAGGAGCGGCCCACGCCCGAGGGTGAAGAGGGCCGCCGATGTGTCGGTCTGGGTGTGCTGCCGAGCGGCAGTGTTGGCCGCAGGTCCTCGGCAGCACGATGCCTCATCCTCAGAGGCGCAGTCGCATCCATTGTGGTGAGGTTGTGGCTAGTGGCCACCCGAGACCTGCTGTGTCGGCGGGATCGACGGTGACCACCTCCCAGTCGGGGAATGCTGTTTCGACTTCGGCCCGGGACACTGCACCGGTGAGGGCCCGCAGGCGTGTGGGCTGGAAGGCCAGGATCAGCAT
>JAQAZZ010000262.1:0-6622 GCA_032127075.1 Micrococcales bacterium | reverse complement strand
CGTCGCCTGTGAGCCGGTGACCGACCACGACTGGGGGGCGGAGTACTACTCGCTGGACCTGGCCGTGGGGGTCGTCGCCGACATCGACGCCGCCATCAGCCACATCCAGCGCTGGAGCTCCGGCCACACCGAGGCGATCGTGTCCGACTCGGCGGTCGCCGTCGGCCGGTTCCTGGCAGGGGTGGACTCCGCCGCGGTGGCGGTCAACGCGTCCACCCGGTTCACCGACGGCGGCGAACTGGGGTTCGGCGCCGAGATCGGCATCTCGACGCAGAAGCTGCACGCCCGGGGGCCGATGGCCCTGCCGGAACTCACCACGACGACCTTCATCATCACCGGAAACGGCCATGTGCGCGGATGATGGTCGTGGCGGCGGCCCGCTCGGCTGGCCGCTCCGCTAGGCTTCCCGCCAGACATCAGACTTGGAGGACGCAATGGCACTGGTGAGTTCGGCAGTCGCACTCCTGGCCGAAGAGGCAGCGGAATCCGAGGAACTGGTACCGCTGCCGCCGATCGTCTACGGAGTGATTGCCTTCGTGCTGCTCATGGTGCTGCTGATCGGCACCACCCGCATCAACCTCGACCGCTGAGGCGCCTGTGCCGTCGAATTGCTCCGTGGGAGTGATGGGCGGCACTTTCGATCCGATCCACCACGGCCACTTGGTCGCCGCCAGCGAGGCAGCGGACCGGTTCGAACTCGACATCGTGGTCTTCGTCCCCACCGGCCGCCCCTGGCAGAAGAGCCACCGCGACGTCAGCGGGCCCGAGCACCGCTACCTGATGACGGTGATCGCCACCGCCTTCGACGACCGTTTCCGGGTGAGCCGGGTGGACATCGACCGGCCCGGTCCGACCTACACCATCGACACCCTCCACGATCTGCAGGACACCTACGGCGGGCACGCCCGGCTGTGCTTCATCACCGGCGCCGACGCGCTGGCGGACATCCAGACATGGCGCGAACACGAGGAGGTGCTGGCCAGGGCCCACATCATCGGCGTATCCCGACCCGGGCACGACTTGTCCGCCACCGGTCTGCCCCCCGACAGCGCCACTCTCGTCGAGGTGCCTGCACTGGCCATTTCATCCACCGACATCCGTCGGCGTGTGGTTGACGGCCGTCCGATCCGGTACCTGGTGCCCGACGGTGTGGCGCACTACATCAGCAAGTCACAGCTCTACCGGGCGGACAGGTGAACCAGGGCCATCACGAGGCGGAGGTCCTGCGGCGGCGCCGGACTGCGCGGCACCTCGGGCTGAGCATCGGCGCAGTAGCTCTCTTCGCCGTCGCGATTGCGGCGCTGTATGCCGCGGTGAGCGGCACCGAAACCGAGCCGGGCGCCTCGCCGCCGCCGAGCACCCCGCCGGCCGCCGTCACGCTGGAACCCACACTGTTGATCCAGGTGACGACCGCCGACGGCGCGGCGGGGAACATGCTGACCGGTGTGATCGACGACCCTGAACCCGCAGCATCCCTCGTGCTGCTGCCCGCCAACCTGGTGGTGGCGTCACGCACGGCCGCGCCGCGACCGATCCGGGAGACGGTGCTGGGCATCGACACGCTGCGCCCCCTGGAAACTGTTGCCGAGACTCTTGGCGTGCGGGTTGACGCTTCCTGGCGGATGGACCGCAAGGCGCTGGCAGGGCTGGTGGATGCCTTCGGCGGTGTGGCTGTGGCACCCGAGGTTCGCACGGTGATACGCGATGGTGACGGCGACGTGGTGCTGCGGCTCAAGCCCGGGCGCCAAACCCTGTCCGGCAGCGCCGCTTCCTGGTATGCGGTGGGCCCCGTGCGCGGCGAGACCGTCGATGGCGCCGTCGCCCGCTTCCGCCGGGTCATGATCGCGGTGCTGTCCCAACTGCCGGCGGACGAGTCGGCGATACGGGAGGCGCTGACGGCGCTCGGCTCCCTGTCGCCTGCCACGATCTCCACCACCGACCTTTCCGCCTACCTGTTGGACCTCACGGCGGCGCTGGGCACCGGCGACTTCTCCGACGATTCGCTGCCCGTGTCGGTGATCGGCTCCGGCGCCGGGGCCCTGGCATGGACCGACTACACCGCTGCGACCCCGCTGTTGCGCCAGCGCATGCCATGGGCCCAGTGGTCGGCCGGCATCGACGGGCCGCCCCGCGTTCTCGTCCAGGCGCCCGAGCAGCCGCCGGGGTTGATCCTGTCCGCCCGGCAGCCGCTGCTCGATCAGGGGCTGGTGTGGGTCGACGGTCGGGGCACCGACGTGGGCAGCCCCGACCGCAGCACGGTCCGGTTCCGGCCACCGCGGAGCCGCGGCCTGGAAGTGGCCGCCGCACTGGAGCTTCCGATGCGATCATTGCGGCCGCCCGACACCCTCGGCCCGGTCGTGTTGGGGCGGCCCTGGGCGGATATCGACGTCGTCCTGGCCCGCGACTACCGGCCCTAGCCGAGGCACGATTCGGCGCTGCCCCGCGGCAACTCGTAACCTGGGAGGCGTGAGTGCAGCCGACATCGCCACCCAGTGGGCCAGAACCGCCGCCGCAGCGGCCGCGGACAAGAAGGCCGAGGACATCGTCGCGTTCGATGTCAGCGGGGTGCTCGTGATCACCGACGCCTTCCTGGTCTGCACGGCCGGCAACCCGCGGCAGGTCGCGGCCGTGGTGGACGAGGTGGAGCGGCGGCTCAAGGCCGCGGGTGCCCAATCCGTGCGGCGAGAGGGGCAGCGGGAGGGCGGCTGGGTCTTGCTGGACTTCATCGACCTGGTGGTGCATGTGCAGTCGCCGGAGGCGCGAACGATGTACGACCTCGAGCGGCTGTGGCGCGACCAGCCGCAGATCGATCTGTCCGACCTTCCGACGGGCACCTGATGGCGCGACGCGTAGTGGTCTGGCGGCACGGCCAGACGTCCTGGAATCGGGCGAGCAGGTTCCAGGGCCACAGCGACATCGCGTTGGACGAGGTGGGGCTGCGTCAGGCTGAGACGGCAGCCGCCGCGCTCGTCGATCTGGAACCGGCGGCCATAGCCAGCAGCGACCTCGTCCGTGCCCGGGCCACAGCGGCCGCACTCGCCCGCATGACGGGCCACGAGGTGATCACCGACTCGTCGCTCCGGGAAGCGTTCGCCGCGGCGTGGGAAGGGCTGACGCGCGACGAGATCGTGGCGCAGGACCGGGAGCGGTTCCAGCGGTGGCGGACCGACGCCGCAGTGCGCCCCGGTGGTGACGGGGAGACCGCCCATGAGGTGGGTGAGCGCATGTCCGCCGCGGTGCAGCGCCACGTGGCGGCGCTGCCCGACGGCGCGACGCTGGTGGTGGTGACACACGGCGGCGCGGCGAGGGCGTTGATCGGCCAGCTCCTCGGCTGGCCGGTGGATGCCTGGAAGCGGATGGCCGTGCTGGGCAACTGCGCGTGGGCGGAGCTGGACGTCGATTCCGGGCCGGGATGGCGGCTGCATTCCTACAACCGGGCAGTCGCCTGACCAGGTATGTGGCGCGTCCCCGGGTCCGGTACTCTGGGGCGGTACATTGGGGCTGTGGCGCAGCTGGTAGCGCACTTGCATGGCATGCAAGGGGTCAGGGGTTCGAGTCCCCTCAGCTCCACCGAACCTGACCTTCCTTGTCCTCCGCCGGATCGGGGCCCGAAATGAGCGCCGACGTGGATCCGGACGGTTCCCAGCATCCCCAGCCGCTCGGCGACGAAGACTCTCCCGGCCGTGTCGGCAGGTCCGGCGGATGGCGGCCCACGGCCATTCTGCGCCGCGGCGCCGGGGAGCGGGTGCTGCGGGGGCCCGTCGTGGACTTCCGGGAAGAGCGGGATCTCCTGGCGGCGGCAGCGCTGCCGCTGCTCGCCATCGCCGTGGGTCTGATGCTCATGCTGAGCGCGTTCTTCCGGCTGCACCCTGCCGACACGGTGCCCGGAGCGGTGGGCATGGGGGCGGTGGCGCTGACCGGCGTGGGGTTGCTGGTCGCGTCCGTGGCGCTGCTGCGCACCGGGGCGATCCGCGACAACGCCCACCAGGTCGGGACCGTCATCCTGGTTGTTGCCGCGCTGGGCCTGTCGGTATCGATGATCGCCAACGGCAGCCTCGCGCAGACGGTCTACATGGAACTGCTGCTGGTCAGCGCCGGGGCGGTCCTGCTGCGGCCCGGGTGGCTGATCACCGCGCTCGCGGCGCTATGGATGTTGTGGCTCGGTGTGGCTGCAGTGCTCTCGGGCACCACGGATCCCGCCGGCTACCTGTTGGCCATGCTCGGCGCCACGATCATCGCCGTCGTCATCAACACCATGCGCACGGAGTCGCTGCGGGCGCTGAGCAGCGCCCTGCAGGCCGCGGAATCCGAGGCGGTGCGCGATGAGCTCACCGGGCTGTTGAACCGCCGGGGGATGGGGGAGGTCGGCCGGGAGCTGCTCGCGGTGGCCAAACGGGCGCGGGAGCCGCTGTCGTGCACCTTCATCGATGTCGACGGGCTCAAAGAGGTCAACGACACCTACGGCCACGAGGTCGGCGACGAGTTGATCAGCGGGGTCGCCGCATCGTTGACGACCGTGTTCCGCGACGCCGACGTCGTGGTGCGGTGGGGCGGCGACGAGTTCGTCGTCCTCGCCCTCGGCGCCGGTCCCCGGGTGGAAGAAGTCGAGCGCCGCCTGATCGACCGGCTGCGGGAGACCGACGTCGCCCAGGCCGGGCGATGGGATCCGGCGGTGTCCTCCGGGCGGGTCGTCCACATGCCGTGGCAGGAAGAACAGTTGGACGAACTCTTGGAGCGGGCCGACCAGGAGATGTACCGCAGGCGCCGCATCAAGCGGGCCAAGAGCGGCGACGACGGAGCCGGATGATGCCGACTGGTACAACCCGGCTGCTGATCTTCGCCGATTCGCTGTCCTACCACGGCCCCGAACGGCCCGAGCGGCCCAGCCACCCCGGCCTCTACCCGAATGTCTGTGCCCGGGCCCTCGGCGGCGACATCGGCATCGACCTCGTGGCCCGGCCCGGCTACACGGCCCGCGACGGCTGGTGGGCGCTGACCAAAGACCCCGTCGTGTGGGGGGAGTACCTGCCGCGGGCGGCGGCGGTTGTGCTGTCCCAGGGCCACATGGACCAGCTCCCCGCCGCGATGCCCACCTGGCTGCGCGAGTCGATCCCCTTCATCAGGCCCGGATCGCTGCGCCGGGCGACCCGGCGCGGATACGCCGCGGCCGCACCCCGGGTCATCGCAGCAACCGGCGGCAGACTCGCCCAGCTGTCGCCGACAGCCACCAACCATTACCTCAGCCGCATGCTCCACGGCATCCGCTACATGCGACCGGACCTACCGGTGGTCCGGCTGCTGCCGGCCCCCTACGACTCAGGGCTGTACCCATCGGCACGGCCGCACGCCCCCGCCGTCGCCGCAGCCAGGCGATGGTGCCGCAACCACGACGTGCCCGCGGTGGACCTCGACCCGCTGGTGGCGCCCGGCCCGAACAACCCCGACGGCATGCACTGGGGCTGGGCGACGCACGAACGCGTCGGACGGTCCCTGGCGGCCAGACTGCAAGACGCCGGCCTTGCCGCTGCGCGGGTCTGACCGGTGACCACGGCCGCATTCGCCGCGCTGCTGGTTGCCGCATTTGCTGCGGTCATCGACTGGTGGGCCGTCGCCACGGATCGCCGCCGGGTCGAGTACGCCGCGAAGCCGGCCGTCCTGGTGGCGCTCACCGCCGCGGCGCTGTTCCTCGAGCCCGCCGACGCCGGGATCAGGCTGTTCTTCGTGATCGGGCTGTGCTTCGGCCTGCTCGGCGACGTGCTGCTCATGGTGGATCGGTTCATCCCCGGGGCCGCGGCCTTCCTGGTGGGACACCTCGCCTACATCGGGGGACTCCTGCTGGCGGTGATGCATGCCACGGGTCTGCTGGCGGGGACGCTGGTGTTCCTCGTGACGGCCGCCGCCGTCGGCCGCCCGATCGTGATCCACGCGGATCGCAGGTCGAGGAAGTTGGGGGTGATCGTCACGGCGTATCTGGCCGTCATGGGCGGGGTGCTGGTCCTCGGATTCGGCTCGGCCGTGCCCGCGGCCGTAGCCGGGGTGTCACTGTTCGCGGCGTCGGATGCGCTGCTGGCGTGGGGCAGATTCGTGGGGCCGGCTCCCGGGGGCCGCACCCTGGTCCACATGACCTACCACACCGCCCAGGGTCTGCTGGTGCTGTCGCTGCTGCAACTGTGAACCCCGGCCCCGGGCCACGCCTCCGTCAGCAGGACGGCCGGATGCTGCCAGACTCGGGGTGTGGGTGAGCAGATCCGGTCGGACACCTTCGCGGCCAGCGACTTCCGGCGCTTCGCCGAACGCCTCGACGAGCAGGTGGCGCTGCTGCGCGAAACCCTGGCCGAACCTGGATTCGGGGCCGGGCCGCCGAGCATAGGCGCGGAAGTCGAACTGGCGCTCGTCGATGCCGACGCCCGTGCGGCGCCGTGCAACGAGTCAGTGGCCGAAGCGGTGGACCGCCGCGGGGTTTCGGTGGAGCTGAACCGTTTCGCGGGGGAGTACGACTCCCTGCCCGTTCCGTTGGCGGGGCGGCCCTTCGCCGCACTCGCGGCGGACCTGCGCGCGGGTATGGCCCATGTGGCGGACGCGGCCGCCGCGCACGGTGCCCGTGTTGCGCTGGTGGGCACTC
>JAQAZZ010000261.1:0-2702 GCA_032127075.1 Micrococcales bacterium | reverse complement strand
GCTCGATGCCGTGGTGCAGCGTTACCAGGAAGCGCTGGCTACCAAATCCAGTGGCGAATTCACAGGCGCTGTCCCCATCGTCCCACAGCGTATGGAACCCGATCGCGGTGTAGAAGGATTTCGTGTTCTCGAAGTTCTCGGGCGTACAGATTACGAAGGGCCGCAAGTCCCTGATGGTCGGTGTTGCGGAGTTCTGGCTCATGCATCGCTCGACAGTGCTCGTTGCCCGGGTGTCTCTGGCCAGTATGCACTCTGGTCTCGTGTGTTTTCCACTGTGCGCGTCTGGTCTTGTGAACCACGTCCCAGGCCGCCGCCGAGCTGCTGGCTGCCGACTGGCAGGTCACCAGCGAGGTCTTCAGCGTCACCAGCTTCAGCGATCTGGCGCGCGAGGCGGCGCGCTGGCACCGGCTGCACCCGACGCAGGCCCAGCCGGTGCCGCACGTGACGCGGCAGCTCGCCGGCCTCGGCCCGGTGATCGCGGTGACCGACTACGTCGCCGCGCTGCCGCAGACGATCGCGTCCTTCGTCGAAGCACCCTTTACCGCGTTCGGCACCCACTGCTTCGGCCGCAGCGACACGCGGCGGGTGCTGCGCCGCTTCTTAGAAGTCGAGCGCCACCACGTGTCGCGGCGGGGGCGCTGCTGGCGCTGGCGAGCCAGGGGCGCCTGCCGGCGGAACGCGTGCCGCAAGCGGTCGAGCGCTACGGGCTGGACACCGGGAGCGCGCCGCCCTGGCAGCGCTGAACGCGTCGCCAGGGGAGCCGCGGCCGTCCAATGACTGCGCAGGCGTCACCAGCGGCTTGCGTGTCGCCGGCCCGTCGGTCGGGTGCCCGTGGTCGGTGCCGCGCGCGGAACGCCCGACGGCGCCCCGCCTAGTGGGTCGGCGCCGGGAGGCGGACCGGGCCGGCACCCCGTTCTAGAAACTCCGCGTGGCTCATGCCGCCGAAGCGCTCCCCGGGGCCGACCGGCACGCGCATCGGCTTGTCTTCGGCGGCCTGCCGGGCCCGGACGACGACCACGACGTCGGTCCCCGAGATCTCCAGCACGGCATCGGGTCCGATCTCGACCTCCTCGAAGTGCACGCCGCCCGTGCTGGGCCCGTGCCCGACGACGATGCCGTCGGGCGTGACGCGGGCCGGCGGATCCTCGGCGTTCCCCGAGTAGGCCCACTGCGACGGCAGGGGCCCGACCTTGTTCGCACGAAACCACAGCGGCACCGGGCCCGCACCGGCGATGGGGATGGCCATCGCCGGGTTGCCGCAGTCCACCGGGCCGCCAGCGGTGCAGGCGGGGCAAGGCGCCAGGCAGCCACGCGCCGCGACCATGCGAGGCAGCACCTGTACGCTGGCGCCGTTGGGCGCGAGCCCCTGCATCCGGTACGAGAAGGTGCCCGCGGTCGCACCCAGTGCGGTGTTGTGGACGTCGCACCGGAACAGCACCGCCGCGGCACGCGCCGGGAACGGCACCCGCCTCGGGCAGACCATCTGGATCACGATCTTTTTGTTCGCCCCGACCACCGGCAACGAGACCACATGATCCTCGACCTCTCCGGCACTGAAGCTGCCCGTGCCGTCCCAGTCGGTACCGCCGACAGGCTCGCGGGACAGCACGACCCGCATCCACGCGCCGTCGGGCAGCCGGTTGCCGAACCCGAACGAGAAGGGTGGCAGCGCGACCCGCGTGCTCGTCCCCGGGACCACCTGGACCGAGAAGTTCTTGACCACCCACTCGGGCAGGCCGGGACCGGCGGTGCCGCCCCAGCGCCCGTCGAGGTCGAGGTCGATCAGGGCGTTGAGCCAGTACGCGCCACCGGCGCTGCCTGGCGGCGCCGTCACGTCCACCGTCATCGCCGCCGGCGGCGGGATGGCTACCAGGACGACAACGAAGTCCACCAGACCGTCGTCGGTGTCGGTGTTGGCCGGATCGAGGTTGGGTCGACCGTCCGGGTCTGCCGGGTCGTTGGCGTCCCGCTCGGCACTCGCCAGGGGCCCCAGCCTGGCCTGTTCCGTGTCGGCGATCATCGCGCCGCCATTGATTGACAGCGTCGGGAATCGACCCAACTGGGCGAAACCACCGGCATAGCCGGTGGGCCCGCCGTCGGGCGCGTCACCGAAGTCGCCCGGCGTGGCGCATGCGGCCAGCAACGTGCCGAGGACGATCGGCAGCGCCAAGGCGCGGCGGTTGTTGGTGTGTGTGAGCGTGTCCATGAGCCTTCCCTCCTCGGTTGGCTGCCGCGGACGGAAACGGGGGGCTTTCGACATCGCTCCTGCCAGCACCGTGCCGCCCGCGATCCGGCAGACCCACCACGCCGCGGAGCACTCCGATGCAATCGAACCCCGGCTGCAACGCGAAGGCGTCTGCCTTGAAACGGGACCCCGGGTCTACGGGATCCCGCGCGAACATTCCTGCGTCGCGCCCAGGGAACGGGCGGCGCTGAGTCGAAATGCTCGCAGTGCACCTCCTCTCGCCACGTCCTTGCGGCGACACGACACACCTGCCTTGCGAATCAGCTTGGCACGCTTGTCCGAAACCGACAAGACTGACTTGGTCATCGAACTGCAACCGCTCACACCGCGGCAAGTCAGGACGCCAGCTTGAACCGGGATTGCAGCTTGTCCATCGCGGCCTGAATGTGCGCACCGTTCTGGTGGGAGTACCGCTCGACCATCGCCAGAGTCTTGTGTCCGCTGATCCGCTTCACCG
>JAQAZZ010000260.1:0-3973 GCA_032127075.1 Micrococcales bacterium | reverse complement strand
GGCACTCTTCCTGCGCAACCACGACGAACTCACCCTGGAGATGGTCACCGACGAAGAGCGGGACTACATGTACCGGATCTACGCGACCGACCAGCGCGCGCGGATCAATCTGGGGATACGTCGCCGCCTCGCGCCACTGCTGCACAACGATCGGGCCCGCATCGAGTTGCTGAACGGGCTGCTGTTGTCCCTGCCCGGCACACCGATCATCTACTACGGCGACGAGATCGGGATGGGCGACAACATCTACCTCGGCGACCGTGACGGGGTGCGTACACCGATGCAGTGGTCGGCGGACCTCAATGCGGGATTCTCCGGCGCCAACCCGCAGCAGTTGTTCCTGCCGGTGAACATCGACCCCCAGTACCGGTTCGAGTCGGTCAACGTCGACTCCCAGGAGCGCAACCCCAACTCCTTGCTGCTGTGGATGCGGCGGCTCATCCGGCTGCGCCAGCAGTACCCGGTCTTCGGCAACGGCGACATCGAGTTCCTCTTGCCGGACAACAGCAGGGTGTTGTGCTTCCTGCGCACCGACGGCCACGAGACCATCTTGGTGGTCGCCAACCTGAGCCGCTTCGCCCAATACGTGGAACTCGACCTGCAGAAGTTCGACACATGGACACCCGTGGAACTCTTCGGCGGCATGGAGTTCCCGCCCGTCGGTGAGCTTCCCTACCTGCTGACGCTGGGCCCGCACGCCTTCTACTGGTTCCGGCTCACCCCGCAGGGGCCCGGCGGGGAAGCCGCCACGGGGGATCTGCCCAGCATCACCAGTTCCTCGGATTGGGAAGGACTGTTCCACAGCAGGCACTCCCGGGGGCTACTGGAGTCCGCGATGCCCACGATCCTGTCGTCGCGGCGCTGGTTCGGCGGCAAGGGACGTCGGATAGCGGATGTGCGGATCACCGACGACCTGACCGTGCCCTTGGGCGGCAGGAGGCTGCCCGCGCGCGTCCTTCTCGTGCATGTCTCCTACTCCCACGGCGAACCCGAGACGTACGTGGTGCCGGTGACCTACCTCGGCAGCCAGGAGGCGGAGGCCTTCCTGCGCGACCATCCCGGCGCCGGGCTGGTCCGGGTCCTGCCGCACGGCGGCGCGGGGCTCGACGGGGTCATCTGCGACGCGATGGCAGAGGAGATGTTCACACTGCGGCTGCTCGACGTCTTGTTGTCGAGGCGGCGGATCCGCAGCAACCATGCCGAACTCCGGCCGGTCACCACCAAGGCGCTGAAGCCCCTGGTCGAACATGTGCCCGACCTCGAGCGGCGGGAGTGGCTCTGGCCCGCGCTGCATCGCGGCGAGCAGACCAACACCACGGCGTTCTACGGTGATCTGCTCTCTCTGAAACTGTTCCGCAAGTCCGAACCGGGCATCAACCCGGACTGGGAACTGGGTCGGTTCCTCACCGAACGGGCAGGTTTCCAGGCAACCCCGGCCATGGCGGGCGCACTGGAGATGCGCGGCGACGACGGAGCAGTGCGGACGTTGGCGGTCCTGCAGGAGGTGGTGCGCAACGAGGGCGACGGGTGGACATATTTCCTGCACCAGCTCGGGGGCTACTACGAGCAACTGCCCGGCGTCGAACGGCGGCGGCTCTACGCAGAGACGTTGCCCGCGCTGTTCACCGAAGCTCCTCCACCGGAACTGGCGGAGGAGCTCTTCGGCGCCATGCTGCAGAACATCGAGTCCCTGGCGGAGTGCACCGGCGACATGCATCTGGCGCTCGCCAGCGATCACAGCGACCAAGCGATGCGCCCGGAGCGCTTCACGCCCCACTACCAACGATCCCTCTACCAGTCCATCCGCAATCAGCTGAGCCGGTCCATGGGCCTGCTGCGCCGCAAGAGCGGGTCCATGGGGCCGGAGCTGCAGGAGTTGGCCGAGCAACTCCTCGCCGTGAAGCCGGAGTTGGACGAATCGCTGAACCTGGTGAAGCACCTCAAGGTCGACGGCCTGCGCATGCGTATCCACGGCGACTATCACCTGGGCCAGGTGCTGTTCACCGGTCGGGACTTCGCGATCATGGACTTCGAGGGGGAGCCGGCGCGATCGCTCACCGTGCGGCGGCTCAAGCGGTCCCCGCTGCGTGATGTGGCCGGGATGCTGCGGTCCCTGGACTATGCCGCCGAGGTTTCCGCGGCCGACTACTGCGACCGGTTCAACGTGCGCCGCGCCACCCGTGACATGGTCCTGCACGCCGCCAGCTTCTGGTCCGCGGTCGCGGGGGCGCAGTTCCTCGGCGCCTACCTGCGGGTCACCGAAGACGACCTCCTCGTCGAAGACCAGGAGTCCACCGCGGTCCTCCTGCGCGCGTTCCTGATCGAGAAGGCGGCCTACGAACTGGAGTATGAGATCAACAACCGGCCCGACTGGGTGTCGGTTCCCGTCCGGGGGCTCATCGCCGTGGCCTCTTCCGCAAAGGGGTGACACCGCCGGCCGCAGGCGCAAGGATGCTGCAATGGCGATGACCCGGGTAGCGATCGTCGGGGCAGGATTCGGCGGGTTGTCGGCGGCCAAGCGTCTTGCGCGTGCGGGCTGCCGCGTGACGTTGATCGATCAGAACAACTACCACTCCTTCCTACCGCTCCTCTACCAGGTCTCGACGGCCGGGTTGAACCCCGCCGACATCGCCTACCCGGTCCGGGGGATCTTCCAGCGCAAGGATCAGGTGTTCTTCAAACAGGGCAGGGTGACGGGGGTCGACTGGGACTCCCGCAGGGTCACCCTTGAGGGGGAGAACCCCGTGGGGTTCGACTACCTCGTGGTGGCGGGTGGATCCGCCACCAACTTCTTCGGCGTCCAGGGCGCAGACCGGTATACATTCCCCCTCTACACGCTGTCCGATGCGCTGCTGCTGCGCAACCATCTGCTGTCGCTGTTCGAGGCCGCGGATTCGATCAGGGGTCTCGTGGCCGACGGTGTGTTGAACTTCGTCGTGGTCGGTGGCGGGCCCACGGGCATCGAGGTGTCGGGCGCCATATCGGAACTGATCAACATGGTCCTCGTCAAGGACTTCCACGACCTCGATGTGAAGGCCGCACGGGTGATCCTGGTGGAAAGGGACGCGAGCCTGCTGGGTGCTTTCTCGCCACAATCGCGGGAGTATGCGCTGCGCTCTCTGGCCAAGCGGGGTGTGGAGGTACGTCTGGACACCGCCGTCGAGCGGATAGCCGCCGACCACGTCGTGCTCGGTGGCGGGGAGACGATCTCGACCCGTCTCGTGGTCTGGGCCGCGGGGATCCAAGCCGCGGGTGTTGCCGAGGCCGGCGGATGGCGCCGGGGGCGCAACGGTCGCATCGTCGTCGGTCCGGACCTGTCCATTCCGGGCCATCCCGAGGCATTCGCGATCGGTGACATCGCTGACATGGACGATGGTGCCGGCGGCAGCCTGCCACAGTTGGCACAAGTGGCGATCCAGGGCGGCAAGTTCGTGGCCGAGCAGATCCTGCGGACCGAGGCGGGCCAGCAGCGGGAGGAGTTCCGCTATCGCAACAAGGGCACCATGGCTACCATCGGGCGTCACTCCGCAGTGGCGGAACTGCCGTGGGGGCCGAGGCTGACCGGGTACCCGGCTTGGCTATCGTGGCTGCTGCTGCATCTGGTCTACCTCATCGGGGCGCGAAACCGGATCTCGGTGATGCTCAACTGGAGTTGGAACTACCTGACGTGGGACTCCGGACCCAGACTCATCCTCAGGCGGGAAGGACCCGATGAACCACAACGATGAGGCTAAGTCCGACGTATTGGTGATCTTCGGCATCACCGGCGACCTCGCGAAGATGATGACGTTCGCGTCGCTGTACCGGCTCGAGGCCCGCGGACTGCTGCAGTGCCGGCTCGTCGGGGTGGCCTTCGAAGAGTGGACGGCAGCCGATCTGGCAGAGCACGCCCGCAGCGCGATCACCGGCAAGGGGATCGACATCGATGAACCCGTGCTGGGCCGGCTGCTGCAGCGGTTCACCTACGTAGCCG
>JAQAZZ010000259.1:0-3192 GCA_032127075.1 Micrococcales bacterium | reverse complement strand
TGACGCTTGCTCCGGTCGTGGTGCTGCCCATCGTTCGCCCGGCACTGTCCAGCATCTCGATGTCCGTCAGAACCACTTCCCCGGAGCCACGGCGGTTGGCGCCCACTTGGTGGTCTTCCCGAGAATGCTCCGATGGGTCCGCGGCAGATTCCTGCCGGGCCTCGCGCTCGTTGACCTGGCGCACGTAGTCCATCACCACTGCCGTGCCCTCCCCCGTACCCTTCACCCGGCCCTGGTCGAGCCAGAGGGCTGAGTCGCACATGGTCTCGATCATTGCCAGGGAGTGGGTGACCAGAACCACGGTGCGCCCTTGCCGGCGCAGGTCGAACATGTAGTCGTAGCAGCGGCGTTGGAATTCCTCGTCGCCCACGGCGATGATCTCGTCGACTATCAGAATCTCTGGATCCATCGTGACCGCGACGGCAAAGCCCAGCCGCACCGACATCCCGCTGGAGTAGACCTTGACGGGGGCGTCGATGAAGTCACCGACGCCGGCGAACTCGATGATCTGGTCGGTTGCCAGTCGGATCTCGCGCTGGGTCAGTCCGAGTATCGACGCGTTGAGCTGGATGTTCTCCCGCCCGGTGAGTTCGGGGTTGAAGCCAGCACCCAACTCCAGCAGAGCGCGGACCCGGCCGTTCACCCGCACCTGTCCAGAAGTCGGGCGGTAGATCCCGGCCAACACCTTCAGGGCTGTGGACTTCCCGGACCCGTTGTGGCCGATGATGCCGAAGAAACTGCCCTTCTCGACCTCGAAATCGACATCACGCAGGGCCCAGAAGTCCTTATGGCCGCGGGGACGTCCGCGCACCAGGCGTTCCTTGAGCGTGAACCGCCGCTCTGTGTGGAGGGTGAACCGCTTCGACAGCCCGTGGGCGCTCAGGGCGATCTGTCTGGTCACGATTCCCGCCTCATACTGCCTCACCGATGTCCTGGCCCCAGCGCCGCCACACCCAGCGGGACAGCAGCAGCATTGCACCGGTCCAGGCCGCGAGATAGCCCACCTGTGCCAGGCTGGGCAAGATGAGTTCGTACATCAGTTCTCGTCCCACGATGATGAACTGGGCGATCGGGTTGAGTTCGACGAGCAACCTGGCGGGGATCGGGCCCAACTGCTCGGGGACGAACGTGATCGGGAAGATGATGGGGCTGAGGAAGAACAGCAGCTGCAGCAGGACTCCGGAGATCTGAAACAGGTCGCGCCAATACACGTTGGCGACCGCCAGCACGTAGCTCGCGGACAGCGCGAACAGCCACACTGCGACGCCCCACAGCGGCACGAGCAGCCATGTCCACGAGGCGTTCGTAACCGCCAGCAGGATGCTCAGCACGATCCCCAGTTCGATCAGCGACTGGATTCCCACGGCGATGGCGGTGGCTATGACGGGAACGAACGACGGGAAGTACACCTTTCGCAGCAGTCCGCCGTTGCCCAGCAACGATGGCATTGCGTTGAGCAGCACTTGGCTGATGAACTGCCAAGTGACCATGCCGGTGATCAGCCAGACCGCGTAGTTTCCGGGATTGCCGTTCCCGTACGGCGGCGGCTGAACCCGGATGAACACTGAGAAGACGACGCTGTAGATCAGAATCGTGGCCAAGGGCGCGACCAGCGACCACGCCCAACCGAGGGCGGTCCCACGGAACCGAGATTTGAGGTTGCTGCGGGTGAAGTTCCAGATGAGCGCCCGGTACTCCCGCGGCGTATCCGGCCGTCCGGTTCGCAGCGACGCGCTGTCGGAATCGGCGACCTTCGAGTCCTGGTTCATGGCTGGATAATCATTGCATGAAGGTCCCTGTCGGCCGCAGAGTTCACGAGGAGCGCGGCAATGCTCCGTGGGGGGCCGGGGAACGTTCGCTGCGCCCGATTCCCGAGGCGATCACTCGGCCGAAGGATTGCCCGAGAACGAGGTAGCCGCGCGGACTGAACCTCCCCCGCATGGAGCGCAGCCCCCGCAACTGGGCGCGCAAGTTGGCGCGCTCACGGATGCGGCGCTGGGCGCTCACGTTTCCCGGATGGATCCGATAGTCCACAACGACGTCCGGCAGCATCGCCAACTCACCGATCGTTGCCAACCGATAGGCCAGGTCGAGGTCTTCGGCCACCGGAAGTGTTTCGTCGTACCCGCCGACGCGGCGCACGGCCCGGGTTCGCAGCAGGCTGGCCGGGAACGGGAACGGGATGCGGGCGTCCCGCAGCCCGAAATTCCAGTCCGGCAGCCAGCCGTCAGCATCGGGGTCATCGGTGAAGCAGCGGATACCGCCGCCTGCTCCTACGGCGTCCGGTCGGGCGTCCAGGTAGTTGCGCAGCACCCGGAAGCGGTGCGGGCGGCAGAGATCGTCGCTGTCGCACGTGGCCAGATACTCACCACGAGCCACGGCCAGCGCGCGGTTTCGCACAGCCGATATCCCACTGGGGCGCGGCATCCGCAGCGGCCAGATTCGCGGGTCCCGCCGCGCCCACTGTTGCGCCAATACCCACGAACGGTCGCTGGACCCATCATCGACGATGATCAGTTCGAAGTCTGGGTCGTCTTGGGCGAGTACCGAAGAGATCGCCGCGTCCATCAGGTGGGCCCGGTTCCGGACCGCCATCACCGCGGAGACGGCCGGGGCCGCGGGGGTCGGGGTGCCGGCGCGCCCGGGATCGTCCACGCCGGCAGCCTACAAGGACAAGATCCGCGCCTTGTCCTGCGGCGACCGCAAGTCCGGCCCAACGTGAGGGCAGCGGGCGCATGCCGTCAGTCCACCTGTTCCCCGCGCTGCTCCCGCACCACCTTGTCCAAGACGGCCAAGAAATCCTCGCGGCCGACAACCGCCCCCTCCCGCCGGATGCCACCGTCGTGGACCAGCAGCGTCCGGTCCACCTTGACCCAGGAAACCCGGTTCGCCCGGTCCCACGAGCCGGTTCCCAAGCGGACCCAGCCGTACTCACCGGCACGGTCGCGACTGGACAGCATCAGTGCCACGTACCCCTCGCGCCCCTCGCGCCCGGCTGGTCTGCCCACGACGAGCAGGGGCCGGTCTTTGCCGCGGGACCGGTCCTCCTCGTAGGGAACCCACGCCCACACGACTTCGCCCGGGTCGGGCTCGCTGTCTGCTTGTGGCGCGTAGTCCAGACTCACGCTGCCACGAAACGGCGTGGCCCCGTGGCGTTGATCCGGGGCCGTCACGGCTGCATCCGAATCGCAG
>JAQAZZ010000258.1:0-7495 GCA_032127075.1 Micrococcales bacterium | reverse complement strand
CGCAGGCCCAGAATGCGGCCGGGTGAGGGCAGGAAGCCCGTGTCCGGATCTTCCGCGTAGATCCGGCACTCCACCGCATGGCCGCGCGGCACGAGCATCGCCTCGGGATCCAGGGTCAACCGCTCGCCGCGCGCGATGCGGATCTGCCACTGCACGAGATCGGCGCCAGAGACCACTTCTGTCACCGGGTGCTCCACCTGCAGCCGGGTGTTCATCTCCAGGAAATAGAACTCGCCGCCGGGTGCGAGGATGAACTCCACGGTGCCGGCGCCGCGATAGCCGCACGACTTCGCCGCATCCATGGCCGCCGTGCCCAGCCGCTCCCGCAGTTCGGGCGAAACGAACGGCGACGGCGCCTCTTCGACAACTTTCTGGTGCCGGCGCTGCAGACTGCATTCCCGCTCGCCGAGGTGGCGCACCGCACCGTGGTTGTCGGCGAGGATCTGCACCTCGATGTGGCGGGGCTTCTCGATGAGCCGCTCCACCAGCAGGGTGTCGTCGCCGAACAAGCTGCCCGCCTCCCGGCGAGCGGCTGCGATCGCGGCGGCGGCATCGTCGCCGTCCCGCACGATGCGCATACCCTTTCCGCCGCCCCCCGCCGAGGGCTTCAACAGCACGGGGTAGCCGATGTCGGCCGCTGCTTCGGCGATCTGGGCGTCAGTCATCTGCGGGTCGTGCCGCCCGGGCACGACGGGGACTCCCGCGGCGGCCACCCGGTTCTTGGCGGCGATCTTGTCGCCCATGGCGCCGATAGCCTCCGGTGGCGGGCCGATGAACACGATCCCGGCATCCGCGCAGGCCCGTGCGAAGTCCTCGTTCTCCGACAGGAACCCGTAGCCCGGGTGGATGGCCTGGGCGCCGGTGCGCGTCGCAGCCGAAAGCACGGCGGAAGTGCTGCGGTAGGACTGCGCGGCGGCGGGAGGGCCGATGTGCACGGCCTCGTCGGCCGCCAGGACGTGTGCGGCGCCGTCGTCGGCGTCGCTGTAGACCGCGACGGACCGGATGCCCAGCGCCCGCAGCGTCCTGATCACCCGTACCGCGATCTCGCCCCGGTTGGCGACGAGGACGGTGTCGAAGAGCGGCGCCCGCGAAGAGTCCATCGCAGTCACATCCGGAAGACGCCGCGGGATACTGGCTCCAACGGCGCCAGCGCACACATCGCCAAGGCCATTCCAAGGGCCCGACGCGTCTCGGCGGGGTCGATGACGCCGTCGTCCCACAGCCGCGCCGTGGCGTAGTACGGGTTGCCCTTGTCCTCGTAGGCGCTCCGGATGGGCTCCTTGAACGCTTCCTCCTCGTCAGCGGGCCACTCCTGTCCCATCGACTCGAGCTGCTCGCGCCGGACCGTGGCCAGAACGGACGCCGCCTGTTCGCCGCCCATCACCGAGATGCGCGCGTTGGGCCACATCCACAGCAACCGCGGCGAATACGCGCGGCCGCACATCGAGTAGTTCCCCGCCCCGTAGGAGCCGCCGATGACAACTGTCAGTTTCGGCACCCGCGCGCAGGCCACCGCCGTGACCATCTTGGCGCCGTGCTTCGCAATACCGCCGGCTTCGTAGTCGCGGCCCACCATGAACCCGCTGATGTTCTGCAGGAACAGCAGCGGCACTTTCCGCTGGTCGCACAACTCGATGAAATGTGCCCCCTTCAGCGCCGACTCGGAGAACAGCACGCCGTTGTTGGCCACAATCCCCACGGGGTGCCCGTGTATGCGGGCGAACCCGGTGACCAGTGTCGTGCCGTACTCGGCCTTGAACTCGGTGAACCTGCTGCCGTCGGTGAGGCGGGCGACCACCTCCCGCACGTCGTAGGGGGTGCGGGTGTCGGTGGGGACGACGCTGTAGAGCGACTCAGCCGGATACGCGGGATCCACCGATTCCGTCACCTGCCACGGCGGGTCGGGTGGGCCCGCGAACGTCTGCACGATCTCGCGCAGAATCTGCAGGGCGTGCGCGTCGTCCTCCGCGAGATGGTCGGTGACCCCGGAGACCCGGGAATGCACCTCCCCCCCGCCGAGCTCTTCAGCGGTCACGACCTCACCCGTTGCGGCGCGCACCAACGGCGGACCGCCGAGGAAGATCGTGCCCTGATTGCGCACGATCACCGCTTCGTCGCTCATCGCGGGCACATACGCCCCCCCAGCGGTGCAGGACCCCATGACCGCGGCGACCTGCGGCACGCCCATGGCCGAAAGCCGCGCCTGGTGGTAGAAGATGCGGCCGAAATGGTCCCGATCGGGGAACACCTCGTCCTGCATGGGAAGGAACGCACCGCCTGAGTCCACCAGGGCAAGGCACGGCAGCCGGTTCTGCGCGGCGATCTCCTGGGCGCGCAGGTGCTTCTTGACCGTCATCGGATAGTAGGTGCCGCCCTTGACGGTGGCGTCGTTGGCGATGATCATGCACAGTCGGCCGCTGACCCGGCCGACTCCGGTGATGATCCCGGCCGCGGGGGCCGCGTCGCCGTACATGCCGTCGGCGGCCAGCGGCGACAGTTCCAGGAACGGTGACCCGGGGTCCAGCAAGTGGTCTACCCGCTGCCGCGGCAGGAGTTTGCCGCGGGCGGTGTGTTTGGCGCGGGCGGATTCGGACCCTCCCAGCGCCGCCTGCGACAGCCGGTTGCGGAGGTCGGCGGCGAGGGCGCGATGGTGGGCACCGTTGGCGCGTGAAGAATCGCTGGCGGGGTCGATCCGCGACTTCAGCACCGGCATTGGTGCGCCCTCCATCCGGGAGCCGGCCGGTCGGCCGGACGCTGTTCCCACCGTAGCCGAGGCGCACCCGTGGCGGTCCCGGCTGACCCCGGCGCCACGGACCGGCCTGTTCGCGATGGCGGGACTATTATGAGGTGTGGGCCGGACAACGGGGCCGCATCAGCACTCGGCCATCCGAGGGCGGCCGTGATGCTGCTGTACCTGCACGGGGTGGGGGACGACGGGACCAGTCGGGACTGGTGGAGCGTCCTGCGTTCGGTGGCCGGCGACCCGCTTGACGACGTCGAGGTGCTGGCACCCGACTACTCCGACCTGCTGTCGGGCGAGGCCCCGCCGGGTTCCGGCTTCCGCCCCGCCATCGCCTTCCCCCACCCGCCGCTGCTCGCCCGCCGCTCCTACCGTGCCCGCCAGTCGGCGCTGCACGCCGACCTGATGGCCGCCGGCGCGGCGACCGTGTGGCCCTACCGGCGGCGCGGGTTCGGCAGGGTGCCCGACCTGCTCGACGCCATCGGCGAACGCTTCGTCATGGATGTCGTGTTCGACGAGGTCAACCGCTACACCCGCGACGAGCCGTTGCGCCGTTCGGTGCGGGCGCGCGTGCTGGAGATACTCCCCGAGTCGGGTTCGCTGGTGGTGCTGGGGCACAGCCTGGGTGCGCTGGTGGCGATCGACCTGGTCCGGCACCTGCCCGACGGTCTCGAGGTGCCGCTGCTGGTGACCGCGGCATCCGCGCTGGCCCGCCGGCGGCTTCCGGGGCAGGTGATCGATTTCCCCCACACATTCCCCTACGACCGCGTCGGTGGCTGGATCAACGTCTTCAACCCTTCAGATGCGGTGACGAGGGGGCGGCCGATCGGAATGACATTCCCGCAGGCCGTCGATGTGATCGCGGCGGGTTCCCTGGGCGACCACAGCCTGGCCACATGTGTCACGGAGCCAGGGGTTTCCACCGCCCTGCTGGACCACCTGCGCCACCCCCGTTCCCTCCACCATGCCAAGGCCGCCCACAGCGACGAAGGACCGCTACCCCTGCCCAGCACCTGTGAACTGGTCACATGGCTGCTGCTGCAACACATCCAGCAGCAGGTCGCCACCCGACCCCGCGCCCGATCGGATCAGCTCGGCAGGTTGGAGGCCGCCCGGCAACTCACCGTCATGCGTGCGGCTGGGCGGACGGGCGATCCGATCTTCCGAGAGGGCGTGGACCCGGCGGAAATGCTGCACAACCGCTTGGCAGAACAACAACTGCCCGCAGTGCTCGTCCGGCTGGCAAGCGAGCAGCCGTTGGCGGAACTCAGCGTCACCGCGCCGAAGCCCCTCGTCGCCGAGGCCCGCCGCAGAGCCGCCGCCGACATCGGCATTCCGCCCGATTGGATCGAAATCGGGCGGCACTGCGTGAAGGAGGCGGGGCTGTTGCCCCCTGCCCGGCGCCGCCGGTCCATCCCCGCCCCTGATTCACCGGCAGCTGCCCGGCTGGCCGACGAGATGGTGCGGTGCCTGCAACCCATGGGCCTCATGCGCATGTTCCCGGCCACTGCGGATCTTCCGCTCGGCGACGTCGCCCCGGCCGCGAACGAGTTGGTCGCCCGGGCGCTGGTCGCGGGTCGGCTGGGGCAGCCGGAGCCAGGAACCGAGGAGCGCGCCGCCCTCCACCGCGCGCTGCTGCTGCTGGACGATGCGCGTGACCGGGAAGCAGTCGGCGGCGACCCCGCGGTGATGGGGCAACTGCGGACCAACGCCGAGGTCTTGGCCGGTTCTTTGGCCTTCTTGGCGCGGCGGGGCTTGGGAATCGGTCGCGCCAATTGATCACGTTTGGGCGACACAGCGGATATCTGCGTTTGCCGGGCCGACATTCGGGCGACAATACATCCACCAGACGTTAGGGGTAAGAGATGAAAAGCCGCATGTCACCGTTGCAGGTGGGACTGTCCTTCGGCATACCGGCCGGCCTCGGCATGTCGTTCGTCGCCATGCTCACCGGCGTCGTGGGTACATCCGGCATCTTCGCGGGCCTGCTGGATGTGGTCATCGCATTCGCCTTCGGCATGGCGGTGGTTGGCGGCCTGGCGGGCTTCATCCAGTGGCGCCGTGTGGTCAAGTCGCTGGGAGATGTGGCGACCCCCGGGTGGTACGACTCCCCCGAAGACGATGGCACGCAGTGGTTCTGGACCGGGACACACTGGTCGGACCGCACCCGGGTGGCCCAGCCCCGCACCCACGCCCGCCGCATCATCTGAGCCCGACGCACGCGGTATCTCCGGTTCAGGCGGTATCTCCGGCTCAGGCCGAGGCCGCACCCGACTTGGCCTGGCGCGGCACCCGCGTCATCCGCCGGTGCCGGGGCAGGTTGCCGGCCCGCAGCACCTGTTGGAACGAATGCGGGTCGTACTGCGCCGCAGCAGAGTCCATGATGAACTCCGTCAGCGCGGCGCTGAAACGGCTGGGGTAGTCCTCGTGGGGCATGTGGCCCGCGTCGCGGAAGACCTCGAGGCGCGCATGGGGCAGCAGCTCCTTGGCGGTGTAGGCGTGCTTGACGGGGATCATGAGGTCCCGGCCTCCCCACACGACCATCGTCGGGATGTGGCGAGCGAGGTGGGCCCGGTCGATCATCGTGATCACCTGCCCCCGCCAGTCGGCGGCAGCGCGCAACACATGGCGGAACGCCGCCCGGGAGTGGGCATCTGCCAGATCTTCATAGACCTCGATCGCGCCGTGGATGTCGTGGCTGCCCGGCAGCCCCAGCGCCGCCACCCGCTCCATGATCGGGATCGTCGCCCGGCGCACCCGCGGCCATGACGCCAGCGCCAGCAGCGGCCCGGACCCGGGGACGGTCATGGCCCTGATCAGCGGGTTGACACTACGGCCCAGTCCCCCGCTGGAGACGAGCACGAGGCGCTCCACTAGGTGCGGGAACTGGTAAGTGAACTGCATGGCCACCCCGCCGCCGAGGCTGTGGCCGACCACGGTGACGCTGGGGACATCCAGGAAGAGCAGCAGATCGCGCATGGCGTTCGCGTAGCCGCCGATGCTGTAGTCAGCCCGCGGCTTGTCCGACTCGCCATGGCCGAGGAGGTCGGGGGCGATGACGGTGAAGTTCTTCGCGAGGTCTCGGATCACGGGCAACCAGGTCCGGTGGTTCATCCCGATGCCGTGGATCAGCAACAGGGCGGGGCCGGAACCGATGAGGACGAAGGCGCGGTCATGGCCGTGGATCCGCACTCGCTGGACCGGAAGATCGACCCAGTCCTCATGGCGTGGATGCATGCCTGACCCTCCCCTTCGCGCCCCCATTGTTCACCCTGGCGGCAGTCCGGAATCAAACACCCGCGGGCATTCATGGTGTGGGATAGATCACAGCCAGACGTATCACCAACCCCCGAGATCGGTCCGGGCCTGACGAAACGGCCCCGTTGGCGACCCGTGATCGCTACGGTCGGGAACCGTGCCGAAGGTAGTGATGTGATCACCGTCCCGCTGTCGCTGGCGTTGGCCGGTGTGACGGCCGCCGCCGGGCTCGCCGTAGTCCCGACTGCCGCCGCCGCGCCGGGCCGCACCGCCCTGCTGCCCCGCGCCGAGGCGAAAGCCCGTCCCGTGCTGCGCCGCGGCGACCGCAGCATCTGGGTCCGCCGGGTCAACACCGCGCTGCAGGTCGAACCCGCGCGCAAGGTCTTCCGCCGCAAGACTGCGCGCGCGGTCGAGGACTTCCGGGCACTGCACGGGCTGAAGCCCAGACCGGTCGTGGGAACCCGGGTCTGGCGCCTGCTCGGCGACTCGGTTCCCCTGTCCGACGCCTCTGACGCGTCCGGCGCGTCCAGCAACACCGGCGACACCGGCGACGCCTCGGTTGTGCAGGACGACCGCCCTGAGCTGAGCCGTGGCGACACTTCGGCGTGGGTTCGGGCCGTGCAGACGGTGCTCGGGGTTCAGCCGACCAGCGGATACTTCGGGCCCTTGACGGAAGCGGCAGTCAAACGCTTCCAGATCGAATCGGGGCTGGCCGCCACCGGCGTTGTGGCCGCCGCCACGTGGGCAGCCCTCGGCGATGACGTCGCGGCCCCGACGGCGGATCCCACCATGACCGCATCGGCCCGGGACTCCAGGCAATACCGGGCGGGGCTGGGCGTTTCGGCGTTCGTGGCCTCCTGGTCGGCGCAGACGGTCGTGCAGCGCGAATCCAACGGCCAGTGCGACGTCGTGAGCTCCAACGGGGCGTGGCGCGGGAAATGGCAGATGGACGCGGCCTTCTGGAGCCACTACGGCGGCACCCGGTACGCCCCGACGCCGGACGCGGCCACGTGCGGCGAACAGGACACCATCGCCTACGCGGGTTGGGTGGACCGATGGTGGGCACCGTGGCGCACCGCCACATTCCCCGACTGACGCCAATCATTCCCCGACTGACGCCGACAAGGGCGCTGCTATCCTGCTGCTGCAATCCCGCGTAGCTCAACGGCAGAGCATCCGACTGTTAATCGGCAGGTTGCTGGTTCGAATCCAGCCGCGGGAGCAACGTTTCCCCTAATCAGAGGGGGTATCGCCCCCCACCGCCAGCCCGGCACCAGATCGGTGTGTCCCAAGTGTCTACCGGCAGGGAAACCCGCCAGCCGCTGCTTATGCCCACCTGGCGCCGACCGGGCTACGCCTGACCGTCCGACGCAGGCGGTTAGAGCGATGGCGGGTAGCGGCGAAGCGCGTAGCCCCAGTTTGACGGCAAGGCGTTTGGGCAGAACGACCTCAAGAGAACCCAAAAGTCAACGGGGAGTGGTGATGAAGAGGAAGGCA
>JAQAZZ010000257.1:0-33024 GCA_032127075.1 Micrococcales bacterium | reverse complement strand
GCTTGCCGACGACGGCGGGCTGCTGGCCGTTGCAGCTGTCGATGCTGGCCGTTGGCGCTACGCCATGGTCGTCCCGCCTGACGCCTCGGGTCAGACATGAGCGCCATCGTCCCGGTGATCACCGGACCACCGCGTCCGGTGTCGCAACCCGGCGGCTGCGCGGTGTGCATCGGGGTCTTCGACGGGGTCCACCGGGGGCACCGCTGGATGATCGCGCAGGGCAGGGCGGCCGCCGATCAGCTCGGCCTGCCGCTGGTCGTGCTGACCTTCGACCCGCACCCGCTGCAGGTGGTGCGGCCGCAGTCCGCGCCGCGCGCGCTGGCTTCGCCGACCCACCGGACCCGCCTGCTGGCAGAAGCGGGTGCAGACGAGATCCGCATCATCACCTTCGACCGGACGGCGTCGCTGTTGTCGCCCGCGGATTTCGCCGACGAATACCTTGTCGGCGACCTCGGAGCCCGCCGGGTCGTGGTCGGGGAGAACTTCCGATTCGGACACCGGGCGGCAGGCGACACGTCGATGCTGGCGGTCCTGGGGGCTGACGGCGGGTTCGACGTCGAGCGCGTCGGGCTGCACACCGACGCCGACGGCGAGATCTGGTCGTCCAGCCGGATCCGTGCTCTCGTGGCCGCGGGCGACATGGTCGGGGCGGCCCACGGACTCCACCGGTGGCACCGGGTGGAGGGAGTGGTGGAACCTGGCGACCGCCGCGGCCGAGAACTCGGCTACCCCACGGCCAACGTCGATGTTCCGCGGCGGTCCTGCCGTCCCGCCGATGGCGTATACGCCGGTTGGTTGGTCGTGGACCCCTACGGTGCGGCACCGGATCGGCTGCCCGCCGCAATCTCGGTGGGCGCGAACCGGACCTTCGACGGAGTTGAACATCGGGTGGAGGCACACGTCCTGGACCGGACCGATCTGTACCTGTACGGCAAGTATGTGGCGGTGGACTTCCTGCAGCGGCTGCGGGCGATGATCGCCTTCGACAGTGCGGCGGAACTCCTGGCCGCGATGGCCGCGGACATCGATGCCGCGCGCAACCTCACGTCGGCTGCGGGTGCCGCCCCGGCAGGCTGAGCGCGTCGGAAGTTGGTCGCGGCGGCACCAGTGGGCTAACCTTGCCACGACGGTCCCGGGGCGGGCGCCCTGGGATCCGCGACTATCCATCGCAACCCTCACGGGTTGCCCGGGCGCCCGGAGGTTGACCATGCCGCTGTCTGCTGACGTGAAGCAGAACATCATCGAGGAGTACGCCACTCACACTGGCGACACCGGAAGCCCAGAAGTGCAGATCGCACTGCTGTCGCGCCGGATCTCGGATCTCACCCAGCACCTCAAAGAGCACAAGCACGACCATCACAGCCGCCGAGGGCTGCTGCTGCTGGTCGGGCAGCGACGTCGGCTGCTGGACTACCTCGCTGACCGCGACATCGGGCGCTATCGTTCCCTGATCGAGCGGTTGGGCATCCGCCGCTGATCGGCGGGAGCCCGACAACCGAAGAACACATCCGTCCCAGGACCGACCGGAAGGGCGCCGGTCCTCGGTGGTGGACCCCGGGCGCAGCCCGTGATCCTCGATCGAAGACCGACAACCGGAACGTCCCTGGTCTATCGAAGAGGAGGGCCCATGGAGGGTTCCCAGACATACACCGCCGAAGCAGTCATCGACAACGGTGAATTCGGCACCCGCACCATCACGTTCGAAACCGGCCGGCTGGCGCGGCAGGCAGGCGGCTCCGCCGTGGTCTACCTCGACGGCGACACCATGCTGCTGTCGGCGACGTCGGCTTCCAAGCGACCCAAGGAGCATCTCGACTTCTTCCCGCTGACGGTGGACGTCGAGGAGCGGATGTACGCCGTCGGCCGCATCCCCGGATCGTTCTTCCGCCGTGAGGGGCGCCCCAGCGAGGAAGCCATCCTCACGTGCCGCCTGATCGACCGGCCGCTGCGCCCGTCGTTCGTGAAAGGGCTGCGCAACGAGGTCCAGGTCGTGGTGACGGTGCTGTCGCTGTACCCCGGCCACCTCTACGACGTTGTCGCCATCAACGCGGCATCGATGTCCACCATGCTCGCCGGGCTGCCGTTCAGCGGGCCGATCGGCGGGGTCCGGGTGGCTCTGATCCGCGGTCAGTGGGTGGCGTTCCCGTCGCACCAGCAGCTGGAGGAGGCCACGTTCGACATGGTCGTCGCCGGCCGTGTCGTGGGCGACGATGTCGCCATCATGATGGTGGAGGCGGAATCCACCGACGCCACGCTGGAACTCATCGACCAGGGCGACCAGGCGCCGACCGAAGAGGTCGTGGCCGAGGGCCTCGAGGCAGCCAAGCCGTTCATCCGCACCCTCTGCGAGGCGCAGGGCAAGGTGGCGGCGCAATCCGCCAAGGCCACCGCCGACTTCCCGGTGTTCCCCGAGTACCTCGACGATGTCTTCGCCGCCGTCGAGGAGCGGGCGGCGCAGCCGCTGGCCGAGGCGCTGACCATCGCCGACAAGGCAGAGCGCAACGCCGAGCTCGACCGGATCAGCTCCGACACCAAGTCCGCACTCGAGGAGCAGTTCCCCGAGCGCGACGGTGAGATCAAGGCCGCGCTCCGCTCGGTCACGAAGAACCTGGTGCGGCAGCGGGTGCTGCGGGACAAGGTGCGCATCGACGGCCGCGGGCTCAGCGACATCCGCCAGCTCAGCGCCGAGGTGGATGTCATCCCCCGGGCGCACGGCTCGGCGCTGTTCGAGCGCGGTGAGACCCAGATCATGGGCGTCACCACCTTGAACATGCTGCGGATGGAGCAGCAGTTGGACACGCTGCACCCGGAGACGCGCAAGCGCTACATGCACAACTACAACTTCCCGCCCTACTCCACCGGTGAGACGGGCCGGGTCGGCTCGCCGAAGCGCCGCGAGATCGGGCACGGGGCGCTGGCCGAGCGGGCACTGGTTCCGGTGCTGCCGACGCGCGAGGAGTTCCCCTACGCCATCCGGCAGGTGTCCGAGGCGCTGGGATCCAACGGCTCGACCTCCATGGGCTCGGTGTGCGCCGCCACGTTGTCCCTGCTCAATGCCGGGGTGCCGCTGAAGGCGCCGGTGGCGGGAATCGCCATGGGCTTGATCACCGACACCGTGGACGGCAACACCGAGTACGTCGCCCTGACCGACATCCTCGGCGCCGAGGATGCCTATGGGGATATGGACTTCAAGGTGGCCGGCACTCCCGAGTTCGTCACCGCGCTGCAGTTGGACACCAAGCTGGACGGCATCCCCGCCAGCGTCCTGGCGGGAGCGCTCACCCAGGCCAAGGATGCCCGGCTGGCGATCCTGGAGGTCATGGGAGAGGCGATCGACCGACCCGACGAGATGGCGGAGCACGCACCGCGCATCATCGCGATCAACATCCCGGTGGACAAGATCGGCGAGGTGATCGGGCCCAAGGGCAAGATCATCAACCAGATCCAGGAGGAGACCGGCGCCGAGATCACCATCGAGGACGACGGCACGATCTACATCGGCGCGGTGGACGGAGCCAAGGCCGAGGCTGCGCGCACGCAGATCAACGCGATCGCCAACCCGTCCATGCCCGAGGTGGGCGAACGCTACCTGGGAACCGTGGTCAAGACGACGAACTTCGGCGCCTTCATCTCGCTGCTGCCGGGCAAGGACGGGCTGCTGCACATCTCCGAGGTCCGCAAGATCGTGGGCGGCAAGCGGATCGATGCAGTGGAGGATGTGCTGAAAGTTGGCCAGAAGGTCCAGGTGGAGATCAAAGAGGTCGACCAGCGCGGCAAGCTGTCGCTGACCCCCGTGCTCGAGGGCGAAGATTCGGGCGAAGCGGCAGGCTGACGTGGAGTTCTTTCCCGCGTCGGAGCAGCCGGCGGGATCGACGAGGACGTTGCTGCGCGAGTCCGACGGCTCGGTGGTGAAGCGCACTGTGCTTCCCACCGGGCTGCGGATCGTGTCGGAGAGTGTCCCAGGGGCCCGATCGGTGACGCTGGGGGTCTGGGCGGGGGCTGGCTCCCGGGATGAGACCGATCGTTCCCGCGGTGCGGCCCATTTCCTGGAGCACCTGCTCTTCAAAGGGACCCAGCGCCGGTCGGCGTTGGACATCGCCACCGAGATCGACGCGGTGGGAGGGTTGGCCAACGCCTTCACCACCAAGGAGTACACCTGCTTCTACGCGAAGGTGCTGGGGGCGGATCTGCCGGTCGCGGTGGACGTGATGCTGGACATCACCACCGCGCCGACGCTTCGGGTGGAAGACATCGATGCCGAGCGCTCTGTGGTCGTCGAAGAGATCGGCATGCACGAGGACGATCCCGGCGATCGTGCGGGGGAAGCCGTCGAAGCCGCGGTGCTGTCGGGAAGTCCACTCGCCCGGCCGATCCTCGGCACCCGGGAATCTGTCATGGCTATGACGCCGCGGTCGATCCGCGGGTTCTTCCGGAAGCACTATCAGCCGCAGTCGCTGGCCATCACCGCTTCCGGTGCGGTGGAGCACAACCACCTGGTGAAGTTGGTCCGAGCCGCGACCGAGGGCCTCGGCTGGACCTGGGGTGTGGCGCCGCAGGCGCTGCACCGCGGCACCGGCGGCGGGCGGCGGTACCGCGGTGCGGCTGGTCTCACGACCCAGGAGTGGTCGGGTGGTCAGTGCACGGTGGCTTGGGCGGTGCCCGGGCTGCCGCGGTCCCACCCTGATCGCAGGGCGCTGGACGTGGTCAACGAGATCGTCGGCGGCGGCATGTCGTCGAGACTGTTCCAGTCGGTGCGGGAAAGACACGGGCTCGCCTACGCCGTGTACTCCGGTCACAACCCCTACTCCGACGCGGGCGTGTGGTCGGCTGCGGCGGGTTGCCAGCCGGAGCGGGCCGCAGATGTCCTGCGACTCGTCGGGCACGAGCTGCGCAGCATCGTCGCCGACGGTATCGACGAGGCCGAGGTGGTCAGGGCCAAGGGCCATCTGTCCGGCAGCCTGGTGCTGTCGGGGGAGGACACCGCCGCGCGCATGGTCTCGCTGGGTCGCGCCGAAGTTGCCACTGGAGAGTTGATCACCATGGACGAAGCACTGGACCGGATCGCCGCGGTCACTCCCGCGGACGCGGAGCGGGTGGCCCGGGAAGTGTTGTCGGCGGGGCCCGCCGTGTGTGTCGTCGGGGGTCCACAGACCGAGCAAGCCCGGCAGGAACTCGCAGCGCTGGCGTCAGGGGGCTGAGATGGCAGACACGGTCGTAGGGGTGCTGGGGGCCGCCGGGCGGATGGGCAGCCAAGTGTGCCGCGCGGTGCGCGATTCCGGCGACCTCACCCTGGGTGCGGCGCTGGACGACGGCGACTCCCTGGAAACCCTTACCGCCAACGACGTCGAGGTCGTCGTCGACTTCACCGTCCCCGACGCGGTGATGGGCAACCTGGAGTTCTGTATCGACGCGGGGATCCACTGCGTTGTCGGGACGTCGGGCTTCACGCCCGACCGGCTGGCAGCGGTAGACCGCATGCTGGGATCCGACCCCCGGGTCGGTGTGCTGGTGGCCCCCAACTTCGGCATCGGAGCGGTCCTGCTGATGCAGTTCGCGGCCAAGGCCGCCCGGTTCTACGAGTCGGCGGAGATCGTGGAACTGCATCATCCCGACAAGGTGGACGCGCCGTCCGGTACGGCCCGGCGCACAGCGGAGCTCATCAGCGCGGCGCGCGCGGACGTGGGGCTCGCAGCCAGCCCCGATGCGACGGAATCGGACGCCACCGCGCGGGGGCTGGACGTCGGCGGCGTGCGGGTTCATTCGGTCCGGCTGCGGGGCCTGATCGCCCATCAGGAGGTTCTTTTCGGATCCGCGGGGGAGACGTTGACACTGCGGCACGACTCGCTGGACCGGGAGTCATTCATGCCGGGGGTCCTGCTGGCCGTCCGCGCCGTCGCCGAGCGGCCCGGCCTCACCCTGGGGATCGACCCGCTGCTGGAGTCGCCGCAGTGAGATCCGCACGCGGAGCGGCCCTCGTCCTGGCCGGCATCACCGTCATCTACCTGCTCATCCTGGGCCAGATCGCCTGGGGATTGATCACCAGCGGCGACACCGTCGGGGTCGGGCTGGGGCTGGCGATCCTGGTGTTCCCCGTCATCGGGGTGTGGCTGGTGTGGCGGGAGATATCGTTCGGCTTCCGCGCACAACGACTGCAACAGCAGTGGCAGGCGGAAGACCTGGCCGTCCCGGGAACCTCCGCCGCGGAGTTCGAGGAATGTCGGGCAGACGTCGAGGCGAATCCCGACGACTGGCACCCCTGGTTCCGACTCGGCCTCTCCTACGCCGTCGCAGGGGACAAGACCCGGGCGCGGTCGGCGATGCGGCACGCCGACTACGTGTTCCGCCGCAGCGAGCGCGCCTGATGCGTGCGGTCGTCCAGCGCTGCGACGGGGCCGAGGTCAGGGTCGCCGGTGAGCGCATCGGCGGCTTTGCGGGACCCGGGCTCACGGTTCTGGTGGGGGTGGCCCGCGGGGACGGCGTCTCCCAAGCGCACACGCTTGCCAGGAAGGTCTGGAACCTGCGGATCTTCGAGGCCGATCGTTACCGGGCCGCCGGTTGTGTGCCGCCCGGTGCCCGCGGCGAGTTGTCGGCCGCCGACCTGGGTCTGCCCGTGCTGGTGATCAGCCAGTTCACCCTCCTCGGCCGCACCGACTCCGGCCGGCGCCCCACCTGGGAGGATGCCGCTGCCGCCGGCGCCGCCGAGCCGCTCGTAGCCGAAGTGGCCGCAGCGCTGACCGGTTCAGGTGCCGATGTCACCACCGGGGCCTTCGGTGCGGATATGCGGGTGCGGCTGACCAATGACGGGCCGGTCACGCTGATCATCGACGTGTGAGGCCGTTCAGCCGACAGCGGGTGCCGCCAGCGCCGCCTCCGCTGCTGTCCGCGCTTCCGGGGGCATCGGGAGCAGCCCCACGCGGGTCCGGCGATGCAGCAGGTCGTCGGCGGCCACGGCCCCCTCGAACTCCGCGCCGAAGCGGAACTCCACGCCCAACGCCGGGATGTCCTCGGCCACCGGCCGGCGTAGCCGGGGCTGGCCCAGCCCCAGGTCCCACACCGCGGGCGCCTCGTTGCCATACCGGCGCCACAGACGCGGCGGGACATCGGCGCGGGCAGGCCCGGGACCCGAACCCACCAGACCGATGTCGCTGGTCCGACACGGGGTGTCGGTGATCCGATCCACCGCGTCGGCGGCCATGCGCCGATACGTTGTCAGCTTCCCGCCGGTGACGGTGATGAGACGGCCGTCGCTGTGGATCAGGTGACGCCGCGAGATGTCGGCCGACGCCGCCGTCCGGCCCGCGAGCGGCCTCACACCGGCGAATGCACCAAGAGCCTGGTCAGGGGATACCGGGCGTTCGAGCGCACCCGACAGCACCGACAGGATCCACTCGATGTCGGCGGCCGGTGCGGTCGGCACCTCCGGCACACCACCCTCGAGCGGGCTGTCGGTCAGCCCCACGAAACTGACACCGTCGGCCTGGGGCAGCGAGAACACGAAGCGTCCCCGGTGCCCGGGGACCGGTACCGTCAACGAACCGCCGCCACCTCCCAGGACCTCGGTGGGGACAATCACATGGGTTCCCAACGACGGGGTCAGCTGCACCCCCGGATCGAGGGCCCCGGCCCACACACCCGTGGCGTTGACCACCCAGCGGCATTCCAGGGTGAAACTGTCGCCGTAGAGGCCGTCGTCGATCCGCACCGCCCCCCCGCGAGGGTCCACGGCGCTGACCCGGGCGCGGGTGAGGATGCCCGCGCCAAAGGCTGCCGCGGTCCGGGCGACCGCCACAACCAGGCGGGCGTCGTCCACCAGCTGGCAGTCCCACCCGACGGCCGCGCCCAGCAGCCCGTCACGCTTCAGCCCCGGGACCAGCCGAATCGCCGCGGCTGCGTCCACCCGGCGAGATCGGGGCAGCAGCCCCGCAGCCGTGCCGGCGGCGACTCGCAGCACGTCGCCGGCGCGGAACCCCAGCAGGGCCAACCGCGAGTCGGCACGTCGATCCACGAAGGCGGGTACGACCTGGGCGAGGGGACGGATCAGGTGCGGGGCGATCCGTCCGGCCAGCACTGACCGTTCGCGCGCGCTCTCCCAGGCCACATCGAGCTCACCGTGGGCCAGATAGCGCAGTCCGCCGTGAACAAGTTTGCTGGACCATCGGGATGTGCCGAAGGCGAGATCGTCGGATTCGACCAGCACCACGCTCAACCCCCGTGTGGCGGCGTCGAGCGCCACACCGGTGCCGGTGACTCCGCCGCCGATGACGACAACATCGACACCTCGTTGCGCCCGTTCCCGGTCCCGGTCCCGTCTGGCGCGGTCCAGCCGCGACGCGGGGTCGAGGGGGCGAAGGTGCGTCACGGGGATCATCCGGACCCCTGGGGGTGGGGTCGCAGGAAACCGTCGACCATGAGCGGCCATTGCTGGAGCACCGCGCCGCCGTCCGGCAGCCCGGCCACGGCCGAGGCGCCGAACACGAAGGATTGCGCGGCGGTCACGATGGTCTGGGCCAGGACGTCGGGGTCGCCGTCGCGGATGGATCCGTCCCCGCCGCTGCCAGCCATACCCTCGGCCAGCAGCGGCCCGAGCAGCTCCATCGATGCCCGCTGGGTCTGGCCGAACCGGTTCACCATCAGCGGCGTCATCGATTCAGGATCGACCGTGAGCACCCGTTCCACCAGCGGATGACATGCGATCCCGCGGGTCATGTGTGCGACTACCCGCACGGCCCGGTCCCTGGCGCTGCCCTGCTGGCGGGTGTCCGCGGTGTCGATCAGGTCGGCGAGTTCCGCGGTGAGCAGGTCCGACACGAGGCGGTCGAACGATTCGAAGCGCCGATAGACGGTCATCCGCGACACCCCGGCCTGGCGGGCAACCTCGGTCAGCGTCGCGCGCCGCGGACCGTGGGTCATGATGACGTGTCGGGCCGCGGCCAGGACCCGGTCATCGTCGGTGCCCGTCGCAGCGCTGTTACGTTGTGACATAGTATGTCGCACTGTAACACTGACGTACCGGAACCGGCAGGCAAGATGGGGCGCTACGGCGAGCGGGAAGGTGGCTGAGTTGTCCGAACACACATTCGCCCGATGGGGGATCCCGCCGCAGCCCGTGGTGCTGTCCGAATCCGCCCGGGAGTTCCTCGCCGAGCAGCTGGGCCCAGCACGCCCCTCGGCTTCCGGCGCGTTGGGCGACATCAACGCGGGGCCGTCCCGATTGCCGGACGCCGCGGTGGCCGGGCTGCAGCGAATCGTGGGGTCGGCGGCAGTCTCGGTCGCCGAAGGGGACCGGGTGCTGCATTCCGCCGGGTGCTCCCTGGTCGACTACCTCCGTCTGCGCACCGGCGCCGCTGCGGCGATTCCCGACGCCGTGGTCCGCCCCGACGACCGCACCCGGGTGCAACAACTGCTGGCCTTCTGTTCGGACAGCGGCATCGACGTCGTCCCCTTCGGCGGCGGAACCTCGGTAGTGGGCGGTGTCACCCCGGCGGGTGTCAACCGCCCGTGGGTATCGGTGGCGCTGGACCGGATGGATTCGGTGCTCGCCATCGACGAGATCTCCCAGACCGTCACCGTGCAGCCGGGAATCACCGCACCCGCATTGGAGCGGATCTTGGCCCGTCGGGGCTTCACCCTCGGACACGTGCCGCAGTCGTGGGAGCGTGCCAGCCTCGGCGGCTACGTCGCCACACGCTCCGCCGGCCAGTCCTCCACGGGGTACGGCCGCAGCGACGAAATGGTCGAAGCCTTGCGCGTGGCCACCCCCGTCGGCGAACTCCTGTTGGGCCGCGGCCCGAGGTCCGCCGCCGGACCGGACCTGCGTCAGCTGTTCATCGGGTCCGAGGGTGCCTTGGGCATCATCACCGAGATCGAACTGCGTGTGCGCCGCAGCCCCGCCGTCACCCGGTACGAAGGGGTGATGCTTCCCTCCTGGGAGCGGGGGATCGCGGCTCTGCGGGAGTTGGCCCAGACCCGGTCGAGCGCCGATGTCATGCGGCTGTCCGATCCCGACGAGACCGCAGCCACCTTGTCGATGTCCGGGCCGCAGGGGATTGCCGCCACGCTGTTCCAGCGCTACGCGAGGCTCAGGAGGGTCGCCGGCGGCTGCCTGATGATCCTCGGCTGGGACGGGTGGTCGCGGCGCGCGGTGGCAGCGCGCAGGCAGGCCGCGTGGTCGGTTCTGCGATCCCACGGCGCGGCGTCACTGGGCGCATCGGTGGGATCGTCCTGGCGGCGGCACCGTTTCGACGGTCCCTATGTGCGCGATCAACTGCTGGACAACGGCTACATCGTGGAGACCGTCGAGACCGCGGCGCAGTGGCGGGACATCCCGGACCTGTACCGCGGTGTCGGTGACGCCCTGCGCAACACGCTCGGGCGCGACGGCGGCAGGGGGTTCGTCATGTGCCACATGTCCCACGTCTACGAGACCGGGGCCTCGCTGTACTTCACGGCGTTCGCCGCCGCTGCCGCTGATCCGGTGGCGCACTGGCAGGAGGCGAAACAGGCCGCCACCGACGCCGTGGTCGCGCACGGGGGCACCATCACCCACCACCATGCTGTGGGCCGCGACCATGCTCCCTGGCTGGCTGCTGAGTTGGGAGACGGGGGGATACGGGTGCTGACCACCCTCAAAGCGGCGCTGGATCCGCAACGGGTGATGAATCCGGGGGTGCTGCTGCCCCGCTGAGGGTCCGCTCAGGACGAAGCCTGCGTCGGTGGGATCACGCGCTCCCCGCCGACCACGAGGCTGAGATTCAGCGTGACGTCGTCGTAGCCCTGCTCGTCGAGCTCGCGGCGAAGCACCTCCGGATCGACTTCCGGCGGCTGCCCGAGTGCCACCACGGTCATCACCAGGTTCTTCACCTCGTAGTCGGTGACCTGCCAGCCCGCGGACGCAGCCCAGTCAGACACGGTGGGGGACGCTCTGTACTTCACATAGGAGTCCTGGGCCACCCTCGCGGTGGCGAACCCCAGCGGTATCGCCACGACCAGGACGGTGACGACGACCATGGCCAGGGTGCTGCCCTTCAGCCGACCCACCTTCAGCCCGGTCCCAGCCGCGGTATCCCGCACCCGGTAGAGCAGCAGCACCATCGTCGCGGTGAAGATGATTGCCGTGACGTTGGTCAAGAAGAGCAGCAGGGCTCCGCCGGCCTGCTCGACCTCGCCGCCCTCCAGCGTGAGCCCGACAACCGCCAGCGGCGGCACCAGGGAGATAGCGATCGCCACTCCGGGCAGTGTGTCGGAGATATCGGGGCGCACCAGGGCGAAAGCCCCCACGGTCCCCGTCGCCAGGGCGGCAATGAGATCGATCAGCTTGGGGTTCACCCGCGAGCTGATCTGTGGGTTGTCCTGCAGCACCGCCCCCAGCGGGTCCATCAGCCCGAACAAGAAGCCGATGCCGATCACCAGCAGGGCACCGCCGACGACCACCAGCAAAGACCTGATCATCCGGTTTCGATCGGCGATGACTAGGGCGAACGCAGTTCCGAGGATCGGGGTCATCAGGGGAGCGACGATCATGGCGCCGATCACCGTTGCCGTGGAATTGTTCGCGACACCTGCCGTCGCGATGACGCCCGACAGCCCGAGGAGAACCCAGAAGGCGGAGTATTTCGCGGTTGAATTCTTTCCGAAAGACAGCAGCACGGCGTCGGCCATTCGCGGGACGTCGTCGGGCTTGACGCTGAAACGAAGAATTGCCATGCCGTTCCTTTCGCGGGTCCGCCACCGAATACTAGGGGGCCGGGAGCAGGCGTGTGGCCGGGCCGGGGGACTGCGTGCCGACGACGCGCTCCGACCCCGGGTGCGCCTCGACCCAGATCCGCGGGGCTAGCCTGTGGGGCGGAGGAAGGTGACGCCATGACGCAGAGCGACAAACCGGCAGCGGGGCCCGCGGTGAAGTACCGCAGCGACATGAGCGTGGACCTCATCAAAGCCTCGGCATCGGATGCGGACGTGATCTGGGCGGCCCGGGTCTCCACCAAGGGCGAATCCTCGCTCGACGACATCAGCGCCGACCCGGAGAGTTCCCGCGGCCTGATCAACTACTTGATGCGCGACCGGCACGGCACTCCGTTCGAGCACAACTCGCTGACATACTTCGTGTCCGCGCCGATCTTCGTCTTCCGCGAGTTCATGCGGCACCGGATCGCCTCCTACAACGAGGAATCCGGCAGGTACCGGGAGCTGCAGCCGGTGTTCTATGTCCCCGGACCGCAGCGGAACCTGGTGCAGCAGGGCAAGCCGGGGGCGTATGAGTTCGTCGCCGGAACCGCGCAGCAGCACGAGGTCGTGGTGGACCAGACCATGCGGGCATGTGAGCAGGCATACCGCTCCTACCAGGAGATGCTCGCCGCCGGCGTGGCCCGGGAGGTGGCCCGGGGCGTGCTGCCGGTGGCGACGTACTCGTCGATGTACGTCACCATGAACGCCCGCAGCCTGATGAACTTCCTCTCGCTGCGCACCAAACGGCCGGACTCGGCGTTCCCGTCGTTCCCGCAGCGGGAGATAGAAATGGTGGCAGAGGCGATGGAGGTGCAATGGGCCCGGCTGATGCCGCTGACCCACGCCGCGTTCGAGGCCAACGGCAGGGTAGCCCCCTGACCGGCTCACAACGCCCTGCGGCCGGCTGGTATGCGGATCCGGCGGGGTCCGGCGGGTTGCGCTACTGGTCGGGGTCGCAGTGGACGCAGGTGGTGACGCCAGCGGAGTCGCCGGTGCCCGAGCCGGTGCCCGAGCCGGTGCCCGAGCCGGTGCCCGAGCCGGTGCCCGAGCCGGTTCCGGTCCCGCCGCCGCCGGTCTCATGGCAGGTGAGCCCGCCGACTGCCCCGGAGCAGGTGAGCCCGCTGCCGGATGACGGCTCTCTCGGCCCCGACGGGCAGGTCCTGGCCGGCTTCGGGCGACGCGCGGGGGGGTTCCTGCTCGACTGGGTCATCGTCACAGTGCCCGCGGCGGTGCTCAGCGCTCTGGTGGTTGCGGTCACCATCGGCTGGGACTCGGTGGTCGACTCCCAGGTATGGTCCGACCTGCTGGCCAGGGTGGAGGCCGACCCCGGCTACCAGCCCACCCAGGAAGAGGCGAACGCACTGCTCGGCCCGGGGTTCGCCGCCGCCGTCCTCGTGTGCGTGGCGTGCTGGTTCCTGGTGAGCTTCCTCAACGGCGTGGTCCTCGTCGCCCGATCCGGACAGACTTTGGGCGACCGGGCTGCGGCCATCCGCAAGGTGCGGACCGGGCGGCGGGTTCCAGGATTCCGGGCCGCGCTGGTCAGATGGCTGATACCTGCCCTGTTGCTGATTGCCGCGCCCTTCGTGTGCCTCACCACACTGGTCCTTTGGGTGTTCGACCATCTGTGGCCGATCTGGGACCCGGCGCGGCGCACCTGGCACGACAGGGCAGCGGGTACCGTGGTGGAGCGCGCCGACATGATAGGACCTCCGCAATCATGAAGAACCACGACAGCAAGGCTCCGTTCGGCCGGGTCCTCACCGCCATGGTCACGCCGTTCACGCCCGACGGCGAGATCGACTACGCGGCGGTGGCGGAACTGGCCAACGACCTGGTCGACCTCGGCAACGAGGGGCTGATCGTCAACGGGACCACCGGGGAATCGCCCACGACCGGCGACGAGGAGAAGCGTGCGCTGGTCCTGGAAGTTGTCAAGGCCGTCGGCGACCGCGCCCACGTCGTCGCGGGGGTCGGGACCAACAACACCGCCCACAGCATCGAACTGGCGATCGCCGCGGCGGGCGCCGGCGCGGATGCCGCCCTCGCGGTGACGCCGTATTACAACAAGCCGCCGCAAGAGGGGCTGATCGAGCATTTCACCGGCATTGCCGACGCGACCGATCTGCCCGTGATGCTCTACGACATTCCGGGGCGCACCGGGGTGGCGATCGCCCACGACACGATGCTGCGCCTGGCCGAACACCCCCGGATCGTCGCCAACAAGGACGCAACAGGTGACGTCTTCGCGGCCCAGCGGGTCATGGCGGACAGCGACCTGGTGTACTACGCGGGCGATGACGGCCTCGTGCTGCCCCTGCTCAGCGTGGGTGCGGCGGGGGTGGTGAGCGTGATCGGGCACATCGTGGCGGACCGCCTGGCGGTGATGATCGCAGCCTTCCTGGCAGGAGATGTCCGGGCGGCGCAGGAGATCAGCCGGTCGCTCGTGCCGGTGGTGGTGGGTGTCATGACCCGCGCCCAGGGTGCCGTGATGGTCAAGGCGGCGCTCGATCTGCTGGAGCGCAGCGGCGGCGGACACCTGCGGCGTCCGTTGCTGCCGGCCACCGCGGCCCAGCGGGACCAGTTGCGCCAGGACCTGCGCGCGGGCGGATTCGAACTGTGAGCCGCACCCGACCGCCGCAGCTGCCCGACGAAGGGGTGCGGGTTGTCGCCCTGGGCGGTCTGGGCGCCATCGGCCGCAACATGACGGTGTTCGAGCATCGGGGCCAGCTGCTGATCGTGGACTGCGGTGTGCTGTTCCCGGAGGACGAGCAGCCGGGTGTGGATCTGATCCTGCCCGATTTCTCCTACCTGGACGGGCGCTGGCAGGACATCGTCGCCGTGGTGCTCACCCATGGCCACGAGGACCACATCGGGGCAATGCCGTTCCTGCTGCGCAACCGGTCGGACATCCCCGTCTACGGCTCGCGTCTGACGCTGGCGCTGCTGGCCGCGAAACTGCGCGAGCACCGGATCACGCCCGACCTGCACGAGGTTGCCGCAGGGCAGAGCGTGCAGGCCGGACCGTTCGGCGTGGAGTTCCTCGCCGTGACCCACTCGATCCCCGATGCCCTGGCCGTGGCGCTGCGCATCGAGGATCAACTCGTCGTGCACACCGGCGACTTCAAACTCGACCAACTGCCGTTGGACGGCAGGGTCACCGACCTGCCCGCCCTGGCCCGCCTGGGCGAAGAGGGCGTCGACCTGCTGTTGGTGGACTCCACCAACGCCGAGGTGCCCGGCTACCTGGCCAGCGAGCGCGACATAGCCGCGGTGATGGACCGGGTGTTCGCCGCTGCCCGTGGCCGGATCATCGTGGCCTCCTTCGCCTCACACGTCCACCGGGTGCAGCAGGTGTTGGACGCGGCCGTGTCGCACGGTCGCCGGGTCGCCTTCGTGGGGCGATCCATGGTGCGCAACATGAACATCGCACGTGACCTCGGATACCTCAGCGTGCCCGGCGGGATCCTGGTGCGCTCCGAGGCGCTGACCGACCTGCCCGACAACGAGACCGTGCTGGTGTGCACCGGGTCCCAGGGCGAGCCGATGGCGGTGCTGTCGCGCATCGCGAACCGGGACCACGCCATCGAGGTGGGTCCCGACGACACGATCGTCTTGGCGTCGTCGCTGATCCCCGGCAACGAGAACGCGGTCAACCGCGTGATCAACGGGCTGACCAGGCAAGGTGCTGATGTGGTGCACAAGGGCAACGCCGAGGTGCATGTTTCCGGGCATGCGTCAGCCGGCGAGCTGCTGACCCTCTACAACATCGTGAAGCCGCGCAACGTGATGCCGGTCCACGGCGAGTGGCGCCACCTGCACGCCAATGCCGAACTGGCCCGGTCCAGCGGGGTGCCGACCGGGCGGATCGTTGTCGCCGACAACGGCTCGGTCGTCGACCTGGTGGCGGGCGATGCGCAGATCACCGGGTCGGTGCCGGTGGGGTTCGTCTATGTGGACGGGGCCAGTGTCGGTGACATCACCGAGTCCCAGCTCAAGGACCGCCGAATCCTGGGCGAGGAGGGATTCATCTCGGTGTTCGTGGCGGTCGACGTCGGTGCCGGCAAGGTGATGGCGGGTCCGGAGCTGCATGAGCGCGGTTTCGCCGACGACGACGAGGTCTTCGCCGAGATCCGGCCCGAAATCGCCCAGGCGCTGGAACAGGCGCTGGCCCAGAACGTCGACGAGATCCACCAGCTGCAACAGATCGTGCGTCGTGTCGTGGGCCGGTGGGTCTCACGGACCCACAAGCGGCGACCCATGATCGTCCCCGTGGTGGTCGAGGTCTGACCCCTCGCGTTTCGGTTCCGGGTACGTGCGGACCCCGGCGTTACCCTTCGTGGCATGGCATCGTCGCGCTCGAGCACATCCCGGAAGGGCTCCCGGGCGAAGTCGTCGAGCGCCGCGAAGAAGCCCGTCGCGTCCGGACCGGGCCCGCTGGCCAGGGCTTTCCGCGCGGTGTGGCGCGGCCTCGCCGCGGCGTGGACGTGGTTCGGCGGGCTGATGGGGTCCGCCGTTCGCTCGGTGGGTGACTCGGCCCGGGATATCGATCCAGCCGTGCGGCGCGACGGGCTGGGACTTGCCCTGGTCGCCGCTGCCGTGGTGATGGTGGCGGTGTCCTGGTTCAGCGCCGAAGGCCCGCTCGCCGGCGGATTGTCCCTTGTCGTCGGCGCGTTGTTCGGGCTCGGCCACTGGGCCGTCCCCGTCCTGCTGCTGTGGCTGGCCTGGCGGGTCATGCGCCATCCGGGCGAGGGGCGTGCCACCGGGAGGATGTTCATCGGCTGGATGGCGGTTCTGCTCGCCTTCTGCGGGTTGCGTGCGGTCGCAGTGGGGGCCCCGTCGCCCGTGCGCGGTTTCGAGCCGATCGCCGAGGGCGGCGGCGTCTTCGGATGGTTGGTGACGGCTCCGTTCGTCACATCCGTAGGACCGATCCTGGCAGTGCTGCTGATGATGCTGCTGCTGTTCGGCCTGCTCATCCTCACCGCCACTCCCATCGTGGACGTGCCCGACCGGCTGCGGTCAGTGGGCCGCAGGCTCGGCGACACCGCCCGTCACCTCAAGCCCGCCGACGATGGTCCGATGGAACTCGACGAGCCTTTCGCCAGCCCGGTGGTCGGGGAACCCGATCCGGATCCGGATCCTGATCCGGAGGAGGTTTGGCCGGAGCCGGAGGCCGCAGCGGCGGCGGTAGTCGCCCCGGCGCTGCCTGATCCGGTCGCCGAGTCGCCGCCGGAGCACGTGGAACAGCTACGCCTCACCGAAGACGATTCCTACCAGTTGCCGGACCCCGCGATCCTGGGCGCGGCACCTCCGGCGCTGCGCGCCACGGCAGCCAACGACACCGTGGTGGCCGCCTTGACCGAGGTGCTGCGACAGTTCGACATCGACGCGCGGGTGACCGGGTTCCAGCGCGGCCCGACCGTCACCCGCTACGAGATCGAACTCGGCCCCTCGGTGAAGGTCGAGCGGGTCACCGCGTTGAGCCGCAACATCTCCTACGCAGTGGCCTCGGCGGATGTGCGCATCCTCAGCCCCATCCCGGGCAAGAGCGCGATCGGCATCGAAATCCCCAACGTCGACCGGGAATGGGTCACCCTGGGGGATCTGCTCCGCTCGAGGGCGGCCACATCTGATCACCACCCCCTGCTGGTCGGGCTGGGCAAGGACGTCGAGGGCGGCCATATCTGCGCGAACCTCGCGAAGATGCCGCACTTGCTGGTCGCTGGCGCCACCGGAGCCGGCAAGTCGTCGTGCATCAACTCCTTCATCACGTCGCTGCTGATGCGGGCCACGCCCAACGAGTTGCGCCTGATCATGATCGACCCGAAACGGGTCGAGCTCACCGTGTACGACGGGGTTCCCCACCTGATCACGCCCATCATCACCAACCCGCGGCGAGCGGCTGATGCGTTGCAGTGGGTCGTCAAGGAGATGGATCTGCGCTACGACGACCTGTCGCAATACGGTTTCCGCCACATCGACGACTTCAACCGCGCGGTGCGGTCGGGGGCGATCGAGGCGAAACCGGGGACCGATCGGACCTTGCGGCCCTACCCGTACCTGCTGGTCATCGTCGATGAGCTGGCCGACCTCATGATGGTGTCGCCGCGTGAGGTGGAGGAGTCGGTGGTCCGGATCACGCAACTCGCGCGTGCGGCGGGGATCCACCTCGTCCTCGCCACCCAGCGGCCCAGCGTGGACGTGGTCACCGGGTTGATCAAGGCCAATGTCCCGAGTCGGCTGGCGTTCTCCACCTCCAGCCTCGCAGACAGCCGGGTGATCCTCGACCAGCCGGGCGCGGAGAAACTCGTGGGCCAGGGCGACGGCCTGTTCCTGCCGATGGGTGCCAGCAAGCCAGTGCGCATCCAGGGCGCTTTTGTGACCGAAAGCGAAATCCGGGCCGTCGTCTCGCATTGCCGCCAGCAGATGACTCCGCAGTACCGCGACGATGTCGTCGCCGCCCCCGGCGGGAGGAAGGACCTCGACGGCGACATCGGCGAAGACCTGGAACTGCTCTGCCAGGCGGTGGAACTGGTTGTGGACACCCAGCTGGGGTCAACATCGATGCTGCAGCGGCGGCTGCGCGTCGGTTTCGCCAAAGCCGGGCGGCTGATGGACATGATGGAGATCCGTGGCATCGTCGGGCCGTCGGAGGGTTCGAAAGCGCGCGAGGTCCTGAAGAAGCCTGAGGACATCCCGGAACTGCTGGCCGGGCTGCGCGCCGGGGAGATCTGATCCGCGCGCCGCGAACGCGAGTCGCGTGTCCGGTCGCCACTAGGCTGCTGCTGTGACGCAACGCCCGACAGCCTCGTTGATGACGCTGGGGTGTGCCCGAAACGAGGTCGACTCCGAAGAGATGGCCGCACGTCTGATGTCCCAGGGCTGGGACATCGCCGAGGCAGACGAGCAGGCCGATGTAGTGGTGGTCAACACCTGCGGATTCGTGACGGCGGCGAAACAAGAATCCATCGATGTCCTGCTGTCCCTCAGCGATGATCCGGTGCCTGCCGTGGCCGTCGGCTGCCTCGCGGAGCGCTACGGCGAGCAACTGCAGCGGCAGCTGCCGGAAGCTGCCGCGGTGATCGGCTTCGACTCCTACGACACCATCGGGGATACCCTTCGCCGAGTGGTCGCCGGGGAGAACATCCCCAGCCATCAGCCGCGCGATCGCCGCACACTCCTGCCGCTGGCGCCGGTGCAGCGACCTGGCGGGCAGACGCCGCCGGGGCATGGGCAGCCTGCCGGGCTGGATCTGCCCGGGGCAGACGCCCGGGTGTTGCGCTCCCGGTTGCACGGCGGACCGGTCGCACCGCTGAAGATCGCCTCGGGGTGCGACCGCAGGTGCACATTCTGCGCCATCCCAAGGTTCAGAGGAGCGTTCCTGTCACGGCATCCCGACGAGATCGTGACCGAGGCGCGCTGGCTCGCCGACCAAGGGGTGCGGGAGGTTGTCCTGGTAAGTGAGAACTCCACCTCCTACGGCAAGGACTTGGGTTCGCCGCGTCTGCTGGAGTCCCTGCTGCCCGCGCTCGGGGAGGTGGCGGGTATCGACCGCATCCGGGTGTCGTACCTGCAGCCGGCGGAGATGCGGCCGGGACTTGTGGCGGCGATGATCGGCACGGCGGCCGTGGCCGACTACTTCGATCTGTCCTTCCAGCACGCCAGCGGCCCGCTGCTGCGGCGGATGCGCCGGTTCGGGGATGCGGATTCGTTCCTCGGGCTGATAGGCGACATCCGGGCCGGGTCACCTGAGGCGGGGATCCGCAGCAATGTCATCGTCGGATTCCCGGGGGAGACCGAGGACGACCTTGCGGAACTGGAACGGTTCCTGGTGGCGGCGGAACTCGACGCCGTGGGGGTATTCGCCTACTCCCCGGAGGACGGGACCGAGGCCGCAGATCTGTCGGGTGCGCTGGACGCCGACGAGATCTCCTCGCGGGTCGAACGGATCTGTGCGCTTGCCGACCACGTCGCTGCCGACCGCGCATCGCGGCGGGTGGGGACCACAACAACGCTGCTGGTCACCGAGTCCGATCCGTCCGGTTCCCGCGGGCAGGCCGAATACCAAGGCCCGCAGGACGGTGATCTGTGGATCGCCGACTGCGTGGACGTCGGCGAAGCAGTGTCGGTACGGATAGTGTCGGCCGCGGGGGTCGACTTGATCGGAGAGGCTGATTCGCCGTGACCGACAGCAGCCCTGCCACCAAGCCGTCCAACGTCAACGTGCCGAACGGGTTGACGACCCTGCGGCTCCTGCTGGTGCCGGTCTTCGGGTGGCTGCTGTTGGCCCAGGACGGGCAGAACGACACCTACCGGCTTGTGGCGGCCGTCATCTTCCTCATCGCCAGCGCCACCGACTACGTCGACGGCGCTTTGGCGCGCAAGCAGAACATCGTCACCACCTTCGGCAAGGTGGCCGACCCCATCGCGGACAAGGCTTTGACCGGGGTGGCCCTGATCGGGCTGTCCCTGCTGGGCGAACTCCCCTGGTGGGTGACCGTGGTGATCATCGGCAGGGAACTCGCCGTCACAGTGATCAGGTTCGTGGTCATCAGGGACGGCGTGATCCCCGCCAGCCGCGGCGGCAAGGCGAAGACCGTCACCCAGATGCTGGCGATCGTGCTGTACCTCATGCCGCTGTCCGGCTGGCTGATCACCGTCCGCGACGGGGTGATGGCCTTGGCAGTGGTGCTGACCGTCGCCACCGGCATCGACTACGCATTCCGCGCGATCGCCGTGCACCGCAACGCGGGACTGCGCCGCGAGGCCTTCGGGGACGCCGCCCGTGACTGAGGCCGCAGTGCCGGATGCCACGGAGGCGGTCACGGCGCTGGCCGGCTCACGGTTGCGGGCTGCCACAGCGGAATCGCTCACGGGGGGAACAATCGCGGCCGCCCTGACTGCGGTCGCCGGCAGTTCGGCGGTCTTCGCCGGGGCGGTGGTGGCCTACGACATCGCCGCAAAACAGAATCTGCTCGGCGTGCCTGCGTCGCTCCTGCGCCGCAACGGGCCCGTCGATCCCGCAGTGGCCGCCTGGATGGCACTGGGCGCTTGCCGAGCGCTGGGAGTTGACTGTGCGGTCTCCACCACCGGAGCGGCAGGTCCGCTGCCGCACGGCGGAGCGCGACCGGGGACGGTGTACCTGGGCTGGCGCATCGGCCCGGGCCAGGGCGTGATCGGCGCCGACCTGGCCGGCGACCGGGCCCGGGTCCGCAGCGACACAACACGGTTGGCGCTGTCGCTTCTGACAGAGTGCGCGCGCGGCGGCGCGGTTTCCCGGCAGTGGCTGCAGGCGGCCGGGAACCGAGTGTCGGACTCGGGCGTCACAATCGATGCATGACCTGCGAGCAAGAATCCCCCGGAGGGAATGACCGGAAGCGGTCGGTGGTTGGTACGGGAGACGGAATGGTGGTCGGCAACCCACCACGGTATGGTCTAGGACGAGGAAGGAGGCCGAGGCTGTGATTGTTCTGCGCGAGATCATCGGTGCCGAACTCCGCCGGCGGCGGCAGGATCAAGGCCGCACCCTGCGCGAAGTGTCCGGTGACGCCAAGGTCTCCCTCGGCTACCTGTCCGAAGTGGAGCGAGGGCAGAAGGAAGCATCCTCAGAGTTGCTCTCCGCGATCTGCCACGCCTTGTCCGCTCCGATGTCGGAAGTTCTGGCGGCGGCAAGCAACGAGGCTGCGTTGAAAGAACTGCAAGCGGCGCGGTTGGTCGGCCGGTCTCAAGCTGCCCACATCCTGGCGGCCTGAGCCGCCATGGGCGAAGTAGGCTTCCACCGCTATTCCCAACCCTCCGAACAGGAGGGCCGGCGGGTGCTGGTGCACTCCTTCTCGGGATTCATGGATGCCGGCTCAGCCGCCCAGATCGCGGTGGCGCACCTCTTGGACACCTGCGAGAGCAGGCTGATCGGCGAGTTCGACTCCGACTCGATCCTGGACTACCGCGCCCGTCGGCCGAAGATGACCTACAACGTGAACATGTTCACGGGGGTGGAGATCCCCACGGTCACCCTGCACGAACTGACCGACGAGCGGGGTACCCGGTTCCTGCTGCTGAGCGGCCCGGAGCCGGACTACCGGTGGGGAGAGTTCACCGGAAACGTGCTGGGACTGGTGGACAGCTTCGATGTGGGACTGACCGTGGGAATGATCGGCATCCCCTGGCCGGCACCGCACACCCGTCCGGTGGGGGTGACCTTCCACGCGACGGATCCGGATCTGATCCGCGGCCACGCCTCGACCCTGGGCGAGTTGGAGATTCCCGGGCATGTCGCGGCATTGCTGGAGCTGCGTCTGGGTGAGGCGGGCAAGGACGCCATGGGCTTGGCGGTGCAGGTTCCCCACTATCTGGTGCAGTTCGACTACCCGCGGGCGGCCATCGCGCTGCTGCGAGCCCTGGCCGGATCCGCGGGGCTGGTGTTGCCCACAGATCAGTTGGAGAGCGCGGCCTCGGCGGCTGACAGCGAGATCGAGCGCCAGACCCGCGACTCCGAGGAGTTCACGCCGTTGTTGTCGGCACTGGAGGCACAGTACGACGCGGGCGTGTCCGGCGACATGGACGCGGTGGAGGACGGTGGCGGGTCCCCGTTGCCGAGTGCGGACCAGATCGGCGCCCAGGTCGAGCGGTTCCTGTCGGAGATGGACAGCCACCGGCCTGACTCCAACGGGTGACGGTGGTTCTCAGGCGCGCAGCCGCAGCGCCGCGGGTGTCTCGGCGGCGCCGGACGCGATCAAGGCGGCGCCGAAACTGTGGCCCAGCGGGCCGGAGTTGATCTTCTTCACCGCCATCGGCGGCAGCATCCCCGATGCCACTGCCCGGGTCAGTGCACCGGCCGCGCGCTCCTGGACCGCCGGTTCGTCGCCGAAGACCAGCAGGCTGTTGCCGCCGCGCTCCGCATAGGCGGCCAGCGCCCCGTCCACCAGGACCACAGCGGCCCCCGCCTTGCGCCCCGGCCGGGCCGCCACTGGGGATTCCGGCCACGGGAGGGCGGCTCCGAAGGGGTTCGCGGGGTCGGCCGCCGCCAGCACCCGCACATCGGGGTCCTGCTCACTTCTCGGGGCACGGATTCGGTCGACGGCCTGGGGCAGGCCGAACTGGGATCCGCCGAGCCCGGCCACAACATACGCACGGCGGCAACGCCCCCGATCCTCCAGCGCGCTGAGCGCTCGATACACCTGTGAATAGGTGCGCCGCTCGGCCTGCACAGCGCCGCGGGTCACAAGGCCGTAGCGGTCCAGCAGCGTCTCGGCAACAGTCAACGCCCCGGTTGCCGCGCTGGCTGCTTCGGGGTGCCGGATAACGCTCCACCGCCCCGTGGCCCGCGCCCGCAGGGTGCCGCCGCGCCTTCGCCGGCGGGACACCGAGGCCGTGCGCCGCTGGACGGGTCGCCCCAACCGGCGCAGCACGCCCAGGGTGTCGTTCGTCACCCGGCCCGCCCACACCAGGCGCCAGAGGGCGGAGTCCACATCTTCGCCCGACACCCCTTCGGAGTGGGGGATCTGTTCGCGGATCTGGTCGGCGAACCAGGCCCCGCCTGATTCGAGGACGGCCAGCACGGCCATGTCGATCGGATGGTCGCCGACCGCAGGCTCCGGCAGCAGCGGCGGTGCGAGGTCGGCGGGGGCCAGGCAGATCCAACCGTCCCGCGGCAGCGGCGCGACCCCCCACCACACCACCTCACCGGACAAGGTCAGTTCGTCCAGCGCGGCGGGGGAGTAGTCGGCGATCCGGCTGCTGAGGATGGGCGCATCAAGCTGGGACGCTGGCAGCGGTGCCCCGGCGAGTTGCTCGATGGCGTCGAGCAGGCCCTCCGCTCCGCGCCGCCGGGGCCTGCCGCCGGGGGCGGCCACCTCCTGCCACCGCGCCGGGAACGGCGCGAACTGTTCGGCATCGACCGGTTCGATCTCGTCGCGGTACCGCGCCGCGGAGGCGCGCCGGATGGAGCGCAGCACGTCCGGGTGGCACCATTCCATGCCTTGACCGTCCGGCAGGAAAGCGCCCGACAGCAGCGCCCCCCGCTGCCGCAGGGCGTGGGCACGCTGAGTCACCACCGCCTCGCCGAGGGCGTAGCGCCGGGCGATATCGGCGACGACGAAGGGTCCGTGGCAAGCGGAATATCTGATGAGCAGGTCGTCCAGCGCGGTGGGGTTGGCGGCCAGCAGGGACTCGGGCAACCCGGTCGGCAGCGCCACACCCAAGGCGTCGCGCAGCCGGGCGGCGTCCTCGACGACCGCCCACCACGTGGTGTTGCGATGGTGGAACGCGAACACGCGGCGGGCCGCCGCCAGTTCCGACCGGAACTGCTCGGTGATCCCGCGCTCATCCAGTTCGTCGTCCCGCAGCGGGCCGATGCGTCGAAGAACGTCCCAGGCGCTCTCCGGCCCCGTCGCCTTGCGGTCGCCCGTGTGCTGCAGCCGCCGGGACACCTCCTCGATGGCTTCGGTGGAGAGCAGTTCGCGCAGGTCCGCGGTGCCCAGCAGTTCGGTCAGCAGCGACTCGTCGAGGGCCAGGGCGGCGGACTTCCGCTCCGCGAGGGGGGAGTCGCCCTCGTACAGGAACGCCGCGACGTAGGTGAAGAGCAGGGACCTCGCGAACGGCGAAGGGCTTGGTGTGGTCACCTCGACCACCTCGACGTCGCCGCCCTCGATCCGTTCCATCAGGGACACCAGCGCGGGTACGTCGTAGACGTCCTGCAGGCATTCCCGGAAGGTCTCCAGCATCACCGGGAAGGAGTCGAAGCCGGCAGCGACCGTCAGCAGTTGGGCGGACCGCTGCCGTTGCTGCCACAGCGGAGAGCGCCGCGCCGGGTCCCGCCGGGGGAACAGCAGCGACCGGGCGGCACATTCGCGGAAGCGGGAGGCGAACAGCGCTGAACCGCCGACGAGTCGGGTCAACGACTGCTGGACGGCTGCCGGGTCGATGCTGAGCAGATCGGCGATCGCGGGCAGGGAGTCCAGGGAACCGTCGTCGGGCAGCCGCAGGACTATCCCGTCGTCGGCAGGCATCACCTGGGCGTCCACTGCGAATCGTTCGACCAGCCTGTCGGCGAGGAGCAGGGCCCACGGTGCGTGCACGCGCGCACCGAGCGGGGAGTGCACCACGATGCGGCGGTCGCCCAGTTCGTCGCGGAACTGCTCCACGACGATCCGGCTGCTGCCCGGCAACACCCCCGTCGCGGCTACCTGCTCGTCGAGGTAGCCCATCAGATTCGCGCTGGCCGCGTCATCGAGGTGCCCCGGGAGTTGGGTTCCCGCGGGGTCGAACGCATCGAGGAAATCCCCGATGGCATGGCCGAGTTCGGCGGATCGGCCCACGTTGTCGCCGTGCCAGAACGGCAGTTTGGCCGCCTGCCCGGGGGCGGGGGAGACCAGGACCCGGTCGGGGGTGATGTCCTCGATGCGCCAACTCGCCGAACCGAGGGCGAAGACGTCCCCCACGCGGGATTCGTAGACCATCTCCTCGTCCAGCTCGCCCACCCGGGTGTTGCCATCGGCCCCCAGCAGGAACACGCCGAAGTGGCCCCGGTCGGGGATCGTACCGCCGTTGGTCACGGCGATCCGCTGGGAGCCCGGTCGGGCGGACAGCCGGTTGGCGGCCCGGTCCCAGATCAGCCGCGGCCGCAGTGAGGCGAATTGTTCCGACGGGTAGAGGCCGGCCAGCATGTCGAGCACCGCCTCGTAGGCGGATCGTGGCAGGGCCCGGTAGGGCCAGGCCCGCTGCACGGCTGCGTACAGGTCGTCGGCGTCCCAGTCGTCCATCGCCACCATCGCCACGACCTGCTGGGCCAGGACATCCAGCGGGTGCCGGGGGGCGGACAGCGGCTCCAGGTCACCCAGCAGCATCCGGTCGATGGTCACCGCCGCGGCCAAGAGGTCGCCGCGGTGGGTGGGGTACAGCAGAGCCCGCGACACCGCGCCCACCTGGTGACCCGCGCGCCCGACCCGCTGCAGCCCCGACGCCACCCCGGGTGGGGACTGCACCTGCACCACGAGGTCCACCGCTCCCATGTCGATTCCCAGTTCGAGGCTGCTGGTCGCCACAACGGACCGCAGCGAGCCCGACTTCAGGCTGTCCTCGATCTCCCGGCGGCGTTCCTTGCTGACCGACCCGTGGTGGGCGCGGGCAATCACCGGCGCATCCGGGTTGCCTTCGGCCCAGATCTCGTTCAGCCGCGTCGTGAGGCGCTCTGCCAGCCGGCGGGAGTTGGTGAACACCAGCGTGGAGCGGTGCGATGAGATGGCCTCGGCCACCGCTGCCTCCACATGCGGCCAGACCGACGGCGCCCCCGTGCTCTCGTCGTCGGCGGCCGGCGGGTTGGCGAGATCCGCCACCGGCACTTCGACGCGCACTTCCAGGCGGCGGTCCCGGGGTGCCGACACCACGCTCACCTCGCGGCCGCCGCCGAGGAATCCGGCGACGTCCGCCACCGGACGCACCGTCGCCGACAGTCCGATGCGCTGCGGCTCTTCGGCCAGCTGCTCCAGCCGCTCCAGGCTCAGGGCGAGATGCGATCCGCGCTTGTTGCCGGCGACCGCGTGGATCTCGTCGACGATCACCGTGCCCACACCCGCCAACGTCGTACGCGCCTGGGAAGTCAGCATCAGGTACAGCGATTCCGGCGTGGTGATGAGGATGTCCGGCGGGTGGGCCAGCATCCGGCGCCGTTGCGCGGCGGTCGTGTCGCCGGTGCGCACGCCGACCGAGATCTGCGGCGAGTCCGGGTCGAGTCGCTTGATGCCCGCCAGCGGCGTGCGCAGGTTGCGCTCGATATCGACGGCCAGGGCCTTCAGCGGCGAGATGTAGAGGATCGAGGTTGTGCTCCCCCTGGCGGGATCGGCCATGAGCCGGTCGATGGCCCACAGGAAGGCCGCAAGGGTCTTCCCCGACCCGGTCGGCGCCTCGACCAGGGTGTGCCGGCGGGCGCTGATCGCCTCCCAAGCCAGGGACTGCGCCCGGGTCGGCTCGGCGAAGGACTCCTCGAACCACTGCCGGGTCACCGGACTGAACCCGGCGGGCAGGGGCGATGCGGTCACCCCACTATGGTGACCCCGGTCCCGTGCGAAGACCAGGCGGGTGCCTCCCGCCGGACCGATGGCAGGATCGGCGTGTGAGGCTGACCGAGTTCTGGCGCAGGATGCATGCGGTGTTCGGGGAGGGTTACGCGGATTCGTGGGCCCGAGATGTCACCATTGCCGACCTGGACGGGCGAACAGTGGCCGAGGCGCTGGCGGACGGCATCGCGGCCAAACAGGTCTGGCGGGCGGTGTGCCGGCAGGTGGAGGTCCCCGGCTCATTGCGGTGACTCCACGACACGCCGATCACGCGTCATCGATTCGAACACATGTTCGTCCTATCGTGGGCACATCCGGTTATCCACACCGGGACAGCCGGGACTGCCGCGCTGTCGGACCGCAGGCCTAGGGTCGTCGTCAACGGGCACCCTTGCCCCGGACCACCGATTGGGAGGACATATGGCCGCCGCAGACCGCCGGAGAGGTGCCGACCGGGGGAGAGCCGCAGACCGCGGGAAGAGTACAGATCTCGGGAAGGGCACGGACCGCGAGAAGGCCCTGGACAGCGCCTTGGCGCAGATTGAGAAGCAGTTCGGTCGCGGCTCCATCATGCGCCTCGGCGAGGAGACGCGTGCCCCCATCGAAGTGATCCCCACCGGTGCGATAGCCCTCGACGTGGCGCTGGGTATCGGCGGCCTGCCCCGCGGCCGGATCGTGGAGATCTACGGCCCGGAGAGCAGCGGCAAGACGAGTCTGGCGCTGCACGCGATCGCCAGCGTGCAGCAGTTGGGCGGGATCGCGGCGTTCATCGACGCCGAGCATGCGCTCGACCCCTCCTACGCCCAGCGCCTGGGTGTGGATCTGGACAGCCTCTATGTGTCGCAGCCGGACACGGGCGAACAGGCGCTGGAGATCACAGACACCCTGGTCCGGTCCGGCGCAATCGACCTCATCGTGATCGACTCGGTGGCAGCCCTGGTGCCGCGCGCGGAGATCGAAGGTGAGATGGGTGACAGCCATGTCGGTCTGCAGGCGCGGCTGATGAGCCAGGCGCTGCGGAAGATGGCCGGTGCGCTGAGCAACTCGGGCACCACTGCGATCTTCATCAACCAGTTGCGGGAGAAGATCGGAGTGATGTTCGGGTCGCCGGAGACCACCACGGGTGGCAGGGCCTTGAAGTTCTACTCGTCGGTCAGGCTGGATGTCCGCCGCATCGAGACGCTCAAGGGCGGCAGCGAGGCGGTCGGCAACCGCGTACGGGTGAAAGTGGCCAAGAACAAGGTGGCGCCACCGTTCAAGCAGGCCGAGTTCGACATCCTCTACGGCGAAGGCATCTCCCGGGAGGGCAGCCTGATCGATCTGGGGGTGGACAACGGCATCGTGCGCAAGTCCGGTGCTTGGTACACCTACGAGGGCGACCAACTGGGTCAGGGCAAGGAGAACGCACGCGCCTTCCTGCGGGACAATCCCGACCTCGCCGACGAGATCGAGAAGCGGATCAAGGAAGACATGGGCATCATCCCCAGAGTGGATGCCCCTGATCCGGATTCCGCCGCTGGGGCCGACGAGAAGGGCCCGGTCCAACCAGGTGTGAGCGCAGTGCCACCGACACCCATCGATCTGTGACTTCCGGGGAAACTGCGCATCCGCCGGCGGATCCCGAGTCGGTGGCACGCACGATCGTGCTGCAGCGCCTCACTGCCTCGGCGCGGACCAGAGCTGAACTCGAGAAGGCGCTGGATCGGAAGAATGTGCCGACGGACGTCGCGCAGCGGGTGCTGGACCGCATGGAGGATGTGGGGCTTGTGGACGACGCCGCCTATGCGGCGGCTTTCGTCGAGTCGCGCAGCCGGCGAGCGGGCTGGAGCGGCCGCTCGATGCGCAAGTGGTTGTCCGACCGCGGGGTCGACCGGGAGACGGTGGCCATGGCAGTCGCGGAACTGCAGCCCGACGCAGAACTCGCCACTGCCGTGGCTTTCGTCCGCAAGCGCTGGTCGCGCCAGCGGGGGCTGGACGAGGGCGTCCGGCGACGCCGACTGCTCGCGGCGCTGGCGAGGCGGGGCTACTCGGCGGACCTTGCCCACCGTGCGATGACCATCGTCGCCGAGGAAGAAGAGGAGTCATGAGCACCTCGACGCTCGGAGTCTCCTGGCAGTCGACGCTGTTCGCCGCCGGCAGCGAACAGTGGCGTGATCTGGACGACGCGCGACGTGTAGAGCTGGGCAGCGGCGCCTGGGTTGACCTGGTGCCGGGGTGGCTGGCGGGTGGGGCCGCTATCGTGCCCGATCTGCTGCGCGATGTCCCTTGGCGCCGTGAGAGCCGGCAGATGTACGACAACGTGGTCGACGTCCCCCGGCTGACAGCCCACTACGGTCGGTACGCCGACCTGCCGCACCCCTGCTCGGTGCGGCAGGGGACCGGTTGACGAACCACTACCGAAGCCAGGGGTTCGAGGAGTTCGCCACAGCGGGACTATGCCTGTACCGATCCGGAAACGACAGCGTCGCCTGGCATGGCGACCGTTTCGGCCGCGGCGCGACGGAGGATCTGCTGGTGGCGGTGCTGTCCCTGGGCAGCGAGCGCCGCTTCTTGCTGCGTCCGCGCGGCGGCGGCGCCTCGCGGTCGTTCACCGTCCGCGACGGGGATCTGCTCGTCATGGGCGGTTCATGCCAGCGCACCTGGGACCACTGCATCCCGAAGACGCGCGGGGCGGCCGGCGCCCGGGTGAGCGTCCAATACCGGCCGCGGGGGATCGCCTGATCATGCATCCCCGGGGTGGATTCCCATCCGGTGCTGCAGGTCCCACGTGGCCAGGTAGGCGTCGAACCGGGCGAGATCTGCCGCGGTATGCCGATGGTGCTGGTGGAAGGCGAGCACCATGTCCGGCGTGATGTTCATCAGCACCGCCGCCACATCGATGGCGGGGTCGCCGACTACGGCGAAGTCCCAGTCGAGGATCGCTTGCACATTGCCCAGGTCGTCGAACAGGATGTTGCCCCAGGCCAGGTCGCCGTGGACCAGGCCGGAGGGTGCCGACGCGGCGGTCCGCGACGCTGCCTGTGCCAAGTCGGCGTCGGCTGCTGAAACACCCGATGCCGGATCCGCCGTCGCGGCCCTTGCGCGGGCGGCGAACCCCGACCACAACTCGTTCCAGCCGGGTGCGGGGAAGGGCCAATCCGGTGCGGTGATGCCCCGCAGCTGCAGCAGCAGGTCGGCGATTCCGGTGGCGGCGGCTCGGCGGGCCGCGGGGGCCATCTCGGGGAGGAGATCCTGCAGCGGCGTTCCCGGGACGTGTTCGAGCACGACATGCGCCGCACCGACCCGCCCGGGACGGATGTCGATCACCGCCGGCGCCGGCAGCCCCAAGTCGCGGGCCCGACGGTGCCTGTCGGCCACTTCGCCGATGCGATCGGGCCGATAGCGGGGGAACCGGAAGATCAGCGTGCCGCCGTCGGCGATGACGACACAGTTCTGGGCACCGCTGTCCACCACGCTGTGCACCGCCACCCCGCGGCGAGCCACAGTCTGGCTGCAGACCTCGGGAAAGGGCACCGTCATGGCGACAGTGTCGCGCACCTTCGCCGCTGCGTGGCGGCGGGCCGAGCGACTAGGGTGGGCGGCGTGCATCTGTACCTGATGCGGCACGGTCAGAGCCACGTCAACCTGGCCGATCTGACCGCGGATCACCGCGACGAGCCGCTTACCGACAAGGGCCGCGAGCAGGCGGAGCTGGCCGCCGGCTTCGTCGCCGCGCAACTCGACCCGACGAAGATCTACGCCAGCAGCGTGGCACGCGCCGCGGAGACCGCGGACATGGTGGCCGGGCGGTGCGGGACCGAGGTGTACCTCGACCACCGCCTGCGGGAGATCGGCACGGCCCATCCCGATGGTCGACCCGTGGCGGGAGCCGACCTGATGCCCTACGTCCCGGACATGTGGGGCACTCTGCGGCCCTACGAACCGGTCACCGAGGGCGGCGAGTCATGGATGCAGTTCCGTTCCCGGGTGGGGTCGTTCATCGAGGAACTCGTCCCGGCGCGCAACCGGTTCGGTGATCCCGAGCTCGCCGAGGCCATAGCGGACGATCGGGTCCTGGTCGTCTGCCACGCGGGCGTGATCGAGGCGATCTTCGAGTACATCTTCGAGAAGGGCCCGTGGAGCGTCGTGGCCGTCCACACGAACCACACGGGCATCAGCCATCTGCAGTACCGGCCGATGCCGAACTTCCCCGACTGGTGGCTGTTGTCGCACAACCGCGTCGGGCACCTCACCGCGGATCTGGTCACATGAGCGGATCGGAGCAGCACTCCGAGAGCGCCGCCCACGGCATCGAGGATCTGTCGAAGTACGGATTCCTCTCGCTGGCGGCTGGACTCGTGGTGCTGCTGCTCAAGCTGTGGGCATGGTGGATCACCGGCTCCGTGGGGCTGCTCTCCGACGCGATGGAGTCGTTGGTCAACATCTCGGCTGCGATCGTGGCGATCATCGCGCTGCGCGCCGCCAGCCGTCCGCCCAGCCAGAAGCACCAGTTCGGCCTGGGGAAGGCCGAATATTTCTCAGCGCTGGTAGAGGGCGGGATGATCGTCGTGGCTGCCACGATGATCATCATCTCCGCGGTCCAGCGGTTGCTCGACCCGCAGCCGTTGGAGCAGATCGGCATCGGCCTGGCCATCTCAGTGCTCGCCTCGGCGGTCAACGCGGCCGTTGCGGTGATCCTGCTGCGTGTGGGCCGGCAGCGCGGTTCCATGGCGCTGGTCGCGGACGCCCACCACCTGTTCACCGACCTGTGGACCACCGGCGGAGTCGTCATCGGGGTGCTGGTCGTGGGGCTGTCCGGGTGGATCATCCTCGACCCCCTGATCGCCATCGGGGTGGCCATCAACATCGTGGTGGTGGGTGTGCGCCTACTGCGCAGAAGCACAGCCGGACTGATGGATTCGGCGCTGCCGAGCGACGAGGTCGACGTCATGAAATCGGTGCTGGCACCGTACCGGGGTGAGGATGTGGTGATCCACGGCGTGCAGACCCGCCAAGCCGGTCGGCAGTCGTTCATCTCGATGCACGTGCTGGTCCCGGGGGATTGGAACGTCGCTGCCGGGCACGAGTTGTGCACCCAGATCGAGCAGGACCTGTGCCAGGCGCTGCCTGGGGTGCAGGTCATGACCCACCTGGAGCCCCTGGAAGATCCGCGGGCGTGGAACGACACGCATGAAGGACAGCATCCGTTGGACTGAATGTGGTTGGGTTGGCGGGTGGCCATAGCCGATCCGATCACTCTGACGGATTCGCCGACCTGGTACAAGACCGCGGTGCTCTACCAGGTCCATGTCCGGTCGTTCGCCGACGGAAACGGCGACGGTATCGGTGACTTCCGCGGACTCACGGCGAAGCTGGACTACATCCAGGATCTGGGCGCCACCGCCGTGTGGCTGTTGCCGTTCTACCCCTCCCCGTTGCGCGACGGCGGCTACGACATCGCCGACTACAACGGGATCCACCCCGACTACGGCACGATGCGCGACTTCCGGCGTTTCGTGAAGGAGGCCCACCAGCGGGGGTTGCGCGTGATCACGGAAGTTGTGATCAACCACACCAGCGATCAGCATGCTTGGTTCCAGCGGGCCCGCAACGCCAAACCGGGAAGCAGATGGCGTGACTTCTACGTGTGGAGCCTGACGAACCAGAAGTATGAGGACGCCAGGATCATCTTCTCCGATTTCGAGTCGTCCAACTGGACCTGGGACTCCGACGCCGGCGCGTACTACTGGCACCGGTTCTACTCGCATCAGCCGGACCTGAACTTCGACAACCCGGCAGTACACGACGCAGTCCTGCGCGTGGTGGACTTCTGGTTGGGCATGGGAGTGGACGGCCTGAGGCTCGATGCCATCCCGTATCTGTACGAGCGGGACGGCACGTCGTGCGAGAACCTGCCGGAGACGCATGCCTTCCTGAAGAAGCTCCGCGCGCATGTCGACGAGAAGTTCCCCAACCGGATGTTGCTGGCAGAGGCCAACCAGTGGCCCGAGGACACTCGCGACTACTTCGGCGACGGCGACGAGTGCCACATGGCGTTCAACTTCCCGGTCATGCCCCGCATGTACATGGCGGTGACGATGGAGGACCGCTACCCGCTGGTGGACATCATCGAGCAGACCCCGCAGATCCCCGGAAACGCGCAATGGGCGCTGTTCCTGCGCAACCACGACGAACTCACCCTGGAGATGGTCACCGACGAAGAGCGGGACTACATGTACCGGATCTACGCGACCGACCAGCGCGCGCGGAT
>JAQAZZ010000256.1:0-3574 GCA_032127075.1 Micrococcales bacterium | reverse complement strand
TCGCCCTGCCGCTGATGTTCTACGTGATCTTCGGGATCACCTTCGCCGGTGAGCGGGCCGGCGGCGCGGGGGTGACCACCTACATGCTGGTCACCTACGGGGCCTTCGGCGTGATCGGGGCGGCGTTGTTCGGGTTCGGGGTGTCGGTGGCCGTCGAGCGTGGGCAGGGATGGATGCGCCTCAAGCGGGTCGCGCCGATGCCGCCGCTGGCGTACTTCGTCGCCAAGGTGGTGATGAGCCTGGCCGTGGCCTCGATCATCGTGCTGGCTCTGTTCACCCTCGCCGCGACCCTGGGCGGAGTGCGCCTGGCGGCAGGGCAGTGGGTGGCGGTTGGACTGGCGCTGGTCACCGGGGCGCTGCCGTTCTCGGCGATGGGCCTGGCCTTCGGCTACCTGGTCGGGCCCAACTCCGCCCCGGCGGTGCTGAACCTGGTGTGGCTGCCGATGGCTTTCGCGTCCGGGCTGTGGATCCCGATCTCCCAGCTGCCGGAAGTGGTGCAGTCGGTCGCGGTCGCGCTTCCGCCGTACCACTTCGTCCAGCTGGCGCTGGGCACGATCGGGGCGTCGGAGGGCGGCTCGCCGGCCGTGCACGTGGCCGCGGTGCTAGGTTCCACCATCCTGTTCCTCTTCGTGGCAGCCTGGGGGTTCCGTCGCGACGAGGGCCGCACCTACGGATGAGACGAGGTCCGCGGTGAACAAAACGATCGCCCGCTACGCGCCCTATCTATGGCTGGTCTACCTCGTTGCGCTGGTCTTCCAGCCGGCGTTCGACCCCGACACCACCCCGGCAGACTGGGTCGCGACTGGGCTGATGGTCGCGGCCTTCCTGCCCCTGTACCGGGCCAGTCTGGCTGAGCGGGATCAGCGACGCCTGGTGTTCCTGCTGGCCGCGATGGCTGGTCTCGGCGTGGTGGGGACCCTGGTCAATGCCGGGGCGGGTGTCTTCGTCGTCTACGCCGCCGCCCTTGCCGGACGACTCTCCCCCGTCAGGCGGGCCGTCGTGGCGGTAGCCGTCCTGGCCGGGCTCGCCGGGGTGATGTTCCCGATCTCCACGGTTCCCATGCCGTGGCGACTGCTCGCTGTTGTGCCGATCATCGTGTTCGTCTTGGTGATCGGGGCAGCGGGGATCATCGACGCCGAACGCGAGCGCACCCAGACCCGGCTGCGCCGCGCGGACGAGGAGATCGAACGGCTGGCCACGATCGCCGAGCGCGAACGCATCGCCCGCGACCTGCACGACCTGCTCGGACATACCCTGTCGGTGGTCGTGCTGAAGTCTGAGTTGGCCGGGCGGCTGGTCCGATCCGATCCGGAGCGGGCCGAGCGGGAGGTGCGCGAGGTGGAGCAGACCGCGCGGAACGCCCTGGCCGAGGTGCGTTCCGCGGTGGCCGGATACCGGGCCAAAGGGCTCGGCGCGGAGCTGGTCAACGCACGACGGGCACTCTCGGCCGCCGGCGTCGACTTGCAGGCCACCATCGACTTGCCCGTCCTGCCCGCTGAGCACGAGGCCGCCTTGGCACTGGCCCTGCGCGAAGCCGTGACCAACGTGGTGCGCCACGCCGACGCCCGGAGCGCCACCATCCGCGCCGACGCCACCCCTCACGAGGTGAGGCTTGAGGTCAGCGACGACGGGCGCGGCGCCCCCGGGCCCGATGGCTCCGGCCTGGCCGGGATGCGGGAACGCGCCACAGCTCTCGGCGGCCAGGTCAGCCGCCACACCGGCCCCGCCAAGGGCGAGCGACCCGGCACAACGGTGCGCGTCACCCTGCCCCGCACTCCCACCACGTCGGCGGCTCCCAGCCCGGCGGCCCAGCCGTGAGCATCACCGTCCTGCTCGCCGAGGACCAGCGCATGGTCCTCGGCGCCCTCGGCAGCCTGCTCGGACTCGAACCCGACATCGATGTCGTCGGAACCGCCGCCGACGGTGACGAAGCGCTGCGTCTGGTCCAGACCCTGCAGCCCGATATCCTGCTCACCGACATCGAGATGCCCGGCCGGAGCGGCCTTGACGTTGCCGCGGAGATCCGCCGACGCGGGCTGGCCACCCGGGTAGTCGTCCTCACCACCTTCGCCCGCAGCGGTTACCTGCGCCGCGCCATGGACGCCGGCGTCGGCGGCTACCTGCTCAAGGACGCCCCCTCGGCGACCCTCGCGGACGCCATCCGGACCGTCCACCAGGGCGGGCGCGCCGTCGACCCGACCCTCGCCGCCGACGCATGGGCCGAGCCCGACCCGCTCACCGACCGGGAGCGCCAGGTTCTGCGCCTGGCCGGCGACGGCCTGTCCAACGCCGAGATCGCCGCGCGCCTGCACCTGTCCGACGGCACCGTGCGCAACTACCTGTCCGAGGCCATCGGCAAGCTCGGCGCCAGCAACCGCACCGCGGCGGCCCGCCTCGCCCGCGACCGCGGCTGGCTCTGACACCGTCGTGAGCGGAACCGGTGCATGCGACGAGGTGTGGTCGACGGCCAGGAGTTCGGCGGCGGCTCGCTGAGCGCTTCCAGGGGATGGGGGCGATGGGTAGGGTCAGTCGATGGGCGTTGAGACTGCTGCGATCGCTGCTGCGGTGCTCTTCGGGGTCGTGGCGCTGTTCCAGTTTGCGCTTGCCCTCGGCGTCCCCTGGGGCGCCTACGCGTTCGGTGGCCGCGCCGTTCGCGACGACGGGACGCTGCCGCCGGCATACCGTGCGGCCAGCGCCGTCACCGCCGTCGTGTTGGTGCTCTTCGCCGTCGTGATCCTCACCAGGGCAGGGGTCATCGGGACCGCAGGGGACAGCACGCTGGTCACAGTGATGTCGTGGGTGATCGTGGCATTCATGGCCATCAACACACCCATGAACCTTCTGGGCAGGCACTGGATCGAGAAGTACCTATTCGGGGGGATCACCCTCATGCTGGTCGTGCTGTGTGCGATCGTCGCAGCGTCGGGGCCGAGCTGATCATCTGCCGCGACCGGCGCCGGCGGGGCACCTGCGCGGTGGCAGTCCGGAAAGCCGGCAGCGATGCGTCGCAGGCGCGGGTGATGGAGGGGCGGTCCCCGCTCGACCATCCACTCATGGAGGCAGCACAGCCAGCGTGAGGAGCAGAGCCGCGACGATGCCGCGACGGTTCGGACATGCGCCTTGCCTCGGCGGCCAGACCCACGAGCGCACCGGTGTAGCAGCCCAGCCCGGGGATGCCTGCGGGATGACCTTCGGCTCTGGACGGGCCCGCGGTATGGCTATTGGCTCGCAGGGGGCCGAGTCCATCGGGACGAGGGTGTGTGATGGCGCAGCAGCGTGTGGTGCGGGTGGATGTGGTGCGCCCAGGCGGGCCCGAGGTCCTGCAGGTCGTCGAAGGCCGGTGCCGGAACCGCAGACCGGGGAGGTCCGCCTGCGGATGCTGGCGGCGGGCATCTCGGCCTACGACCGCATGGAGCGCTCGGACTGGTTCCCCGGCTTCCCTCGCCCGCCAGATACACCGGGCCTGTGTGTCCCTTGACCGCGGTGGTGGGTCGGCGATCGGGGCCAGCAACAGGGGGTCGGGCTCGACCACGTGAGGGACGGGCTGCTGAGCGTCGATGAGCCAGGTGATCCG
>JAQAZZ010000255.1:0-4010 GCA_032127075.1 Micrococcales bacterium | reverse complement strand
CGATTCGGCGCCGACCCGCCATCGCGCGGCCATCCCGGCCAACGCGGAAGCCTTGTCGATCCCGGCGGGGGAGATCTCCAGCAGCTGCTGCAGGCGGCTGCCGTGGGTGACGGTGACCGATTCGTCCAAGGCAGCCGTCACCACTGACGCGACCGCCGCAGTATCGGCGGGGTCGCCCTCGGTGCGGGCTAGCAGTTTCACCACCCCGGGCACCGACGCGAGTTCAGCGCGGTGGATCGGGGCGGACGGGTACAGGGGGCTGAAGCCGGCTTCGTGGTGCAGCGCCGCGTCGCTGATCGGACCGGCCACCGCTTGCTCCACGGCGAACCAGACCCGATCCCCCAAGTCCCCGAACAGTTCCGCGACCACGGAAATGGTCTCTGCCAGCACCTCGGGCGGGAAGGTGCGACTCGACAGGATCGTCTCGTCGGCCAGGTCAACGGTCACCGCACCGTTGGCGCAGAGCGCGGTCGCCGCATGGCCGGTGGCCGCCACCACGGCCGGCATCCACCGCGGCGGCCGCCCCGTCACGAAGATGGTGCGGACCCCTCGGGCGGCAGCGGCCCCCAACTCCGCCTGGGTGCGCTCCCCGATGCTGCCGTCGGAGCGCAGCAGGGTGCCGTCCAGGTCGGTGGCGAGCACCGTGGCGCTGGACAGCGGATCGGTCGTCATGCCGGGCGGAGCCATTCCGTTCCGCCCAGGAACGGCCGCAACCCCTCGGGGATGTGCACCGAGCCGTCGGCGGCCTGATGGTTCTCCAGGATCGCAACGATCACCCGCGGCATGGCCACGAGCGTGCCGTTGAGGGTCGCCAGCGGTTGCGGGCCCCCGGCCTCGGGGCGCAGGCGGATGTTCAGCCGTCGGGCCTGGAACGTGGTGCAGTTCGACGTCGAGGTGACTTCGCGGTAGCGGCCCTGGGTGGGGATCCACGCCTCGATGTCGTACTTGCGCGCGGCGCTGGCGCCCAAGTCGCCCGTGGCGACATCGATCACGCGGTAGGGGACCTCGAGCAGGTCCAGGAACTCCCGCTCCCAGCCGAGCAGCCGCTCGTGTTCGGCGGCGGCGTCGGCCGGATCGCAGAACACGAACATCTCGACCTTGTCGAACTGGTGCACCCGGATGATGCCTCGCGTGTCCTTGCCGTGGGAGCCGGCCTCACGGCGGAAGCACGGGGAGAACCCGGCGTAGCGCAGCGGCAGCCGATCGGCGGCGATGATCTCCTCGGAGTGGTAGGCGGCCAGCGGAACCTCCGCGGTCCCGACCAGATACATGTCGTCGGCTTCCAGCCGGTAGACGTTCTCGGCGGCTTGACCGAGGAAGCCGGTGCCCTCCATGGCCTCGGGGCGCACCAGCGCGGGCGGGATCACCGGGGTGAACCCGTTGCGGACCGACAGGCTCATCGCGAGGTTGAGCAGCGCGAGTTCCAGCAGGGCCCCGGGGCCGGTGAGGTAGAAGAACCGGGAGCCGGACACCTTCGCCCCCCGGTCGGTGTCGATCGCCCCCAGCAGCCGGCCCAACTCGAGGTGGTCGCGCGGGGTGAAGCCCGCCGCATCGAAATCGCGGGGCGTGCCGACTTCGGTGATGAGGGCGAAGTCCTCTTCCCCGCCCACAGGGGCGGCCGGGTCCACGAGGTTGTCGATCAGCCGGGCGGCCTCAGCGGCGGCGGGGCCCATCTCGGTGGCCTGGGCGTCGGCCCGCTTCACCCGGTCGGCGAGATCCTCGGCCTCGGCGAGGAGTCCCCGCAGGTCGTGATCCTGCTCCGGCGTGGTTGCGCCGCGCTTGGCGGCGCCGCGCGCCGCGCCGATGCGCTTGCCCAACTGCTTCTGTTGCGCCCGGAGGCCCTCGAACTCCTGCAGGGCACTGCGGTGCTGCCGGTCGAGGTCCAGGAACCGGTCCACGGCTGCGGGGTCGGTGCCGCGGCGCCTCTGGGAGTCTCGTGCGGCGTCCGGGTCGTTGCGCAGGACACGAAGATCGATCATGGCCGCCAGCCTAGTTCTATAGGTACGGTCCGGACGGCGGCCGCTTCGGCGGCTGCCCCGGCGCCTGTTCCCCGGAGCCGTCGTCGCTCGGGGACGAGCCGATAGCCCGGCGGCGCATCTCCTCGAACTGGGCCCTCGCGGCCATCTGCTGGGCGAACAGCGCGGTCTGGATCCCGTGGAACAGCCCTTCCAGCCAGCCCACCAGCTGCGCCTGCGCGATGCGGAGTTCCGCGTCCGACGGCGTGGAATCGGTGCCGAACGGCAGCGACAGCCGCTCCAGTTCGGCGATCAGCTCCGGCGCCAAGCCGTCTTCGAGCTCCTTGATGGAACGGGTGTGGACCTCCCGCAGCCGTTCCCGGGCCGCCTCGTCCAGCGGAGAGTCGCGGACCTCCTCCAGCAGCTGCTTGATCATCGATCCGATGCGCATCACTTTGGCGGGCTGCTCGACGAGGTCGGTGACCCCGCGTTCGTCTGAGTCGGACGAGTCGGACGTTGCCTGAACCTCCCCCAGGGGTTGCCCGTCGGGGCCCACGACGATGATCCGGGTGCTGTTGGTCTCCTCCGGTTCGGCGTCTGGAACTGACTGCGGCTGTTCGGCGCTCATGGTGACAAGTGTCCCACCCCCGCCGAGTGGCTGCGGGACAGGCTCAGCGCCCCTCGCAGAGGTCGACGTCCTTCAACTGCAGCACCCGCAGCACCGAGGCGTTGACCTGTTCCTTCGACAGTTGGCCCTTCTTGACTGCCTTCACCAGTGCCTCGCGGATCTGCGGGGCCTGGCTCAGCCCGTCCCATAGTGCGATGTCCGCACCGGCTTTCAGCGCTTGCTGAACCGCCTTGGCCACGGAGCTGTCAGCAGTGATGGCGGCCGCGGACAGCGAATCGGTCATGACGACGCCGTCGAAGCCGTATTCCTCGCGCAACAACCGGTAGGTCGGTTTCGCCAAGGAGGCCGGCTTGCCGTTGGTCAGGCCCGGGACCTGAGCGTTGGTGGTCATCACCGCAACGGGCTGTTCGGCCAGCAACGTTTCGTAGGGGACGAGGTCCTCGTCGCGCAACTGCGACAGCGGCGGGGTCCGGGCCTGCTCGAAGTCGGTGTTTCCGGTTCCGGAACCCAGACCGGGGAAGTGCTTCAGCACCGGGACGATCCCCGCCAGCCGCAGGCCCTCGGCGAACGCGCCGGCGTAGTCGGCAACCTCGTCGGGATCGTCGCTGAACGACCGGTCGCCGATCACTTCCCACGGTTCCTGGTCGCTGACGTCGGCCACCGGCGCCAAGTCCATGTTCAACGACAGCTTGCGCATTGTGCGGCCGATCTCGCGCGCCTGCGCCTGGACCTGCTTCGGGGTCATGTCATCGGCCATCTGCCGCGCGGAGGGGAGCCAGCCGGTCTGCTCGGCCAGCCGCTGCACTCGGCCGCCCTCCTGGTCCACGGCCAGCAGCGGCGGGACCGCGCCGCCAGCATCAACCGCTTGGGCGAGTTCGTTGTTGGCGTAGGCGGCCGATCCGCCGCCGAGGAAGTTGACGCCGCCGACGTTCCCGCGGGCGATGCCCCTCACCGCGGACCTCACCGCCGGCCCGCCGCCGTCGGTATTCACCCCGCCCATGAGCAGCTGCGCCACCCTGCGCTTCATGGGCCATTCCGCCAACTGCTGCTCCTGCGTGCAGGATTCGGCGTCCGCGCCGCCGTCCGCGCTGGGGTCGCCGTCGGAAGCGCTGCAGCCCGACAGCGCAATGGCGCCGGCCACCAAAGCGGGGCCGAGCGTTTTGGCAAGAGAGGATCCAGTCACGCCCACAGGCTAAGTCGCCACCGTCACGGTGGTGAGTCCGACCCGCCGCTCGCGCGCTTCAAGCCCGTTCGGCGCCCATTCAACGGGCGCGGCCGGTCTGCCGTCGCGTCGCTTCTGGCTACAATCACCGCTACCACCACAGCATCGGCGGCCCACCCATCAGCCGACTCTCATGGACGCGGTGGCCGGGTACATCTAGCCCGGGGGTGGACCCGCAGCACCCTCGGCAGCAGCCCTCGCCACG
>JAQAZZ010000254.1:0-4457 GCA_032127075.1 Micrococcales bacterium | reverse complement strand
AGCCGGATCGTCACCGGCAGACCGTCCATCTCCTCCAGGATCTGGGTGAAGTCCTCGCGCTGACGCGGCAGCAGTTCGTCGAACGCGGCTTGGCGCTCCTCGTCGTTCTCGGCGAGGATCAACCGCTGCACGATGAGTTTGCGCTCGCCGAGGAACATGTGTTCGGTGCGGCACAGCCCGATGCCCTGGGCACCCATGCGCCGCGCGCGGGCGGCGTCCTCGGGGGTGTCGGCGTTGGCCCGCACCCCGAGGTCCCGGTACTCGTCTGCCAGCGACATGATCCGGTCCACGGCGTGCACCAGTTCCCTGGTGTCCTCATCAGCATCGGCCGAGGCTGCTTCGACGCCGGATTCGAAGTACTGCACCACTGCCGACGGCTGCACCGGCACCGCCCCGGCGAACACTTCGCCGGTGGAGCCGTCGATGCTGATGACGTCGCCCTCGCGCACCTCGCGGCCGTCGGGCAGGCGGAACAGCTTGTTCTCCTGGTCGATCGTCATCTCCTCCGCGCCGCAGACGGCCGTCTTGCCCAGACCGCGGGCGACGACGGCGGCGTGCGACGTCTTGCCGCCGCGGCTGGTGAGGATGCCGCGCGCGGCCACGATGCCGGCCAGGTCGTCGGGGTTGGTCTCCCGGCGCACCAGGATCACATCGTTGCCCTCCTCAGTGGCCTCGACCGCTTCCGGGGTCTCGAACATGACCTCGCCGACCGCTGCGCCCGGTGAGGCGCTCATTCCGGTGGTGAGCAGATCCGCCTGGGATTTGTCGGCGAACTGGGGGAACATCAACTGGGCGAGTTGGGCGCCGTTGACGCGGTCAACCGCCTCCTGGCCGGTGATCACCCCTTCTTCCATGAGCTGGTCGGCGATGCGGAACGCGGCCGCGGCTGTCCGCTTGCCGACACGGGTCTGCAGCATCCACAGTTTGCCGCGTTCGACGGTGAACTCGATGTCGCACAGGTCGCGGTAGTGCTCCTCGAGCTGGTTCATGATGTCGATGAGCTGGTTGTACGCGGCCTCGTCCTGGTCCCGCAGCGCGGTCAGTGGCAAGGTGTTGCGGATACCGGCGACGACGTCTTCACCCTGGGCGTCCGGCAGGTAGTCGCCGTAGGCGATCTTCTGGCCGGTTGCGGGCTCACGGGTGAAGGCGACACCGGTGCCGGAGTTCTCGCCGATGTTGCCGAAAACCATCGTCTGCACGTTGACCGCGGTGCCCAGGTCGCCGGGGATGCGCTCCTGGCGTCGGTACAGCCGCGCACGGTCGGTGTTCCAGGAATCGAACACCGCCAGGATCGCCAGCTCCAGCTGGCGGCGGGGGTCCTGCGGGAACGGCTCCCCGGAACCCTCTTCGATGACCTGCTTGTAGCGGTCGGTGAGCCCCCGGAGCGTGTCGGCGTGCAACTCGATGTCGAACTTCACACCCTCGGAGGCCTTGGCATCCTCCAGCGCAGAGTCGAAAGGCGCCGCAGGAAGGCCGAGCACCGTCCGGCCGAACATGGACAGCAGCCGCCGGTAGGAGTCCCACGCGAACTGGTCGTTGCCGGCCATCTTCGCAAGGCCGTTCACGGTGTTGTCGTTCAGCCCGATGTCCAAGACCGTGTCCATCATGCCGGGCATGGAGAACTTCGAACCGGACCGGACGCTGAGCAGCAGCGGGTTCTCTGGGTCGCCGAAGCCCCGGCCGACGCTCTCCTCGACGGTGTGGATCGCCGCATCCACCTGCGCCGCCATGTCAGCCGGCTCGTCGCCGTGCTTGAGGTAGTCCTGGCACGCCTCGGTGGTGATGGTGAATCCCGGCGGAACCGGGATGCCCATGTTGGTCATCTCCGCCAGGTTCGCGCCCTTGCCGCCCAGAAGGTCTTTCCAGTGCATCCGGCCCTCGTCGAACGAGTAGACGTACTTGCCGGCTTCCTGTTCCGCCATGGGTGATCCTCCGCGATCGGCTCCGGCCGGGTGGCCCGCCAGTGCGGCGGGGGCCTCGGGACCCGGCTATGAGTCGCAGTATGCCCATCCCGGACACCCTCTTGCCTGCCGTACGGCCAACTGCGGCCAATCACCTCGCAACGGCTGCCCGGAAGATCCACTTCTCCGGGGCACGTCACCCGCCGCTGGTGGCGATCTCGGCGTCGCGCAGGCTCACCGCCTCGGCGGCGGCCACGGTTCTCGACGTCAGCCAGCCGTGGGGCAGTGCCACGGACCGCGCGCCGGACGTGCGGCCCCGGGGTCCGTCGGCGGCAACCTCGGGAGGTGGCTGCCCGGTGTCGATGCGGCCCACGAGGTCGTCCAACTCCTGCAGGCTCTCCACCCGCCCCAGCCCGGCCCGGATCTCACGGCGGACCCGGTAGCCCTTGAAGTACCAGGCATGGTGCTTGCGGATCTCCCGGCAGCCGACATACGCCCCGAATGCCTCGACGAGCAACTGGGCGTGCCGCCGGTATGTGGCCACAACGTCCACCAGCGCAGGATCGGGTCGAACGGCCCGCCCGGCGAAAGCGTCCGCCAGCTGGCCGAACAGCCACGGCCGTCCCAGGCAGCCGCGGCCGATGACAACCCCGTCGCAGCCGCTGGCGCGGACCATCGCAACCGCATCGGCCGCCGACCAGATGTCGCCGTTGCCGAGAACGGGGACGTTGTAGCTGGACAACTCGTCCTTGAGCCGCGCGATCGCCGACCAGTCCGCGGCGCCGCCGTAGAACTGCTCGGCGGTGCGGCCGTGCAGCGCCACCCAGGACACCCCCGCCGCCGCGGCGATCCGACCCGCCTCGACATAGGTCAGGTGGTCGTCGTCGATGCCCTTGCGCATCTTGACGGTGATCGGGATCCGCCCGTCGGCCGCTGCGACCGCGGCTTCGACGATCGAGGCGTACAGGTCTGTCTTCCATGGCAGGGCGCTGCCGCCGCCCTTGCGGGTGACCTTGGCTACCGGGCAACCGAAGTTGAGGTCGACATGGTCGGCGAGACCCTCGGCGGCCACCCGTGCGACGGCTTCCCGGGTTGTCGCCGGATCGACGGAGTAGAACTGCAGCGACCGAGGCCGCTCGTCGGGGTCGAACGCTGTGATACGCGCGGTCTTGGCGTCGCGCTCGACGAATGCCCGCGCGGTGACCATCTCCGACACGTACAAACCGGCGCCCTGCTCCCGGCACAACCGGCGGAAAGCCCGGTTCGTGACACCCGCCATCGGGGCGAGCACGACGGGCGGGGCCACGCTGAGACCTGTCACGTCGAGCCGCTGCGGGAGAGGAGTCATTGCCCTATTCTCAGGGGCGGCTGCGCCGGTGGGAAACTCAGGCACCGGTCGCGCGGGGCTGGGCGTGCCACGATGAGCCTGCGGCAGACAGGAGGCAGCAGTGGAGGTCGAGGCAGTTCCCGTCATCGTCTTGATGTCCCTGCTGTTCGCCTTCTCCGCAGTCTCGCGCCGATTGGGCCGCTGGAACCTGACCGCCCCCATCGTCTTCGTCGGTGCCGGGCTGGCTCTGGGGGTGGGCTTCGGCGTCGACGCGGAAGAACTCGGCTGGCTGCGCACGCTCGCGGAGTTGACCCTGGCGCTGGTGCTGTTCACCGATGCCGCGACCGTGCGACCCCGGCAGATAGACCGGGACCGGGGGTTCGTCGCCCGATTGCTGCTGATCGGCCTGCCGCTGACAGTCTTGGGCGGCTACGGCCTCGCGCTGCTGCTCTTCCCGGGGATCCCGTGGGCGATGGCCCTGCTGCTGGCCGCGATCCTGGCACCCACCGACGCCGCACTTGGTGCCGCCACGGTGTCCGACCGCAGGATCCCGGTGCGCATCAGACGGATCCTCAACATCGAAAGCGGACTGAACGACGGCCTGGTGACACCCCTGGTGCTGTTCGCCATCGCCGTCCTGGCAGAGGCGGAGGGGTCGGCCCCGGACTCCGCCACCCCTGAGGCTCTTGTGTCGATCCTCATCGGCGTCGCGGTAGGCGTGGCGCTGGGCTATGGCGGCGGGGAGTTGCTGCGCCATTCCCATATGAAGGACTGGTCCTCGGCACGCAGCCGCGAGGTGGGCACACTCGCGCTGCCGTTCCTCGCCTACACGACGGCAACCGCGCTGGGCGGCAACGGCTTCATCGCCACGTTCGTCGCGGGCAGCTTCTTCGGCATCGCATTGCGGGAGGGGATGTCCACGCATGTGCTGGATCTGCCCGAAGGCCTGACTCAGCCGCTGGGCGACGCGACGTGGCTGGCGTTCGGGGCGTTGCTCGTTCCGCTGCTGATCCAGGACATCGGCGTGGCCGAGATCGGCTTCGCCCTAGCGTCGCTCACCGTGCTGCGGATGGCGCCGGTGGCTGTCTCACTGCTGGGGTCAGGCCTGAAACGGCAGACCTGGACGTTCATCGGCTGGTTCGGCCCGCGGGGGCTGGCCTCGGTGGTGTTCTCCCTCATAGCGCTGGAATCGCTGGCTCCCAGCGACGAGCTCGATGCTGTCCTCGCAA
>JAQAZZ010000253.1:0-2517 GCA_032127075.1 Micrococcales bacterium | reverse complement strand
CGCCGAGCGGGTCAGCGGGGACGTCACACTGTTCGAGTACGAGGGTCTCTACCACGAGCCGCACCACGAGCCGGAGAAGGCGCAGATCTTCCACGACATCATGGAGTGGCTGGAGGTCCGCCTCGCCAAGCAGGCTGACTGACGGCGGGCCCGCCGGGGCGAGTCGGACGCGCCGGCACTCCGACGACGGTGTGCTGCGGCTCGACATCGTCGATCACCACCGCGTTGGCTCCCACCGTCGCGGCCGCGCCCACGGTGATGTGCCCCACCACTTTCGCGCCGGTTCCCACGTGGACCCCATCGCCGATCAGCGGTCCGCGGAAGTCGCCGCCACGCAGCCCCACCGTCGTCCAGGGGAACAGGATCACATCGGCACCCACCTCGGTGAGGCCGTCCACCACTACTTGACCGTGCGGTAGGTACAGTCCCGGCTTGATCACCGCCGGGGAGCCGATGCACACCTGACTGGTCATCATGGACAGCCGGTGGCACAACGCCGGGATGACCGGGATACCGCGCCGCAGCGCAGCCGTCCGGCCCCGGTAGAGGACCTGCGCGAGGAACGCGTCGCTCACGACGATGAGACGTGCGGCCTCGGCGACCGCCTCCGTCCGCGAAAGCGGGCCCCGCTCCTCCCCCCGGAAGCGGAGGGTGGCGGCCAGATCCGCGGCGAACGCCGCCCGGAAGGATGGGCTTTCGGCGTGCCGCTCCTTCAGGAAGCGCCGCCGCTCCCCGGCGCGACGGCCCATGTGCCGCAGTGAACGCAATTGCCGGCGGGTTCGGGCAGCCGCTTCACGACCGTATCTGGGCATGCCCAGATACTATGGGCAACTAGGGGTCCATCCCGGCAGACCCGGCCCGGTGACCGAGTGCCGAGCGTGCCGAGTGCGGTGCGTGCCGAGTGCGGTGCATCGAATGTGGGGCTTCGGCTTCTACGGGCATGGCTTGGGCCAGGAGGGGCGGGCGCAGTGATCGGGCAGGACCACGCAGCGCGTCGCTACTTCTTCCTGCACATGATGAAGACCGGCGGGATCTCGCTGCTGTGGCGGTTGCGCCGAGTCTTCGCCGATCAGGCGATCTACCCCGACCACACCGATGGAGACACGCTCAGCGATGGCCCGCAGATCTCGGTGCCCCGCCTCCTGCAGCGTTGGAACGACGCCGACCGCCGTGACCAGATCAGGCTGATAGCCGGGCACCTGCCGCTGTGCACTCTCGACCTGTTGGCCGCCGAGTTCCACACATTCACCCTGCTGCGGGACCCGGTGGACCGGACGTTGTCCTTCCTCAGCCACCATCGCGCGCACCGCCCCGATCTGCATGAACTGCCGCTGGAGGGCATCTACGAGGATCGGTTCATCCAGGAACATCTGCTGCGCGACCACATGACCAAGATGCTGGCGTTGAGCATCGAGGAGATGACCGACGGCCTGATGACGCCGGTACACCTCGACTCCGGGCACCTGCGGACCGCCAAGGACAAGCTCGAGTCGCTGGAGCTCTTCGGGTTCACCGACAGGATGGAGGAGTTCTGCGCCAGGCTGTCCGACCGGTACGGCTGGGATCTCGGCGCCCCCATCGTGTCCAACCAGTCCGGACCGGTGGTCGCAGCCGAGGCTTTCCGCCGGAGAATCGCCACAGACAACGCGTTGGACATGGACCTGTACCAGCATGCGTTGGCGCTGGCGGCACCCGCGACTTGAGCCATGCACCGCACTCCGCGGGCAGGTGGGGGCGCAACCGGTGCGGCGCGCGGTCGGAGGTGTCGAGAGCCGCTGTCGCGGACCTTGCGACGGTGATAGCGTTTCAAGACTGGAGGAGTGAATATGTTCCAGCGGTTGTTGCGGAAGCGGCGGACGCCCGGCGGTGCGGCTCAGGCGCAGCCCGGCAGCCCGGTCATCGACGTGGGCCACGTTCCCAAGGGTTCCAACTCCACCGGTTCCGCGCTGGAGTTGGCAGCCTTCCCCGGTGCCGCGGAGCATCTGGACGTCGGCGACGTCGCAGCGGCGATGACGGTTGTCCAGCAGGCCCGGCCCGGTCTGTCAGATGTCGTACTGTCGCGGATCGAGTTGCAGTTGATGCACGAGGCGTTCGTCCGTGCCCGCGCCAACCTGCCCCGTCGCGAGCCGCCGGCGCCTGACCCGTCCCCCACGAGCCAGGCGCTGCCGGAGATCCCCGCAGCCGAACTCGACGGGAGTCAACTGGTGCGCGGCGTCCGGGGCCACGGTGCGCTCCTCGTCCGCGGACTGTTCCCAGAAGCCGCCTGCCGCCATATGCGCAATTCCATAGATGCGGCCCTGGCGGCATTCGAGGGCTCAGGGGCTGGCTCCGCGGAGTCCTGGCACGTCCCGTTGTCCGACCTGGCGGGCGACCCGCTATCCCCGGTCTACCGCGCCAACGGCTATCAGGTCTTTGACGGTCAGGTCTCGGTCGCTGACACGCCGCTCGCGGCCGGCTACATCCTCCAGCAGTACCGGGATATGGGATTGCCCGGTCTTGTCGGGGAGTATCTCGGCG
>JAQAZZ010000252.1:0-32055 GCA_032127075.1 Micrococcales bacterium | reverse complement strand
GGGTTGCTGCAGCAGCGCGGCAGACTTCTGGACCTGGCCGGACGAACTGCCGTGGCCGAGGCCGCCGTGGCCGCGGCGGGGATCGCCGCCTACCGGCAGCTGGAGAACTGGCTCAGCCGCCGCCTGGGACAGAAGCAGGCGGAGCGCTGGGCCCAGCGGCTGGTGCGGCCGGCAGCCGGCGGTGTGCGCTGGGCCGAACTGCTGCCCGACTCCCGCGACCTGTTGGCGGTGCTCGAGCAGCACGAAGCCTGGCCCGACGCCGAGCCGGTGCTGGCGGCATCCGCAGCCGCCCGGGCCTGGCGCGACCGTTTCCTGGATGCAGCGCGGCAGGCAGGATCGGCTGCCGTCTTCGCCGGACCCACCTGGGAGGAAGACCCTGCGACCGTCTGGCAGGCGCTCCGCGCAGCGTACGAGCGCAGCGGGTCTGCCATGGCCACCGCCCAGGAGGAACTGGCCTCGGATTGGGCACTTCTGCTGGCGGATCTGCGGCATTCCCCCCATTGGAGCTACGAGGGTTCCTCCACCGTCGAGATCTACGACGTTCGGCTGGTGGTCCTGCGCGGACTCATCAGCGATTCGATCGATCTGCTGGACCGCCGGGAGCGGGCCAAGTCGGCGCTGCTCGCCCTGGGCGGACAGGTCCGCCGCATCCACCTCGAACTCGGCCGACGACTGGCGCGCAGGGGGATGCTGCAGCAGGCACTCGATGTGCAGCTGCTCAGCGAGGCGGAACTGCGCCGCGCCACCGCAGAGGGCGCCGTTCCCACCTTGGCGGAGCAGTCCCGCAGGGACCGGTGGATGCAGCGGTGCGCGGCAGAGGGCCCGTTGCCGCCGGTGTTCACCGGCCGGCCCCCGACGCCGCAGCACGTCGCCTCCGACGGTGGGAGCACGCTGCACGGCTGGGCCGCGAGTCCGGGTCTGGTCTCCGGCAGGCCCGTGGTGCTGTCCGATCCGCACGAAGATCTGGCCCGCGGCGACATCCTGGTCGCCCACACCACCGACGCCTCATGGTCGCCACTGTTCCTGCGGGCGGGGGCCATCGCGCTGGAGCAGGGCGGGCCCTTGTCCCACGCGGCGATCGTCGCGAGGGAGTTGGGCATCCCCGCGGTCCTCAACGTCCCCGGGATCGTCGCCGCAGCGGCGGGGGCCGAGAAGGCGGACGTGGACGGCGACAACGGGCTGGTGACGCTGACATGAACATCGCCGCCGGTGCGGCCGGTGCCGCCCTCGCCGCCGAGCAGCCGCAGACCGCGGTCCTGGTGCCGGCGATCCTGGGCGTGGGCCTGCTGTTCACGCTGGGCCACAACCTCGTGCAGGGCATGCGCGCCCGGAACAGGTCCCGGCGGCGTGCCGAGATCGAGGGCCACACCAGTGCGGCCCTGGTCGTGGGGGGTTGGGACTCCGCGCTGGCGGAACGCACCGGCATGCGCTCCCGCTGGACCTACCTGATCCTCGGGACCGCCTGCATGGCGCTGGCGATCTACCTGGCTATCGGCGCGTGGGCCAACTTCTTCGGAGCGACATGGTGGTCGGAGAACATCGCCTGGATCGCCGTGCTGATCCAGGCCGCCTCGCTGGCGTTCGGTGCTGCCGGGGTGTACCTGCTGACACTCGGCCTGTACTACCGCCAGCCCCCTGCCTGGGCCCGCCCGTTCATCGCCCGGAACCTGCTCGGCCGCCACGCCCGCATCAGCGCTCCCCGCGGCTGGCGCCGCCCGGCCCGGGCCGACAAGCTCCGGCTGCTGGGGACACAGCACATCACCGACCGGATCGCCTTCACCGCCCGTCTCGTCGCCGTGCTGTGGAGCCTGGTGGCGATGTCGGTGTTCACGTTCCTGGCGCTGCGCGGACAGATCCCCCGGGCGGATTCGGGGGGCACGATCGAAGGCGACCTCGCCGTGCCACTCCAGGTGGGCCTGCTGGTCGTGATCGCCGTCGGCCTGATCCTCGCCTGGCGCTGGGAGGCCGTGGGGGCAGCGGTGATGGCGGTCGCGGGTGCCGCACTGGCCGTCCTCGCGGGCGTGCAATACCCGCCGACGGTGGCGGTGGCGGTGTCGCTGTTGTTCCTGGCACCTGCCTTCCTGCACTGGGTGGCGTGGCAGCGCGACCGGGGGGCGGTGCACATCGCGGTGCTCTTCGCCGTGACCGCGGTGCTGGTGGGCGGTGTTTGGGCGGGCTCCGGCAACCTCTACCAGAAGTACTTCGGTCCGGCGCATCCGGAATCCTCCGTCGCCGCCCTGCCCGACTCAGCGGTGCAGTGGGTCTGGGCGGGTGGAACCACCAGCACCTCCACCGAGGTCGTGGCCCGATTGAACGATCCGGCCGAGCGGGTTCGGGTGGTGCTGACGAGCAGCAGCAACCCCGACCGGACATACACGTCGGATCCGGCGACCGCCGACGACGCGGATCACCTCGTGGTCCGTGCCCGCTTCGACGGCCTGATCCCCGACACCGGGTACCGGTACGCGGTGGAGGTGGACGGGGGCCTGGATGAGATCCGCACCGGAACCCTGCGCACGCTGCCGACAGGTTCCGCCCGGTTCGCCGTGGCGTTCGCATCGTGCGCCCGCACCGGCTCCAACGGAGCGGTTTTCGACGCCATCCGCGAACTGCAGCCGCTGCTCTTCTTGTCCGTCGGCGACTTCCACTACGCCAACATCGACACCGACGACCAGGGCCTCTTCCGCGCCGCAATGGACGCGAACCTCACGGCCCCGGCGCAGAGCGCCTTGTACCGCTCGACGTCGGTCGGGTACGTCTGGGACGACCACGACTACGCGGGCAACGACGCCAACGAGACCGCGGCTGCGCGGCCCGCAGCACAGGCGGTGTACCGGCAGTACGTGCCGCACTACGAGATCCCCGCCGACGGTCCGATCTACCAGGCGGTGACCGTGGGCCGGGTCCGGTTCCTGCTGACCGACACCCGCTCCACCCGCACCCCGCAGTCGGCACGCGACGACGACGCCAAGTACATGCTCGGTCCGCAGCAGGAAGACTGGTTCCTGGCCGAGCTGGGGGCGGCGCGCCAACGCGATGGGATCGTGGTCTGGGTGAACCCCGACCCGTGGATCGACCCTGCAGCCGCCGGGGCCGACAGTTGGGCCGGCTACACCCGGCAGCGGACGCGCCTGGCAGACGCGGTGGCCGCCAACGGCCTCACCGACCGGCTGGTCATGCTCAGTGGCGACGCCCATATGGTGGCCCTCGACGACGGCATGAACAGCGACTACACGACGAAGGGATCCGGCGGGTTCCCCGTCATGCACGCCGCGGCGCTGGATCGGCCCGGCGGCACCAAGGGCGGACCCTACTCGGACGGTGCGTTCCCCGGGGCAGGCCAGTTCGGCTTGCTGCAGGTGGACGACGGCGGCGGCCGCCGGATATCGGTGACCTACTCCGGCCGCACCTGGGACGATCAGACTCTGGTGCAGCGCACATTCCGGCTGCAGGCCAATCCGTGAAGCGCAGCGCGGGACCACCCCCGCTTGCCCGGGCGGCGCCGCCCGGCGTCAGCGTGCGATGGGTGCCAGGCGGGCTTTGAGCACGTCGATGAGCCGCTGCGGCATGACCTCCAGGTCAAGACCGCGCCGTCCCGCCGATACCAGGACTGAGGCGAACCGCAGGCAGGAGTCGTCGATCACCGTGGGGATTGCGCGCTTCTGGCCCAGCGGGCTGATCCCGCCGACACGGTAGCCGGTGGCCCGCTCAGCGTCCGCCGGGTCGGCCATCGCCGCCTTCTTGCCGCCGACCGCGGCGGCAAGCGCCTTGAGGTCCAGTTTCTCGCTGACCGGAACCACCGCGACGACCAAGTCGCCGTCAACGGTCGCGAGCAGGGTCTTGAACACTCGCTTGGGATCGACCTGCAGCTTCTCCGCGGCTTCCATCCCGTAGCCGGCGCTAGCCGGGTCGTGGTGGTAGGGATGCAGGGCGTAGGGGATTCCCGCCGCGCCCAGGGCGTCGGTGGCCCGTGTTGCGGAGCGGTCCTTCTTCCCGGACTTGGGTTTCCCCGGCTTGGACTTCCCGGGTTTCGGCTCCGCGGACGTGGGCCGATCGGGTGCGGCAGCTGCTCCGGGATCGGTGTCGGCGTCGCTCATGGTCGGCTCACTTCGTGGAATCTGCGGGCATTCGTAGACTAGGGGAATGATCCGGCTTATCGACCTGCGAGGCGGCATGGCCGACCCCGCGCATGTGGTCCCGCGGGCCGCCACGGCCGTTCAGGATGTTGTTGGACAAGTGGAGCCGATCATCCACGACGTTGCGCAACGGGGTGCCGAAGCAGTTGCCGAGTGGTCGCACAGGCTTGACGGAACGGCGCCACCGAGCCTGCGGGTTCCGGCGGAGCTGCTCGAGGAGTCATGGCGCCGGCTGTCCCCGGACGTGCGGGGTGCGCTGCGGGTTGCCGCCGACCGCGTCCGCCGGGTGCACACCGAACAGGCTCCGCACGACGGCAGCGTCGAGGTGGTTGTCGGGGGCACCGTCTCCCAGCGCTGGGTCCCAGTCCGGCGGGTGGGGCTCTATGTGCCGGGCGGTCGGGCGGTCTACCCCTCCAGTGTCATCATGAACGTCGTTCCCGCCCAAGTGGCCGGCGTGCACTCCCTCGCAGTCGTGTCCCCGCCGCAGCGCGACCACGACGGCTGGCCGCACCCGACCGTCTTGGCCACGTGCCACATGCTGGGGGTGGACGAGGTCTACGCGGTCGGTGGCGCCCAGGCGGTCGCCATGCTCGCCTACGGGGTGCAGTTGCAGCCGCGGCGCTGCGAGCCGGTGGACCTGATCACCGGGCCGGGCAATGTGTGGGTAACCGCGGCCAAGCGGTTGGTCATGGGCCGGGTCGGCATCGATTCCGAGGCCGGGCCGACCGAGGTCATGGTGATCGCAGACAACACCGCCGATCCGGCCATGGTTGCCGCTGACCTGATCAGCCAGGCTGAGCACGACCCCCTGGCCGCGGCGGTTCTGGTCACCGATTCCGAGGACCTCGCACATGAGGTCGGCCGTCAGCTCGTCACCCAGGTGGGCGCCACCAAGCACAGCCAGCGGATCGCCGAAGCGCTGAGCGGGCAGCAGAGTGCGGTGCTCCTCGTGGACGGGATCCCCGCCGCCGTGGACATCGCCAACGGCTACGGCGCGGAGCACCTGGAGATCCACACCGCCCAGGCGGATGCCGTGGCCGCCGACATCACGAACGCCGGGGCGATCTTCATCGGCCCCTACAGCCCGGTGTCGCTGGGCGACTATGCCGCCGGGTCCAACCATGTCTTGCCGACGTCGGGCATGTCGGCGCACTCCTCCGGCCTGGGCGTGCACACCTTCATGCGCTCGGTGCAGACCATCCGTTACGACCGCGATGCCCTGGCAGGCATCGCCGCCGCAGTCCAGGTGCTGGCCGATGAAGAGGACCTCCCCGCCCACGGTGCCGCGATCGCCGCCCGGTTCGCCGACGGCGATGGTGCCGGCGGATGAGCGACCTCCCCTTGCGCGCCGAGCTGGTCGGTGAGGCCCCCTACGGCGCGCCGACCGATCCCCTGCCGGTCAGGCTGAACGTCAACGAGAACCCCTACCCGCCGCCCGCGCAGGTGGTGCACCTGATGGCGGGTGAAGTGGCCGCGGTCCTCGGCGATCTCAACCGCTATCCCGACCGCGAGGCCCTCGGGCTGCGCACGGCGCTGGCCGGCTATCTGGGGCGGGGCCTGGGCGCGGAACGGATCTGGCCCGCCAACGGCAGCAACGAGGTGATGCAGCAGATCCTCAGCGCCTTCGCCGGCCCGGGGCGCAGCATGCTCTCTTTCGCGCCCACCTATTCGATGTACCCCGTGTATGCGCGGGACACCATGACGCGCTACCGCACCGAGCCCCGGACCGCGGATCATCGCATCGACTTCGCCGGTGCGCAGCGCAGCATCGCCGCCGACCCGCCCAGCGTCACCGTCGTGGCCTCGCCCAACAACCCGACGGGGACGCCGCTGGGCCTCGACGAGGTACGTCGGCTCCACGAGCTTGTCTCCGGTTCGGGTGTGCTGGTCGTCGATGAGGCCTACGCGGAGTTCAGCGACGAACCCTCGGCGCTGCACCTGCTCGACGGCCTCGACCGGCTCATCGTCGTACGCACCCTCAGCAAGGCCTTCGGCCTGGCCGGACTGCGGGTCGGCTATGCCGTGACATCGCCGGAGATCGTCGATGCGCTGCGGATAGTCCGGCTGCCCTATCACCTGTCCGCCACCACGCAGATCGTGGCCACCACGGCACTCAGGTATGCCGAGGAGTTGCTCGCCCCCGTGGCAGAGGTCGTCGCCGAGCGGCAGCGGCAAGCGGCGTGGCTGCGTGAGCATGGCGTCGAAGTGGCGGATTCGCAGGCGAACTTCCTGTTGATCGGACCGCTGGGGGATTCGCACGACGTGTTCACCCGGCTGCAGCAGCACGGCGTGCTCGTGCGCGAGACCGGGGTGCCCGCCTGCCTGCGGGTGAGCATCGGCACACCTGAAGAGAACGAGGCGTTCCGCAGGGCATTCAGCGCTGTCACCGAACCAAGGAGAGAAACCCCATGAGCCGAACCGCCGCCGTGGAGCGGGACACCAAGGAGAGCAGCGTCAAGGTGGCGCTCGACCTCGACGGCACCGGTCGGGTGGACGTGAGCACCGGAGTGCCGTTCTTCGACCACATGCTGTCGCAACTGGGCAAGCACGGCGGTTTCGACCTCACGGTCCACACCGAGGGCGACCTTGAGGTGGACGCCCACCACACCGTGGAGGACACCTCACTCGCCCTGGGCCAGGCACTGCGGGAGGCGCTGGGCAGCAAGGAGGGCGTGCGGCGCTACGGCGATGCCTTGGTGCCCCTGGATGAGGCGCTGGTGCAGGCGGCGGTGGACCTGTCCGGTCGCCCGTACCTCGTCCACGAAGAACCCGATCTGGTGGAGTTGATCGGGACCTACGACACGACGTTGACCCGGCATATCTGGGAATCCATCGTCGCCACCGCGCAGATCACCCTGCATGTGCGGGTGCTGTCCGGGCGCAACGCCCACCACATCGTGGAGGCGCAGTTCAAGTCGGTGGCCCGCGCGCTGCGCGATGCGGTACAGACCGACCCCAGGGTCGTCGGCATCCCCAGCACCAAGGGAACCCTCGGCGGTGAATAGGCCCCGCGTTGTTGTCTTCGACTACGGCTTCGGCAACGTCCGTTCGTGCCAGAACTCGCTGATCCGCGCGGGCGCGGACGCCGTGATCGACAACGACCGGTCCGCGGCGCGCGACTGCGACGGGCTGGTCGTCCCTGGCGTGGGCGCCTTCGCCGCCTGCATGTCCAGCCTTCGGGCTGCCGGCGGCAGCGACGTGATCGTTGAACGGGTCGCGGCGGGTCGACCCGTGCTGGGGGTGTGCGTCGGGATGCAGGTGCTGTTCAGCCATGGCGTGGAACATGGCGTCGACACCAGGGGGATCGGCCTGTGGCCCGGGGTGGTGGACCGGTTGGACGCACCCGTCTTGCCCCACATGGGTTGGAACACCGTCGACCCGCCGGCACGCAGCCTCCTGTTCGCGGGTGTTGCGGATCAGCGCTTCTACTTCGTGCACTCATATGCGGCGCGTCGATGGGACGGGGGGTCGCCCGATGCGCTCGCCACCTGGTCCGTGCACGGCGAGCGCTTCGTCGCCGCGGTGGAGGACGGCCCGGTGTGGGCCACCCAGTTCCATCCCGAGAAGTCCGGCGACGCGGGGGTCCGGCTGCTTCGCAACTGGCTGGCTTCTCTGTCCTGATTGGACGATCATGAGCGCGGCGATCAGCGCGTTTCGCTAGGGTCGAAGCGAATCTTGTCTCCGGAGGTCTGCGCCATGTCGAATCCGATGCCCGGTTGGTACCCGGACCCGGAGGCGCCCGAGCGGCAGCGATTCTGGGACGGAACGAAATGGACCGAAGCCCGCGCCTATCCGATCCTCAACGTGGCGCAGCCGGCGGTAGTTGCGCCTGCTCCCGCGCCGCTGCCCGACGAGAAGCGGAAATCCAATCCCTGGATCGTTGTGGCCCTCATCGCCGCGCTGGCCGCGGTCCTGTTCGCGATGGCCTGGTTCTTCGTGCTGCGGGACTCCGGTTCGCAGACCGAGCCGGAGGCTCCCCCCACGGCTCCCGCGGCGACCCCCACGGATCCGGTGGCGCCCCCGCTCACCGAAGAGCCGATCCCCCCACCGAGCGAGTGAGTCCGTAGGCTGGGCCGTGTGAACGAATCTCTGACGCTTCTCCCAGCCGTAGACGTCGCCGATGGGCGTGCAATCCGCCTCGTGCAGGGGGCCGCCGGCACCGAGACGGACTACGGCGACCCCGTGGCCGCGGCGGAGGCCTGGCAGGAACAGGGAGCGCAGTGGATCCATCTGGTCGATCTCGACGCCGCCTTCGGTCGGGGATCCAACCGTGACCTGTTGGCCAACGTCGTCGGTCGCCTCGACGTCGATGTGGAACTCAGCGGCGGAATCCGTGACGACGAGTCGCTCGCCGCCGCACTCGCGACCGGCTGTCGGCGCGTCAACCTCGGAACGGCGGCGCTGGAGTCCCCCGAATGGTGCGCCCGTGTGATCGCCCAGCACGGTGACCGGATCGCGGTCGGGCTCGACGTGCGCGGCACGAGGCTGGCCGCTCGTGGCTGGACCGAGGAGGGCGGGGAACTGTTCGAGACGTTGACCAGGCTCGACGACGAAGGCTGCGCCCGGTATGTCGTGACCGACGTGTCGCGCGACGGCACCCTGGAGGGCCCCAACCTGGATCTGCTGGACCGGGTCTGCCGATCCACCGACCGGCCGGTGGTCGCCTCGGGCGGGGTCGGCAGTCTGGAAGATCTGCATTCGCTGGCCGAACTGATCCCGCACGGCCTGGAAGGTGCGATCGTCGGCAAGGCCCTGTACGCGGGTGCGTTCACGCTCGCGGAGGCGCTGGTCGCGGTGGAGCCGCGCCACAACTACCTTCGGTCGGAAGACCTCTAGCCGAGCGTGCTTCCTCAGGCGCCGCTGCCGCGTCCGGCGGTGTGGGGGATGGGTGCGGGATCGGTGATTCTGATGGCAATGGGCTTCCCGGTGCGGCGGCCCCGAAGACCCATCAGCGACCGCAGCAGCGGGTATTGGATGCCGTAGCGGCGCCGGATCAGGGCGGTGGCGCGCTTGATGGAGTCCTCGTCGTCGGCGACCTCCGCCGTCGCCGTGGATGCACCGCCCTGCGGACGGCCGCGGCCATCGCTCGGGGCGATCTCGACGCCGGGGTTGCGGCGGATCCGCTTCACCTTGCCCGAACCGGCATGGGTCAGCACGTATAGCGTGTCGCCCTCCCGTGAGATCCACACGCAGGTGGGCACAGCGGTGCCGTCGGCGCGGAATGTTGTCAAGGCCACATGTCGGGCCGCGCCGAGCCGATCGAGGTCGGGGTTGCCCATGGCCCCACACTGTACGCCGAAGACGGCTGATGCGCCGCTGATCGCTCCAGCACCTCCCGGACCCCGTCCTCGGGAGATCGAGGTTTGGCGGATCGGTGGCAGCCCTCGTATGCTGACCGTCTCGCTGGCCGCGGGGTCGGGGCGGCCCAACGATCTGGGCGGCTCAGGGGGCTGCGGGAAGATGAGGTGGTGACGTGTTCTCTAGCGGTCTGGTGGGTACAGCTGTCGCCTTGACGATGCTCGGGGTGGTGCCGGCGGGACCGGCCACGGCCGTTTCGGCACCTTCAGGGGCACCGGCGGTGGGCGCCGCCGTTCCGGCGCAGTCCACCGCCGCGAAGGTCAAACCCCGGCGCCTGGTGCTGGTCGTGAAGGGTGATCGGCTCGGCAAGAAGGCCAAGATCGTCGTGAAGGGTGCCAAGGGCAGGGCCAAGGGCGTGAAGAAGACCGCCCTGGTGAAGAAGCGCCGGACCCTGAAGCGGCTCAATCCCGGGTTGTACCGGGTATCGGCGAAGAAGATCGCCGTCGAGGGTCGCACCTCCAAGCCGAAGAAATCCCGGCAGAAGGTCCGTGTGAGGGCGAAGCGGGGCGCGGCGGTCACCATCCGCTACAGGCGCATCGGTGTGCCGCCGGGCAGCGGCGGAACCCCCACGGCGCCCACGACCCCACCATCATCGGCTCCGACCACGCCACCCCCGACCACGCCACCCCCGACGACAGAACCGCCGACCACACAACCGCCGGACAGGGTGCTGTCGCGGAAGCTGGGCCTCCAGCCGGGGACTTCCGTCGCTGTGGACATCAACCCGGAACTGGTGTCGGTGTCGTCCCTGGACAGCCCCGCCAGCAAAGGCGGGGTGTCGCTGCGGGTCGCGGATGGTTCCCTGCTCGTCGACGCGGCCGCTGGCGCCTCCCCGGGGACCGTCTCGCTGTCGGCCGCCGGCACGGGCTGCACCGCGCTGGCCTGTGACATCCCCTTCACCATGACGGTGGCCGTTGCGGTCGAACAACTTGCGGCCCCGCCAGGTCGGGCGGTCGACGATTTCCTGGAGCCTTCACCGGACCGGGTGGCCCGGGCCGAGATCGTGAGTCCCGCGGTGTCGGCGCTGGTCGACGAGGCCACCGTAGTGGTGGGCGGCGCGGGCGACCCCCGGGCGATCGCCGATGCTGCCGCCCAAGCCGTCGGAGCCGTCGTGGTCGGCGGGGATGCCGACTCCCGTGCGTTCCAGCTGCGCTGGCCCTCCCGGCAGGACATTCGAGCCCGGCTGACCGAACTGGTGGCCCTCGCCGGAGTGCGGTCGGCTGAGGCGGGGCTGCTGATCGAGACCGAGCCCACCGTCGTAGGGGCCTCCGACGAACCGGCCTACGGCGGCGACGCATGGAACCTGGATGCTGCCAACGCGCCGGCCGCCTGGGCTGTGGGTGCGACCGGTTCGGGGGTGACCATCGGCATCCTCGAGGCGCGGGAGGGGTCCGGCAACGGGATGGTGGCCGAGCACGAGGACCTGCCGGCAGTCAGCTACGGCGAAGCCCGCGGCGGCGAGTCCTTCCACGCCACCCACGTCGCGGGCCTGGCATGCGCGCAAGACAACGGAACCGGCGTGATCGGGGTCGCCCCCGAATGTGCGCTGGTGTCGTCGCAGTTGGGAACTTCAGGACTCCTGCAGGGCACCCTGGACCTCCTGCAGGAGCAGGTCGACGCCGGTGCCCGGGTGATCAACAACTCCTGGGGCTTGGTGCTCAATTGCTCGGCGAGGTCCTGCCGCCAGAGGGACCTCGAGGACTTGCAGCGGGGTCGCGAATACTTTGTGGGGCAGACCAACTCCGTGGCCGCCTGGCTCACCGGGCCCGGCGCGGACACCGTGGTGGTCGCCTCCGCGGGCAACGCAGCGCTCCCGGCGAACACCAACGTGATCACCTGGGCGGGTCGCCTCGGGGGTGCGCGCAACGCGATCACCGTGGCCGCCACCGACCGCAACGGGAATCTCTCCTACTACTCGAACTTCGGCCCGGAGGTCGACATCGCCGCCCCCGGTGGCGACAACCGTGAAGATCGCCTGATGTCGACCCTGCCCGGCGACGAGTACGGCAAGAAGTCTGGGACATCGATGGCGGCACCGATGGTTGCCGGCGCGGCGGCGCTCGTGGCCCAGAAGCATCCGGACCTCGACGGCGCCGCCATCGCCGACTGCCTGCGCTCCAGCGCAACTTCAGCGGTCACGGCGCGCAACGACGAGGACGGTCTGTTCTTCGCGTTCGGCGGATCGCTGCGGCGACTGGACGCGGGCGCGGCGGTTCAGTGCGGCTACAACCCCGATACGTTGGCCGCGGGCTTCCTGCACACCTGTGCCCTCGATACCACCGGCAAGGCGTGGTGCTGGGGTTCCGACGGCTCCGGTCGGCTCGGCGATGGGGACGACGGTCAGGCGGACGAATACGCACCGGTGGCGGTGGCCGGTGGGCATAGATTCACCCGTCTGACCGCCGGCTACAACCACACGTGCGGCATCGACGACGCAGGCGCCGCGTGGTGCTGGGGCGGCGACGACTTCGGGCAGGTCGGCGACGGCGACACCAACCAGACGACATTCGTGTACGCGCCGGTGGCAGTGGCCGGTGGGCACAGGTTCACGCGTCTGGCAGCCGGGGATTACCACACGTGCGGCATTGATGACGCGGGCAAGGCGTGGTGCTGGGGCTCCGACTTCGACGGGCAGATCGGCGACGGCGACGACGGGCAGGCCAACGAGTTCGCCCCCGTGGCCGTGTCCGTGGCCGCGGCACGGACTTTCACCAGCATTGCCGCCGGCGGGAGCCACACCTGCGGCATCGACACGCTCGGCAAGGCGTTGTGCTGGGGCCGCAACACCGACGGGCAACTCGGTTTCGGCGACGACGGCCAAGCCGCGAAGTACGCCCCGGTGGCAGTGGCGGGGCCCGGCGGCCGCAGGTTCACCCGCCTGGCCGCCGGCGGTCGCCACTCTTGTGGCGTCGACACCCTGGGCAGGACGTGGTGCTGGGGCGCCGACAACTTCGGGCAGGTTGGCGACGGCGGCGGCGACCAAGCCACGAAGTTCACAGCCACTCTCGTGGCAGGCGGACGCACGTTCACCCGCCTGGCCGCCGGGGGAAGCCATACGTGCGGCATCGACAACGCATACAAGGCGTGGTGCTGGGGCTACGACATCTATGGGGAGGTAGGAGACGGCGACGGCGACCAGGGCGCCAAGTCCGCCCCGGTGCCGGTGGCTGGTGGGCATCCGACGACCCATTTGGCCGCCGGCAACAGCCACACGTGCAGCATCGACACCAAGGGCGCGGCCAGATGCTGGGGCTGGGATTTCTATGGACAGGTCGGCGACGGGGCCGGTGACCAGAGCGCGAAGTACGAGCCGACGGCGGTGGCCGGTGGGCGGGCTTGGAAGCAGGGCTGATCCCAGGGCTTAGCCTTGGGGGGTGTCGCTAGCGGTCAGGGTGATCCCCTGTTTGGACGTCGATGACGGCCGAGTGGTCAAGGGTGTGAACTTCCGCCACCTGCGCGACGCCGGCGACCCCGTGGAACTCGCAGCCCGCTACGGCGACGAGGGCGCAGATGAACTGATCTTCCTCGACATCACCGCCAGTTCGTCCGGCCGCTCGACGATGTACGAAGTCGTGGCCCGGACCGCATCCGAGGTGTTCATCCCGCTCACAGTCGGCGGGGGGGTGCGCACCGTGGCCGACTTCGACCGGCTCCTGCGCGCGGGAGCCGACAAGGTGGGGGTCAACACCGCTGCCATCGCCCGGCCCGAACTGATCGCCGAAGCCGCCGAGCGCTTCGGATCGCAGTGTGTGGTCGTGTCGGTGGATGCACGCCGGTGCGAGACCACGCCGAGTGGATTCGAGGTCACCACCCACGGCGGACGCCGCGGCACCGGCATCGACGCCCTGGGGTGGATGGTCCAGGCTGCCGAACTGGGCGCTGGGGAAGTACTGCTGAACTCCATGGACGCAGATGGCACCACTGGGGGTTTCGACACTGAGATGATCGCCGCCGCCCGACCCAGAGTCGCGGTCCCGCTCATCGCCAGCGGCGGTGCCGGTGCGGTGGAGCATTTCCCACCGGCGGTGGCCGCGGGTGGGGATGCGGTCCTGGCGGCCAGCGTGTTCCACTTCGGGACGTTGACCATAGGCGACGTGAAGCGAGAGCTCGCGGCGGCCGGCTTCCCCGTTCGCACAACGCCGCTGGTGTCGAACCCGGCAGGCTAGCGCCGGACGTGCTGCTGGGTGTCGGGCCAGCGCACGCCGATGAACTCGACCGGAGTTCCCGTGATGGGGGTCAGCCTTCGGACGGCCGTTCCCGCCGCTTCTCGTCGGGCGGCGGTTCGTCCCAGGCCTCAGGGTCGGGGCGTCGGTCCAGGGTTTCCGTGTCGAGTGGTCCATGGCCGGGGCCATAGGAGCATCACCCCACATCGGATGGGCGGCGTGTTGCGCACCGGGGAGAGTCTTGCGTCCACGTGCCCGGGGGTGAGCCCTAGCGGCGGTTCAACAGCTCCGGCAGCGGTTCGAACGTCTCCCAGGGCCACGGCTCACCAGACTCCCTGCGCCGGCGCAGCCGCCGCAGGTACCAGGCGACAAAGACGCTGGTGCAGGCCGCCCAGAAGCACCACAGTGATGGCAGCGCCGTGCGCACCGTTGCCACCAGCAACACAACTGCCACGGCGTTCAGCACCCCCCACAGCATCAGCGACCGTTCCCCCGACAGCAACAGCGCTCCGACGGTTGCGACGAAGTAGGCCGCGGCGGTGTAGGTGGGAGCGTCGACGAAGGAGTAGTCGATGTAGAAATCGCATGCACTCGCGCCAGCCCTGCCAGACAGCAATCCGTCGAGGTACTCCACCGACGACAATGCGCCTGCCCCCGCGAGGGCAGTCAGCGCGAACTGCCGCCAACCGCGGGGTTCGAGCAGCAGCACGGATATCGGGACATACACCGGCAGCAGGACGAAGGCGACGAACATGAAGAAGTCGGTGGCGGCCTCACCGACTGCTGCCGGAACCGAGCCGCGCAACCCCCACCAGACGAAGGCGGACGCGAAGGTGTGGAGCGCGAAGATCGCGGGTAGCAGCGCCAGCGGCAGCGTGCGGCGGCTGTTGTTGTGGCGCAAGGCGTCCACGGCGACCACCGCGATAGCGGCACCGGCCACAACGTCCACTTCGGGGGCGAGACACATGGCTGCCCCTCTCGGGCGCTATTTGTTGTCGGGATGCAGCAGGTCTTCATCGACCTGCAGCTTTGCCTCCCGGAACGCGGCGACGGCGTCGGCGTCCCCGGTCACCTCGACCCGGGCCTCTTTGCGGCCGAAAGCGATCATGACCAACTCGCCCGGGGTGCCGGAGACGGTGACCATCGGGTCGCCGCCCTTGACCTTGTGCTTGGCCCCGTCGCCGTCGGTTCGGACCAGGGTCACGCCGCACGGTGCGCTGTTGAACCAGCCCCGACCGGCCAGCCGAAGCCGGTCCCAGATGAAGTCTTGGAGTTCTTGGTCGAGTTCGCGCGGCGACCACTCCGGCTTCGCGCGGCGCACATCCTCGTTGTGGACGTAGTACTCCAGCGTGTTCAGCTGGCCGTCGACCCACGGCAGGCGGAATGCCGACCAGATGGGGGGTCCGCTGCGGATGAGATCCACCAGTTTCTCGTAGTCCTGAGACGCGGCGTCCGACTGGACCTTCTCGGTCCAGTGGGCCAGTGGACCGCCCAGGATCCCCAGCGTCGTATCCGGCCGTCCCTCGCGCACAACCAAGTGCGCGGCGAGTTCCCGGGTGGTCCACCCCTCGCACAGCGTGGGCTGGTCTGGGCCCTCGGCAGCCAACAGGTCGCAAAGCGCAGCGCGCTCCGCACGAGATAGATCTATTGCCGACACAGGGTCATCGTATTGACCGGGCATCGGCGTCGCACGCCCCCCCCTGCTGAACGCGGCACAATGGGCCCATGCCACGCATTGCCCGCGACCTGCTGGAGCAGGCCAACTACGATTCCCGCGGCCTGATCCCGGCCATCGCCCAGGACGCTGAGACCGGGGAGGTGCTCATGCTGGCGTGGATGGATGCCGCCGCGCTGGCCCGCACACTCGACACCGCCGAGGCCACTTACTTCAGCCGCAGCCGGCAGCGGCAGTGGATCAAGGGGGAGACGTCGGGTCACACCCAGCGGGTGATCGGTGTGCGTCTCGACTGCGACGGCGACACGGTCCTGCTGGAAGTCGAGCAGATCGGCCCCGCCTGCCACACCGGTAATCGGACTTGCTTCAGCGGAGCCGATGCTGTGGTGCCGAAAGGGGCAGCGCGATGAGCGCTGAGCGCCCACAAGGGCACGGCCGCGTGGCGCCCGACGCCACCGGTTTCGCCGAGCAGGCCCGCGGACGCCGAGTTGTCCCGGTGATGCGCACAGTTCTGGCCGACGACCACACACCCGTGTCGCTGTACCGGGCCCTGGCACAGGAGCGGCCCGGAACGTTCCTGCTCGAATCCGCCGAACCAGGTCGCTCGTGGTCGCGGTACTCCTTCGTCGGGGTGCGCAGCGCCGCCATGCTCACCGAGAAGGGGGGGCGCGCTCACTGGGTGGGACGTCCCCCGGCGGGGATCCCCACCGATGGCACCGGTGTGGAAGTGCTGCGCGAGACCGTCGCCGCGCTGGCCACCCCTTCGGTTCCCGGGCTGCCGCCGTTCACATCGGGCATGGTCGGTTTCATCTCCTACGACGCCGTGCGTCGCTGGGAGCGGCTCCCCGACGACAATCCCGACGAACTGGGTGTGCCGGAACTGGCGATGCTGCTCGCCACCGACATCGCGGTCCTGGACCACATGACGGGAACGGTGTGGCTGATCGCCAATGCCATCAACTTCGACAACTCCCCGGAACGCCTCGACGAGGCCTACGCGGATGCAGTGGCGCGGCTCGAGCTGATGGCGGCCGACCTGTCGCGCAGCCGGCCCGCCCACGTCTCGACCTTCGATGCACACGCCGAACCCGACTTCCGCGCCCGAACGCAGCCCGATGACTACATGGCCGGCGTTCAGATCGCCCGCGAGCACATCCGGGCCGGCGACGCGTTCCAGATCGTGCTGTCCCAGCGTTTCGACATCGACTGCGCCGCCAGCGCCTTGGACGTGTACCGGGTGCTGCGCACCACGAATCCCAGCCCATACATGTACTTGCTGCGCTTCCCCGACACCGACGGCTCCCAGATCGATGCCGGGACCGTGGCCTTCGACGTCGTGGGGTCGTCGCCTGAGGCGCTGGTCACGGTCCGGGACGGGCGCTGCGTGATGCACCCGATCGCTGGGACGCGGCCGCGCAGCGAAGACCCGGAGACCGACGCCGAACTCGGCGACGAACTCCTGGCCGACGAGAAGGAGCGCGCGGAGCACCTGATGCTGGTCGACCTCGGCCGGAACGACCTCGGGCGGGTGTGTGCGCCGGGGTCGGTGGAAGTCGTGGAGTTCATGTCGGTGGAGCGCTACAGCCATGTCATGCACCTGGTCTCCACTGTGGTGGGCGACCTCGCCGACGGCCGCTGCGCCTACGACGTCCTCGCCGCCACCTTCCCCGCCGGCACGCTGTCGGGCGCGCCCAAGGTGCGGGCGATGGAGATCATCGACGAGCTGGAGCCCGTGCGCCGGGGGCTGTACGCCGGGGCTATCGGCTACCTCGACTTCGACGGCGGCCTGGACACCGCAATCGCCATACGCACGGCGATCATCAGGGACGGTGTGGCGTATGTTCAGGCAGGCGCCGGTTTGGTGGCAGACTCCGACCCGGTACGCGAGCATATGGAATGCCGCCACAAAGCGGCGGCGGTGCTGAGGGCCGTGGCGGTCGCCAGCACGATGGAACCGACAGAAGGGCAGCACGAAACATGAGTGCCAACCACGGGAACACCCCGGCGGCGTGGACCGCCTCCACCATCATCATGGTTGCGTTCCTGGTTGGGACGATCGCCGTGGTCATGGGCAACTGGCCGCTGTTCTGGGTGGGCGGCGTCGGCCTCGGCGTCGTCGGCATCGTGGTCGGCTGGGTCATGGCGATGATGGGCATGGGCAAGGCGCGGTCCTGACCGAACCTGGGGCACAGCCAGCCCCCCGCGGCACCGTTCTGGTCGTCGAGGATGAACCGCCGATCGCGGAACTCATCTCCCTCTACCTACAGCGCGAAGGCTTCACGGTGGTCCGCGCCGGCGACGGTGCGGCGGCGCTGTCCAGCGCCAAGCGGCTCAGACCCGCGGCGATAGTGCTGGATGTGGGTCTGCCGGAAATCGACGGCACCGAGGTTTGCCGCAGGCTGCGGGCCAGCGGGGATTGGACGCCGGTGCTGTTCTGCACCGCCCGCGACGACGAGGTGGATCGGGTGCTCGGCCTGGAAATGGGCGGCGACGACTACATCACCAAACCCTTCAGCCCGCGCGAACTCGTGGCCCGCGTGAAGGCGGCGATCCGACGGGCGGAGGGCCCGGCCGCGGCTTCGGTCCTCGACCTCGGCCGGGTCACCATCGACCGGGACACCCGCCGCGTCTTCGCGGACGGCGAACAGGTCGAGCTGACCGCCACTGAATTCGATCTCCTGTCGCACCTCGCGGCGAAACCGGGCCACGTTTTCGCGCGGGGCGAGTTGCTCGCACAGATCTGGGGCTACCCCGATACAACAGACACCCGCACGGTGGATGTGCACATCGCGCAGCTGCGCGCCAAACTGGCGGCCGCCAGCCCCATCCGCACCGTCCGGGGCGTCGGCTATTCCGTGGAACCCGCGGCGAACCCCTATGGGTGAGGCGAAGCGCGGCTTTGCCCGCAGTCTCACCGGCCGAACCGTCGCACTGAGCGTGGTCGTTGCGCTCATCGCGGCCGCCGTGACCGTGTTCGTGTCCTTCCCCCTCATCAGCCAGGGTGCGCGGGCACAGGCCCAGGAAAACCTCGATCGGCTTGCCGACGTCGCGGTGGCCGCGCTGCAGCGGCCGGCCTCGGAGGCGAGGATCGCCCGGCTGCGAGACGAGTTCGAGTCCGCGGGAGTCACCGCCTTCCTTATCGGACCCGGCCTGGCCGGGGCGCCCGGCGTAAGCCAGAACGTCCAGCGCGACATCGTCGCCGGTGCCGGTGTGTCCGGGACCGCGGCTATCCAGGGAGTCGACCACTTCTTCGCCGGACGCCCGGTGGAAGGTTCGCTGGGCCTGGTCCTCCTCACCCCCGCCGAGACGGCCGACACCATCGCCGGCGACGACCTGCGCCGACTGCTCGTAGCACTGCTGGCCGGCGTCGTGGCCGCTGTTGTCATCGGGCTGCTCGCTGCTCGCCGCGTCACAAGGCCGCTGCGGCGGGCCGCGGATGCAGCCGAGCGCATGTCCGCGGGAGAGCGCGGACTGCGCCTGGACCCATCGGGCCCGACCGAGGTCGGCGACATCGCCCAATCGCTGAACAACCTGTCCGACTCGCTGGCCGCCAGCGAACGGCGGCAGCGTGACTTCCTGCTGTCCGTGTCCCACGAGTTGCGGACGCCGTTGACGTCCATCCGGGGGTATGCGGAGGCGTTGTCCGACGACTTGGTGGCCGACGTCCCCGGCACCGGCGGGGTGCTGGCCCATGAGGCGGAGCGGCTCGACCGGTTGGTGGCCGACCTGCTCGACCTGGCCAGGCTGGGAGCGGTGGATGTGGCCATCGAGCCCGCCGTCGTGGATCTGCAGCAGGTCGCGGAACAGGCTGCACTGGTCTGGCGGACGCGCTGCGCCCGGGAGGGGGTCGATTTCCGGACCGAACTGACCAGCGTGACGGTCAATGGCGACCCCGGGCGTGTGCGCCAGATCATCGACAACCTCGCTGAGAACGCCCTGCGCGTCACCCCGGCCGGTAGTCCGATCGTGCTGTCGGTGATGGCTTCGGGCGACTACGGCGTGGTTGCCGTGCGCGATGGCGGCCCGGGGCTGACTGCCGACGACATGGCCGTGGCCTTCGAACCAGCAGCCCTGTACTCACGCTACCGGGGGGTCCGGGCCGTGGGAACCGGCGTCGGGTTGGCGCTGGTGGGGCGGTTGGCCGCGCGCATGGGCGGTGCCGCGCAGGTGTGGTCCGCGCCCGAGGGGGGTGCCGCCTTCGGTGTGTGGCTGCCCCGGTCTTGACCGTGCCGACCCCGCTTGGGCCGCAGCGGAGTGCGGGGCTACTGTGAGGCGATCAGTCGGTGCTCAGCGGAGGTGGTCCTTGACCGTCTTGGACGACATCTTGGCGGGCGTGCGCGAGGACGTCTCGCAGCGGATGGCCCTCGTCCCCCTGGACGAGGTCAAGGGGCGCGCCACGGCGCAGCAGGCGCCGCGCGAATGCCTCGCCACCCTGCGCGGCGAAGGGGTTCAGGTCATCGCCGAAGTCAAGCGGGCCAGTCCCAGCAGGGGCTCATTGGCGGACATCCCCGACCCAGCCGCTCTTGCCCGCCGGTACGAGGCCGGCGGTGCGCATATGATCAGCGTCCTGACCGAGGAACGACGCTTCGGCGGTTCCCTGGCCGACTTGGCCGCAGTCCGCTCAGCGGTGGATCTGCCGGTCCTGCGCAAGGACTTCGTCGTGACCTCCTACCAGTTGTGGGAGGCGCGGGCCTACGGAGCCGACGTCGTCTTGCTGATCGTCGCGGCGCTGGAACAAGATGCCCTGGTCAGCCTGGTCGAGCGGACGGTGTCGCTGGGAATGACCCCCTTGGTCGAGGTGCACGATTCCTGGGAGGTGGAGCGGGCCGTGTCCGCGGGAGCGGTGATGATCGGCGTCAACGCCCGCGACCTCAAGACGCTCCACGTCGATCCCGCCGTGTTCGGCCGGGTCGCACCCACGATCCCCGACGACTGCATCAAGGTCGCCGAATCGGGCATCCGCGGCGCCAGGGATCTACTGGCGTATGCCCATGAAGGGGCGGACGCCGTGCTGGTAGGGGAGAGCCTGGTGACCCAGGGGGATCCGCAGTCGGCAGTCCACGCCCTCGTCACCGCAGGTGCCCATCCCTCCCACGGCAGTCAGCGGAACTGACATGGCGACGGCTGAGACCGACAAGTTCGGCGACTACGGCGGACGGTTCGTCCCAGAGGCCCTCATGCACGCCTTGGACGAACTGGACGCGGAGTTCGCCGTCGCACAGTCGGACCCCCGTTTCCGGGAGGAGTTGCACACGCTCCTGACCGACTACGTGGGGCGGCCCAGTCCGGTCACGGTCGCGCGGCGCTTCGCCGCCGAATGCGGCGGGGCCACGGTGTTGCTGAAGCGTGAGGACCTCAACCACACCGGCAGCCACAAGATCAACAACGTCCTCGGGCAGGCTCTGCTCGCCAAGAGGATGGGCAAGACCCGGGTGATCGCCGAGACCGGTGCCGGGCAGCACGGCGTGGCCACCGCCACCGCGGCGGCACTGATGGGCTTGGAGTGCACCGTCTACATGGGTGAGGAGGACACCCGGCGCCAGGCGCTCAACGTGGCGCGGATGCGCATACTCGGCGCCGAGGTAGTGGCAGTGACGTCCGGCACGAGAACGCTGAAGGACGCCATCAACGAGGCTATGCGGGACTGGGTGGCCAACGTCGCCGCGACCCACTACGTCCTGGGAACAGTGACGGGTCCCGCTCCGTTCCCGCGAATCGTGCGGGCGTTCCAGTCCGTCATAGGGACCGAGGCCAGGGCCCAGGTGATGGGGCGGTACGGCCGGCTCCCCGACGCGGTGCTGGCCTGTGTCGGCGGAGGCAGCAACGCCATCGGACTGTTCAGCGGCTTCATCGACGACCCCGAGGTGGCGCTGTACGGCTTTGAGGCCGGCGGTCGCGGTGTAGCCACCGGCGAACACTCCGCGCGCTTCAGCGGTGGCCGGCCCGGGGTCCTCCACGGTGCCCGCACCTACATCCTGCAAGACGACTACGGTCAGACCCGGCCGTCGTACAGCATCAGCGCAGGGCTGGACTACCCCGGCGTGGGGCCGGAGCACGCCTACCTCCACGACAACGGCCGCGCCGTATATGAGCCCGTTGACGACGATGAGGCCATGGCAGCCTTCCGGCTGCTCTCACAGACAGAGGGCATCATCCCCGCCATCGAGACGGCACACGGCCTTGCGGGGGCGATGCGCGTCGGCCGCCGTCTCGGGCCCGACGCGCTGTTGCTCGTGAACCTGTCGGGCCGGGGCGACAAGGATATGGACACGGCAGCCCGCTACTTCGGCCTGACCGATGCGCAAAGGCAGGAGCGGTGAATCCGAGGCCGACCGTCGCCGACGCGTTCGCCGGGGCGCGCCGCCAGGACCGCGCAGCGGTCATCGCCTACCTGCCGGCCGGATTCCCGGACAAACAGACATCCATCCGGTTGATCCGGGCTGTCATCGCCCAAGGCGTGGACATGGTGGAGGTGGGCATCCCCTACTCGGACCCGGTGATGGACGGCCCGGTCATCTGCCGCGCGGCCGAAATCGCCTTGGCGGCGGGCACGACAACCACCGACGCGCTCGATGTTGTCCGGGAATGCTCGGGGGCGGGTGCCGCGATGCTGGTGATGTCCTACTGGAACCTGATCGACTCCTACGGCGAAGATCGGTTCGCCGACGACCTCGCAGCCGCCGGTGGGGCGGGCACCATCACCCCAGACCTCACCCCGGAAGAGGGAGCCGGCTGGATTGCCAAGGGCAACGACCTCGGCCTGTCCCACGTCTTCCTCGCTGCGCCATCGTCCGACGATGCGCGGCTGGCGACCGTCGCCCACGCCTGTACCGGATTCATCTACGCTGCTTCGCTGATGGGTGTCACGGGGGTGCGCGCGGCCGTGGGGGGCGGCGCCGGGGAACTCGTGGCTCGACTCCGCGCCATCACCGACACCCCGATCGCAGTCGGGCTGGGCGTCTCCACCGGGCAGCAAGCCCGTGAAGTCGCCCGTTACGCCGACGGGGTCATCGTCGGATCGGCGTTCGTGAAGAAGGTGCTCGACGCCGACGATGCCCGCGGCGCGGAACGCGGTGTCGCCGAGTTGGCCGCCGAACTCGTAGCATCGGTGCAGCACCAGTGACGGTGGGACGCAATCGAGCCTGTGCCCGCGCTGGCCGTGACCTGGGCCGAACGCGGGAGGACTGACATGACGACCGATACCGACCACGGCGCCGACTCCCCTCCCGAGTCGCCTGCCGCCGCCGGTCCCGGCCTGCAGCGGTACCGCTGGCCGGCCGTGGAGATGCTGGTGTCCGGCGCGATCGGCCTGGTGGCCGCTTTTGTGCTGTCCATCGACGCGGTGGAACTGGCAGCCAACCCCGATGCCGTGTTCTCCTGCGATCTCAGCGCCAAGATCAGCTGCGGCACAGTTGGGAGTTCGTGGCAGGCGTCGGTGTTCGGCTTCCCGAACAGTTTCCTCGGCCTCGCCGCCGAACCGGTCGTCATCACCCTGGCGACAGCACTGCTCGCCTGGGGCGGCCGGGTGCTCTTCCCGCGGTGGTTCATGCTGGCGGCGCAGGCCGTCTACACCATCGGCCTCGTACTGGCGTACTGGCTGTTCTACGAGGCCTACTTCGTGATCGGTGCCCTATGCCCCTGGTGCATGACGGTCACGGTGACCACCCTGCTGGTCTGGATGTCCCTGACCCGGATCAACCTGCTGGAGGGCAACCTCGGGGCGACCGCGCAACGAGCGCTGGAAACCCCGGTGCGGGTCTACAAGGCAGATCTCATCCTCACCGTCCTCTTCCTGGCGGTTGTGGCCGCCATGGTGGTCAACGGCTACCTGTGAGGAGTCTCCGCGTGTGGCCTGCACAGTGCAGGTCTGTGCGAGGCCGTACAGTAGGCGTGATCTGAGACGATCCACTCAACGTGAAGGGACAGCCGTCGATGGGCAGTGCGAACGCGAACGCGAGGCAGAAGGCAGCGCAGGCGCGCGTGGCCGAGGAGGCGGCGCAGAAGCGCAGGCAGCGGATCATCAACATCAGCATCGGCGCGGGCCTCGTGGTCGTCGTACTGGCGATCGTCGGTGGGGCCTACTTGACCAGGAGCGCCACTGTGGAGGCCACGCAGGCCAGCGACGACGCTGCACTCCCGGCGGGCGTGCTGCCCACCGGGGACGAATACCAGTACGGCGTTCCGCTGTCGAACCCCGAGGGCAAACCGACGCTGGCCATATGGGAGGACTTCCAGTGCCCGGCCTGTGGCCAGTTCGAATCCGTGTTCGGGCCCACGATCGAGGAGATCGCCGCGAACGGCGACGCCCGTGTCATCTGGCGCAGCACCTCGTTCCTCGACGCGCAGTTCCCCGGCGAGAACTCCCAGCGCGCCGCTGCGGCCTGGGGATGCGCAATCGATGCCGGCAAGTCCAAGGAGTACCACGACGTCGTCTTCGCCAACCAGCCGCAACAGGAGGGTGAGGGCTGGACCCAGGAACAGCTGACCGCCTTCGGCGACCAGGCCGGGATCACCGGTGATGACAAGGCCACCTTCGACCAGTGCGTCGCGGACAAGACCTATATGTCGTGGGCAGCCAACGGCACCGTCACCATGGTTTCCAGCGGTGTGGGTGGCACTCCGTCGCTGTTCCTCGACGGCGAGGAGCTCGAGGTGGCGGATCTGGGCGATCCGGCAGGGCTGAAGAAGGCAGTGGCCGACGCCGGCTCCGGCCAGTGACGGCGGCAACCCGACCGTGCTGAACCCGCTGAGCATCCCCAGCCCCGGGCAGGGGGTATGGGACCTTGGGCCGCTGCCGATCCGGGCCTATGCGCTGTTCATCATCGTCGGCATCATCGTCGCCGTATGGCTGGGCGAGAAACGTTGGGTGGCCCGGGGCGGCCGCCCCGGGACGGTCGGCGACGTAGCCCTGTGGGCGGTGCCCTTCGGCATCGTCGGCGGGCGCATCTACCACGTCGTCAGCGACAACCAGCTGTACTTCGGCCCCGGCGGCTCGGGATGGACCGGCGCCGTCCAGATATGGCAGGGCGGCCTCGGCATCTGGGGGGCGGTGCTCTTCGGCGGCATCGGTGCGTGGATCGGCTGCCGGCGCCACCATGTTCCGCTGCCCGCGTTCGGGGACGCCATCGCTCCGGGCATCGTCCTGGCGCAGGCCATCGGCCGGCTCGGCAACTACTTCAACCAGGAACTCTTCGGCGCTCCCAGCGACTTGCCGTGGGCGCTGCAGATCGACGCAGCCAACCGCCCCCCCGGCTACGAGGCGTTCGAGACCTTCCACCCGACCTTCCTCTATGAACTGCTGTGGAATGTCGCCGTGTTCGCTGTGCTGCTGTGGGCCGACCGGCGATTCCGCATGGGTCACGGCCGGGTGTTCGCCCTGTATGTGGCGCTGTACTGCCTGGGACGTGTGTGGATCGAATCGCTGCGGATCGACACCGCCAACCACATCCTCGGCCTCCGGCTGAACGTGTGGACGGCACTCCTGGTGGGGATCGGCGCCGTCGCCTACCTGATCATCAGCGCCCGGCTGCGGCCAGGCCGAGAGGACCCAGCCGAACTCGACCCGGACGCCGACGTTCCAGTCCCCGCCTCGCCGCAACGGGACGCCTGATCGCCTGGTCCGGGTCTCCTAGGCTGAGGCCATGAACCCATCTGAGCGGGCAGCTGCTCCTCGAAGGGAAGATCCACCCGGATCCAGCGATCCCGGATCGGCATGGTTCGTGATGTCCGCGTCGGCTGCGACCGGCTGGCGACGGATCCGCGGACCGGGCTGACTGACGCGGCCGCGGCGGTGTCGCGGACACGGTTCGGGCGCAACGTTCTGCCCAAGGCTCCGGTGGCGAGCGTGTGGCAGCTGGCGTTCGCGCAGTGGCGGGATCCGATGAACGTCATGCTCACGGTTGTCGCGATCCTCAGCATCGTGATCGGCCAGGAGGAAACCGCGATCCTCGTCGGTGCCCTCGTCGCGCTGAACCTCGTGATGGGGACCCGGCAGGAGCTCAAGGCCCGGGCAAGCGTTGCCGCACTGGACAGCCTGCAGGTGCCCTCGGCCCGGGTGATGCGAGACGGAAAGCTGGCCGAGGTCTCCGCGGAGGACCTGGTCCCAGGAGACATCGTCCTGGTCGAGGCCGGCGATCTGGTTCCCGCGGACGGCCGGATCCTCGTGGCGGCATCACTGGAGGCGGTGGAGAGTGCGCTGACCGGAGAGAGCGCCCCGGTGCCCAAGGACGCAGCCGCCATAGCCGATCCCGACGCCGTCTCGCTGAGCGTCCCCGCGGTGATCGAGATCGCAAAGGCGGTGCAGCGCCGACGGGCACACCCCGCGGATGATGGTGCCGACGCGAGCCGCTGACCCTGGTGGGACCAGGATCAGCCGCTGCCGCGTGCGTAGCGGAACGTTCCCACCGAGACTGTGACCCATGTGACGAGCAGAAACCCGGCGAAGACTGTTCCCAGGGCCTGCATGGCAGGCGAATCCCACACCCGGCCCAGGGTGACGGTGGCCAGAGTCATCGCGGCAGGCGGAAAGACATAGCCCCAATCGGCCGGTGTGTGGGTGAACGCCGCCGCCCGGGCGCTCCACGATATAACCACCGCCGCCAGTAGCCACCACAACGAGAAACCCCACAACAGGAGTGCGAGCAGGTTGGTGACCGGCTCGACCCCCGAGCCCAGGCGCTGGTCCAGCAGGGCGGCATCGGCGCCCACCTGATGGAGGGCGAGAGCGCCGATGGACAGCGGGCTGAGCATGATCCACATTGCTGGTGCACCGGTCTCGCGGACATGGGCGTGGACGATCAGCCTGGTGAAGAACACCGCAGCGGTCAAGGCGAACAGCGACAGCCCCGCCCCCACCAGTGCGAAGGCCACCACCACCAGGCCGTCGATCCACCTCGGGGGTCCGGTCACCGCCAACCGGCCGGCCACCATGCCCGAAAGCAGCAGGGCGGTTTCCGGGATGAACCAGACGCCGCTCATGCGCTCGACCGGGAACGCGTCGTGCGCAAAAGCCGCGACGAAGAGTCGGATCGTGACCACAACAGCCAAGGCAGCGCCGACGGTGTTCCACAGCAGTCCCGACCACCACCAGAAGCCGCCCGCGACCGACTGCGGCTCGAGGGAGATGACTGCGGCGATGATGACCATCATCGCGGCGGGGATGGTGGCGAACGCCGGGCCTGCCACCGGCGAACCCATCTCCGCCCAGTTGAGGCGCCTCGGCAGCAGCGCCATCACCACCAGAATCCCGAACAGGGCAGCGGCGACTGCCAGCAGGGCCCAGGCAGCCGCGCGAGTGTAGGGCTCGAGGGCCACCAGCCCGGTCGGGTTCAGCGCCAGGACTGCTGCAGTACCAGCGGTTCCCAACGATGTGGAGAAGAAAGCCGGGTTCACACTCTGCCGGTGCTGGGACCGTGATGCCGCGGCTCTTCGCAACGCTTCGCGGCGGGTCACAATCCGACCGTACTGCCCGGCCCGCCCGACTCGCCGCTCACCGGGGCAGTTGGGGACAACGGTTCACGCGGACCCGGCGGGCGTCCGCGCCGGTTGCCCCCGAAGCAGTTCCTCGCGGTGGTGGCGCGCCCACTCGTAGATGCGGAACTCCTTCTGCCAGTGGCGGCGCAGCGCCCTTCGCCCTCGGCGCGACAGACTGGTCGGCTGATCGCCGGGCGCGGCATGCCGCCTCGCCGGCGTGTCCTTCTTCAGCTCGGGAATCGTGATGCCGAGCCGGTGGGCGAAGATCGCCAGGTCGTCGTCGAGGGTCTCGGTCTGGAAGATGAAGTCGATGCGGTCGGCGTACCTCTCCAGAGTCGTCAGATTCTTCAGGAACCACGAGTACCCCCGACGCAGATGGGTGATCTCCTTCATCGCGTCGGCGGCATTGCCCCGGACGCTGGAACGCGGGCTGCCGAGGGCCACGGCCAATTCATCGGCGGTCTGAAAGCGCTCGAACGCCAAGGCCTCACCCGGGGAGTGTTCTACAAACCGGCGGGGCTGGCCTTTGCGCTGCCGGGAGTTGAAGGCCGAGACGAACAGCGCCTCGGGGGCCCGGATCGCGAAGATGATCTGCGTCTCCGGGTCTTTCCGCAGCGCGCGGGGGAGTGTCAGGGAGTGGCTGCCAGACGTCTTGATGGGTATGGGACCCGTGCGGGAGGCCTTCCGGAGCCGGCGTTTGAGATAGGTTCCCCCGGTCTTGCCGATGTGGATGAAGGTCAACGACACGTGCAGCATCATCACACACGCAACTCGACGCGGAGGTTGTGGCCCGCCCGGCGCGGTGCGCGTTGTGCCCCTCGACCGCTGGTGGTTATTATCCTAGAGCCGCGGGCCAATGTCGTCCCGTGGGTTCCCCTTGCTCAGCTTGCCCCATGGGGGCGGCTCGGATGAACGCCACGACGACGGAGGTACTGCATGACCAGCGCTCTTCCCGCACCCCAGGGTCTGTACGACCCGAGGTTCGAGCATGATGCCTGCGGTGTCGCCTTCGTAGCCACGCTGACCGGTGTCCCCAGCCACGATATCGTCGCGAAGTCGTTGACCGCGCTGCGCAACCTCGAGCACCGCGGCGCGTCCGGTGCGGAGCCCGATTCCGGCGACGGCGCGGGCATTCTGACCCAGATCCCCGACGGCTTCTTCCGGGGCGTCGCGGAGTTCGAGCTGCCCGATCCAGGCTGCTACGCGGTGGGAACGGCCTTCCTGCCGCAGGACCAGGCCCTCTGCGACGAGACGGTGGCCCGCATCGAGGAACTCGCCGTCGACGAAGGCCTGCAGGTGCTCGGGTGGCGCGATGTCCCCACGGACGCCAGCATGGTGGGCCGAACCGCGCGCAGCGTCATGCCGAGGTTCCGGCAGCTCTTCGTGGCTGCTCCATCCGGCGGCGCCGAAGGGCTGGGGCTGGAGCGGATGGCGTTCTGCCTGCGCAAGCGGGCGGAACTCGAGGCCGACGTGTACTTCCCGTCGCTGTCCAGCCGCACAATCGCCTACAAGGGGATGCTCACAACCTCCCAGCTGGAGCCGTTCTACCCCGACCTGAGCGACCCGCGATACGCCTCGGCGATCGGACTGGTGCATTCCCGCTTCTCGACCAACACCTTCCCGTCATGGCCGCTGGCGCATCCCTACCGGTTGATCGCCCACAACGGCGAGATCAACACCGTCATGGGGAACCGCAACTGGATGCGGGCGCGGGAGGCCATGCTGACCAGCGAGGTCATCCCCGGCGACCTCACCCGCCTGTTCCCGATCTGCACTCCCGGCGCAAGCGACTCCGCCTCGTTCGACGAAGTCCTCGAACTGCTCCATCTGGGCGGCCGCTCACTGCCGCACGCGGTGTTGATGATGATCCCGGAGGCGTGGGAGAACAACCCCGACATGGATCCCGCCCGCCGGGCGTTCTACGAATTCCACTCCACATTCATGGAGCCCTGGGACGGTCCGGCGAACGTCTCGTTCACCGACGGCACTGTCATCGGCGCGGTCCTGGACCGCAACGGTCTTCGGCCCGGCCGCTTCTGGGTCACCGACGAGGGGCTGGTGGTGCTGGCGTCCGAAGCGGGCGTGCTGGACATCGAACCCGGCAAGATCGTGCGCAAGGGAAGGTTGCAGCCGGGGCGGATGTTCCTGGTGGACACCGCGGCAGGCCGCATCCGTGAAGACGACGAGGTGAAGGCCGAACTCGCCGCCCAGCACCCCTACGAGGAGTGGCTGCGCCAGGGTGTCGTCCACCTCGACGATATCCCCGAGCGGGAACACATCATCCACTCCCGCGAATCGGTGCTGCGCCGCCAGCAGACCTTCGGCTATACCGAGGAGGAGCTGCGGATCCTGGTGTCGCCGATGGCCAAGACCGGGCTCGAGCCGATCGGCTCCATGGGCACCGATACCCCCATCGCCGCCATCAGCGATCGACCCCGGCTGCTCTTCGACTACTTCGCCCAGCTCTTCGCACAGGTCACGAACCCGCCGCTGGACGCCATCCGCGAAGAGATCGTGACCTCCCTGGGCGCGTCCGTCGGACCCGAGGGCAACGTGCTGGAGGCCGACCCCGCCCATTGCCGCCAGGTGCGGCTGCCGTTCCCGGTCATCACCAACGACGACCTTGCCAAGATCCAATACATCAATGCCGGGGGCGCACTGCCCGGTCTCGCCGCCGGCAGGGTCTCGGGGCTCTACCGTGTGGCCGGCGGCGGCGAGGCGCTGCGCCGCCGCTTGGACGAGATCTTCCGCGAGGTGGACGCGCTGATCCGGCAGGGCAAGCGCTGCATCATCTTGTCCGACCGGGAATCCGACGCAGACCACGCTCCGATCCCGTCGCTGCTGCTCACCGCGGCCGTGCACCACCACATGGTCCGGGAGAAGACCCGCACGATGGCCGGAATCATCGTCGAGGCCGGCGATGTCCGCGAGGTGCATCATGTCGCCTTGCTCATCGGCTACGGCGCGGCCGCGGTCAACCCGTACCTGGCGATGGAGGCCGCGGAGTACCTCGCCCGTCACGGCAGGCTCGGCGACACGGCCCCGGACAAGGCCGTCCGCAACCTCGTGAAGGCCCTCGGCAAGGGCGTGCTCAAGGTGATGTCGAAGATGGGCGTCTCCACGGTGTCGTCGTACTGCGGGGCACAGATCTTCGAAGCCATCGGACTCTCCGAGCAACTCGTGGACCGCTACTTCACCGGCACGACATCCAAACTCGGCGGCGTGGGACTGGACGTCATCGCCGAAGAGGTCGCCCGGCGCCATGTCGTGTCGCACCCGCCCAGCGGCATCTCCCCGGCCCACCGCCGGTTGGCCGTGGGCGGGGAGTACCAGTGGCGCAGGGAGGGCGAACCGCACATGTTCGACCCGGAAACCGTCTTCCGGCTGCAGCACTCGACCAAGGAGAAGCGTGCTGACATCTTCCGGGAATACACCGACAAGGTCGATGACCAGTCGCAGCGGCTGATGACGCTGCGCGGTCTGTTCACCTTCAAGGAGGGCCAGCGCCCGCCGGTGCCGATCGAGGAAGTGGAGCCGGCCAGCGAGATCGTGAGGCGCTTCTCCACCGGTGCGATGTCCTACGGCTCCATCTCGGCCGAGGCGCACGAGACCCTCGCCATCGCCATGAACCGGTTGGGGGCGAAGTCAAACACCGGTGAGGGCGGCGAGGATCCCGAACGGTTCACCCCGCTGCCCAACGGCGACTCGAGACGTTCCGCCATCAAACAGGTTGCCTCGGGGAGGTTCGGTGTCACCAGCGAGTACCTGGTGAACTCCGACGACATCCAGATCAAGATGGCCCAGGGGGCCAAACCCGGCGAAGGCGGGCAACTGCCCGGCCACAAGGTCTATCCCTGGGTGGCCAAGACCCGCCACTCCACGCCCGGCGTCGGACTCATCTCGCCACCGCCCCACCACGACATCTACTCCATCGAGGATCTCGCGCAACTGATCCACGACCTCAAGAACGCCAACGACGCAGCCCGCATCCATGTGAAGCTCGTCTCCGAGGTCGGAGTGGGCACGGTCGCCGCAGGTGTGAGCAAGGCCCACGCCGACGTCATCCTCATCTCCGGCCACGACGGTGGCACGGGGGCGTCGCCGCTGACCTCGCTGAAGCACGCGGGCGCCCCGTGGGAGCTCGGACTGGCCGAGACGCAGCAGACCCTGATGCTGAACGGTCTGCGCGATCGGGTCGTGGTGCAGACCGACGGTCAACTCAAGACCGGCCGCGACGTGGTCGTCGCCGCGCTGCTGGGTGCGGAGGAGTTCGGTTTCTCGTCGGCACCGCTGGTCGTCATGGGGTGCATCATGATGCGCGTGTGCCACTTGGACACGTGCCCGGTCGGCATCGCCACCCAGAACCCCGTGCTGCGCGAGCGGTTCGCCGGGCAGGCCGAGCATGTGGTGAACTTCTTCCTGTTCATCGCCGAACAGGTGCGCGAGTACCTCGCCGCCCTCGGATTCCGATCGCTGGAAGAGGCGGTCGGGCATGCCGAGATGCTGCAGACCGCTCGCGCCGTGGACCACTGGAAAGCGCATGGCCTCGACCTCAGCCCCATCCTGCACGTGCCCGACGTCGACCACCCCCGGCACCGGGTCGTCGCCCAAGACCACGGGCTGCAGGGCGCACTGGACAACAGACTGATCGAGATCTGCGCACCCGCCATCGATTCGGGTGAGCCGGTCCGGGCGCAGCTGCAGATCCGCAACGTGAACCGCACCGTGGGCACGATGCTCGGCTCGCGGGTGACCCGGGCCCACGGCAGCGACGGTCTGCCGGAGGGGACCATCGATCTGACCCTCATCGGGTCCGCCGGACAGTCCTTCGGTGCATTCGTGCCCCGCGGCATCACACTTCGGCTCGAGGGCGACACCAACGACTACCTCGGCAAGGGCTTGTCCGGGGGGCGGCTGATTGTGCGTCCTGACCGGTCGGCCAACTTCCCCGCCGAGGAGCAGATCATCGCCGGCAACGTGATCTGCTACGGCGCCACCGCCGGCGAGGTCTACCTGCGCGGCAGGGTCGGGGAGCGGTTCTGCGTGCGCAACTCCGGCGTCGTCGCAGTCGTGGAGGGAATCGGCGACCATGGCTGTGAGTACATGACGGGCGGACGGGCCGTGGTCCTCGGTCCGACCGGCCGCAACTTCGCCGCCGGGATGTCCGGCGGCGTCGCGTACCTGCTCGACCCCGACCCGATGCTCATCAACACCGAGATGGTGCGGCTGGAGGATCTGGACGAAGAGGACC
>JAQAZZ010000251.1:0-13753 GCA_032127075.1 Micrococcales bacterium | reverse complement strand
ATCGACCGGGCAACTCCCGTCACGGCGACAGGCATCGAAGGTGTCGCCGCAATCGCCGGCGGCGGCCGCCACACCTGCGTCTCACTCGCGGACGGCACCGTGGAGTGCTGGGGCAACAACGAATACGGACAGGTCGGCGACGGCACCTCGGGCTCTCAACCGGCTCTCTCCGCTGTGACGGTTTCGGGCATCGGCGACGCCACCAGCATCGCCGCCGGCGGCAGTCACACCTGCGCATTGCTCGCCGGGGGCACAGTGTCGTGCTGGGGTAGCAACGAACGCGGCCAGCTCGGCGTCAATCCCGGCTGGCTGCCGGTCACCGTCAAGGGGTTGTGAACTGCGATACCTCCCAGGATCGGTCACGGGCCACGAGATCCGGTCTGGCCCTCGGCCGGGGAAGGTCCCGGCAACAGGCCCAACCGGCCAAGCCGGAACTCGAAGCAGGAGGGTGGCCTTGGCTACATGGCCGACAGTGGGCGCGGGTGGATCGCGGCATCTTGTAGACAACTCGGGGTCCCCCGGTGATGCGCGGCGACCGCTAACCGAAGAGCATCTAGCCCGCCGCAGCGTCGCCGCAGACGGCGCGGCGCCGACGCGTCGCTGCCCCCGGCCGCAGCCTGTGCGGCCACGCCGAGGGTGCGGACTGTCGGATAGAGAAGCGCCCACTAGACTGGTCGGGAATGTTCGAGCTGGATCTGTCAGCCGGATCCCGGGATCGGAGGCGATGTGGCGACCGCTGGAACCCTCTATCGCGGCGGGGTGTCGATGTGGTCCTGGGTGGCCCATCGGATCACCGGCGTTGCGGTGCTGTTCTTCCTCTATGTCCATGTCTTGGACACGGCGCTGGTTCGGGTCTCGCCCGACGCCTACGACACGATCATCGCGTCGTACAAGACGCCGCTGGTCAACCTCATGGAGGTCGGCCTGGTGGGCGCGGTGTTGTTCCACGCGCTGAACGGCCTGCGGGTGATGGCGGTGGACTTCTGGTCGAAAGGGCCGCGGCTGCAGAAGCAGATGCTGTGGGCAATCGTGGGCGTCTGGGCCGTGGTCATGGTCCCGGGGACCTACTTCATGATCAAACACACTGTCGAGTCGTTGTTCGGAGCCACCTCATGACCGCCGTACCCGACCTTGCCGCCCCGAACTCCGCACCGTTGCGGCGCAAGTCGGGCACCAACTTCGAGAAGAACTCCTGGATCTTCATGCGGGCCTCGGGCCTGGTCCTGGTGATCCTGGTGCTCGGCCACCTGTTCATCATGAACATCCTCGACGGCGGCGTGCAGCGCATCAACTTCGCCTTCGTCGCCGGTCGGTGGAGCAGCCCGTTCTGGCAGTTCTGGGATCTCACGATGCTGTGGCTGGCCATGCTCCACGGCACCAACGGCCTGCGGGTGATCATCGGGGACTACGCCAAGACCGGCAAGACCCGCTTCTGGCTGCGCGGCGTGCTGTACACCGCAACCGCGGCGACAATCATCTTGGGCACGCTGGTGATATTCACGTTCGACCCGAACCTCGCCTGAGGAGGCAGTCCATGGGAGTGCACAAGTTCGACGTCGTAATCGTCGGCGCCGGCGGCGCCGGGATGCGCGCCGCGCTGGAAGCTGGGAAGCGGGCCCGAACCGCGGTGCTGACCAAGCTGTACCCCACCCGCTCCCACACCGGGGCCGCCCAGGGCGGCATGTGTGCGGCCCTGGCCAACGTCGAGGACGACAACTGGGAATGGCACACCTTCGACACCGTCAAGGGTGGCGACTACCTCGTCGACCAGGACGCCGCGGAGGTGATGTGCAAGGAGGCCATCGAAGCGGTCCTGGACCTGGAGAAGATGGGCCTGCCGTTCAACCGCACGCCCGAGGGCCGGATCGACCAGCGCCGGTTCGGCGGCCACACCCGAAACCACGGCGAAGCCGCGGTGCGCCGTTCCTGCTACGCGGCCGACCGCACCGGCCACATGATCTTGCAGACGCTGTACCAGAACTGCATCAAGCAGGGCATCGAGTTCTACGACGAGTGGTACGTGCTGGACGTCCTGCTGGAGGACGGCCGAGCCGTGGGAGTTGTGGCCTACGAGTTGGCGACCGGCGAGGTGCACACGTTCCACGCCAAGAGCGTCATCTTCGCCACCGGCGGCTTCGGCAAGGTCTACAAGACCACCTCCAACGCCCACACCCTCACCGGCGACGGCATGGCGATCACCTACCGCCGCGGACTGCCGCTGGAGGACATGGAGTTCTACCAGTTCCACCCCACCGGCCTGGCCGGGCTCGGCGTCCTGCTGACCGAAGGGGCCCGGGGCGAGGGCGGAATCCTGCGCAACGCATCGGGTGAACGGTTCATGGAGCGGTATGCGCCGACGATCAAAGACCTCGCCCCCCGCGACATGGTCGCCCGCGCGATGGTGCAGGAGGTGCGCGAGGGCCGCGGCGCTGGTCCGCACAAGGACTACGTCTACCTGGATCTGACTCATCTTCCGGCTGAGCAGATCGAATCCAAACTGCCGGATATCACCGAGTTCGCCCGCACCTACCTGGGTGTGGATCCGATCAGCGAACTGGTGCCGGTGTTCCCCACGGCGCACTACGCGATGGGCGGCATCCCCACCAACATCGATACCGAGGTCCTGGCCAACAACACCGATGTGGTGCCCGGGCTCTACGCGGCAGGCGAGGTCGCCTGCGTATCGGTGCATGGCGCCAACCGGCTGGGCACCAACTCGCTGCTCGACATCAACGTCTTCGGCCGCCGGGCCGGCATCGCCGCCGCGGAGTACGCCAACACGGTGGAACACGCACCGTTGCCGGCAGACCCGGAGAACCGGGTGCGCGAGATGCTGGGCGCGCTCATGGAAAGCGACGGCACCGAGCGGGTCGCGGCCATCCGGCGCGAACTGCAGGAGACCATGGACATGAATGCCCAGGTCTACCGCACTGAGGCGACGTTGAAGCAGGCGCTGACCGACGTGGAGCAGTTGCAGGATCGCTTCCGGCATGTGGCGGTTCAGGACAAGGGCAAGCGGTACAACACCGATCTGCTGGAGGCCATCGAGCTGGGATTCCTGCTTGACCTGGCCGACGTCCTCGTCGTCAGCGCGTTGGCGCGCAAGGAATCGCGGGGCGGCCACGCCCGGGAGGACTACCAGGTGCGCGACGACGTGAACTTCATGCGGCACACCATGGCCTACGCCCAGACGGACGCCGATGGGCGGCAATACGTACAACTGGACTACAAACCCGTCACCGTGACCCGTTACCAGCCGATGGAGCGCAAGTACTGATGGCAACCGCAGCACCCGCCGCCGCCCCGCCGGAGGCCGACACCCCGCAGCCGTTCGACGTGACCCTGCGGATCCGCCGCTTCGACCCCGATGTCAGCGATACCCACTTCTGGCAGGAATTCACCGTCTCGGTCTTCCCCACCGACCGCATCCTGGACTGCCTGCACAAGATCAAGTGGGAGCAGGACGGCACGTTGACCTTCCGCCGCTCCTGCGGACACGGGATCTGCGGTTCGGACGCCATGCGGATCAACGGCAAGAACCGGCTCGCCTGCAAGACGCTGGTGAAGGACCTCAAGACGAAGAAGCCGATCTCCGTGGAACCGATCAAGGGCCTCCAGGTGGAGAAGGATCTGATCGTGGACATGGAACCGTTCATGGCCGCCTACCGCAACGTGAAGCCGTTCCTCATGACCGATGGCCACGAGCCCACCAAGGAGCGCATCCAGTCGGCAGAACAGCGTGCGGTCTTCGACGACACCACCAAATGCATCCTGTGCGCTGCCTGCACTACTTCATGCCCGGTGTTCTGGACCGACGAGCAGTACTTCGGCCCCGCGGCAATCGTGAACGCCCACCGGTTCATCTTCGACAGCCGGGACGCCGGAGCCGGGCAGCGGCTGCAGATCCTCAATCAGGCCGAAGGTGCGTGGCGCTGCCGGACCACCTTCAACTGCACCGATGCCTGCCCCCGCGGCATCGAGGTCACAACCGCGATCCAGCAGGTGAAGCGGGCGATGATGTACGGGGTGGACGACTCCGAGTAGGCGGCGGGGAGCTGCAGGGTCCAGCTGGTCAAACCTCGCGCGCCTCGATCTTGTTGTCCTTGATGGCTTGCGTGAAGGCTTCGAAGTCGTCGTCGTTTTGCCTGGCATAGGCCACAGCGAACTCGCCGACGGCCTTGTCGAACTTCTGGCTGCTCCCCATGTAGGCCGACATGGTGACCGCGTCGCCGGAGCGGGCGTGGGCGTGGGCCAGCGTCCAACCGCAGATTCTGGCATAGGCGCCCAGTTTGTCGGGCCCCATCGCCGCCACGTCGGCTGAGCCCTTCATGTCCCGGAAGAGCCGCCAGTAGTAGGACGGCCGCCCCTTGGCGGAGTGCCAGCCCAGGAATACATCGCTGCTGGCCTGCATCATCCGTTGGCCTTCGACGACCCGACGGCCGTGATCGTCGTATTCGCTGTGGGGGAGGTAGCCCTCCAGCACGGAATCGGTCGCTTCCTTGACTTGCAGGAACAGCGGCTCTTGGTGATTCCTGCCGACGAAGAGCGCGATCCAGCAGCGCGTCCCGACGCTGCCGACCCCGACGACCTTGAGTGCGAGGTCGATGAAATCAAACCTCCCCAGGATGCTGCTTCGGGCGGGTTCCAACGATGCCAGATAGCCCTCGTAGTTCTCCGTCACCCGGTGCTGCACATCGTCGGGGTCCATGTGGGCGGCAAGTTCGCGCAGCGGGACCAGCAGCGGCGGATTGCTCTTGATCCGCAACTTCCCATCGACGGTTTCGGTGAGTTTGCTGAGGGCGCGCTGGCTGGTGTTGCGTTTGGTCTTGGCGACCCTCTTGTCGAACTGCTTCCGCTCTGATTTCGACGGGACCGCGGAACGCATGGAGTCCACATCCAACTGCGCGTACCAGACGTCCAGGATCGGAGCGGCGGCGAAGCCGGCCATCGCCTGTCGATAGCCGCAGACGGCCTGTTCCGCCGTGGCCCGCCCCACCTTGTCGCCGAACCCGTTGTCCCGTGCGGCGAGGACGAAACTCGTCGCCATCCGCTTGACATCCCACTCCCAGGGACCGGGCAGCGTTTCATCGAAGTCGTTGACGTCGAAGACGAGCTGGCGCTCCGCCGACCCGAATGTCCCGAAGTTGGCCAAGTGCGCGTCGCCGCACAGTTGGGTGTTCACGCCGGTACTCGGGGTGGTGGAGAGGTCTTGGGCCATGACCGCCGCGGCGCCGCGGTAGAAGGCGAAGGCGGACTCGGCCATTCGGGCGTGTCTGACAGGAACCAGGAAGGGAACCCGGCCGGAGTCCTGGCCGGTGATCACCGACACCGGATCGCTGCGATTCTTGGCGGGTGTCCAGTCGCCGTGGCTGCTGCGGGGAACGTCCTTGCGCAGCGCACGGCCCCGGCCAGAGCGGTCTTGCGCTGACTGCGAACTGGTCATCCGCTGCTCCCCTCACGAGGGCCGGACGGACGACTGGCACCTCTGCCGCCACAATAGGACCTCTGCAGCGGAAGTTCCTGTTGGATCACCCCCGGCTGGACGGCGGGCCTAGGCCGGGCGGCGCAGCCCCACCCGCTCGTAGGCTGTTGCGACGGTCGCCGCGGCGACTTCGCGGGCCCTGCGGGATCCGTCGTCCATTATGCGGTCCAATTCGGCCGGATCGGCGAGCAGCTCGTCCACACGTGCCGCGAATCCCTGGGCGAAAGGCACCACCACCTCGGCCGCGGCCTTCTTCAAGGGGCCGTAGCCGCCTCCCGCGAACTCGGCGGTGACATCGTCGATGCCCCGGTCCTGCAGGCCGGCCAGCACGACGAGCAGGTTGCTGACCCCCGGCTGGTTCGCCGGGTCGAATCGCACTTCACCGACCGAGTCGGTCACGGCCCGTTTGATCTTCTTCTCGATCACCTTCGGGTCGTCGAGCAGGAACAGGCATCCGGTGGGCAGGGACTTGCTCATCTTGGCGGTCGGGTCCTGGAGATCAACAACCCGGGAGGTGCCCTTGACGATGTGCGGCGACGGGACGACGAACGTGTCGCCGAAGCGGCCGTTGAACCGCTGGGCGAGGTCCCGGGTCAGTTCCAGATGCTGCCGTTGGTCCTCGCCCACCGGAACGTGGTCTGCCTGATACACGAGGATGTCGGCGGCCTGCAGGATCGGGTAGGTGAACAGTCCGACGCTGGCGGATTCGGTGCCCTGTTTCGCGGTCTTGTCCTTGAACTGGGTCATGCGCCCGGCCTCGCCGAAACCCGTGATGCATTGCATCACCCAAGCCAGTTCGGTGTGTTCGGGCACTTGGCTCTGCACGAACACGCACGAACGGGACGGATCGAGTCCGCTGGCCAGCAGTTGGGCGTAGGACGCCCGGGTGCGACGGCGCAGCACGTCGGGCTCCACCGGCACGGTGATGGCATGCAGATCGACGACCATGTAGAAGGCATCATGGGTCTGCTGCAGGTCAACCCAGTGCCGCAACGCGCCCAAGTAGTTGCCCAGATGGAAGGAATCGGCGGTCGGCTGGATGCCGGACAGGACACGAGGCATGAGGGCTATTGTGCCGAATCGCCGCCGTCGGGATTCGCCGCCCCTTCCTGTGACGGTTCCGGCGGCGCGGGTTCGACGTGGATCCGGTCGATGCGCAGGCCATCCATCGCTGTCACGGTGTACTCGGCCGCGCTGTCGGCCACCGAGTCGCCGACAACCGCGAGCCGGCCCAACCGGGCCACAAGGTAGCCGGCGACTGTTTCGTACGGGCCCTCGGGGATCGTGATCCCCGAATCATCGGCGAAGTCGTCCAGGTTCAGCAGCCCGGGCACGTCGAAGGGTTTCGACTGCTCCAGCGGATGCGCGAAATCCTCGGTGTCGTACTCATCCCGGATATCGCCGACCAACTCTTCGACCAAGTCCTCCAGAGTGACTATGCCGTCGGTGCCGCCGTACTCGTCGACAACTATCGCCATGTGGTGACCACCGGCGCGCAGTTCGGTCATTGCGGGGATCACACGCTTGGTCCCCGGCAGCCGGACGATGTCACGGGCGAGCTGCCCGAGATGGATGCTGCGCCCCGCCACATCAGGGCGCAGAATGTCGCGGATATGGACGAACCCGACCACATCGTCGGCGTTGTCGTGGATCACCGGGTAGCGGGAATGCGGCAGTGAGCCGATGAGCTCGACGACTCGGAAGACGGGCATGTCATCGTCGAGGAACTCCACTTCGGTGCGGGGAATCATCACTTCGCGCAACTGGCGATCCCCGGCGGCGAAGACCTCGTCGATTAGCTCCCGCTCCGCCTCGGACAGCTGCTCGTGCGATGCCACCAGTCCGCGCAGCTCATCTTCGGTCATCACTCCCCGCGCGGTGTTGGGGTCGCCGCCCAACAGCCTGACTACGGCATTGGTGGACACTGACAGGAGCCAGATGAACGGGCGGGAGACCCGGGAGAGCAGGTCGATCGGCCCGGCGGTGCGCAGCGCGATCCCTTCCGTGCGCTGCAGCGCGAGCCGTTTGGGCACCAACTCGCCCAGCACCAGCGACAAGTAGGCGATCAGCACGGTGACGGCTATGAACGCCACGGTGTCGGCGAGTCCTTCGCTGAGTCCGAGGTCCTGCAGCCAGGGGCTGACCTTCGGCGAGATGCGCGAGGCCCCGAACCCCGCCGATAGGAACCCGGCCATGGTCACCCCGACCTGAACCGCCGCCAAGAACCGGTTGGGATCCCGGGCGAGTCTGGCGAGAATGCTCCCGCGGCGGGGGTGTGCCTGTTCCAGCCGGTCGATCTGCCCTTCCCGCAACGAGACGAGCGCCAACTCCGCCGACGAGAAGAATCCCCCCATCAACACGAAGACGAGCACAACAGCCATGTTGGTGGCGATCTCACTCATCGGCTGCCCCGGCTGCGATCCACAGCACCGACACTAGCCCCGAGCCTGCGGCCATGGGCCCGAGAAGTCAGCCACAACCGGGGCGTGGTCGCTCCACCGCCGGGCGTAGTCCGGCGCCCGGCCGACCCACACCGAGTCCACCGTCGCCGCCAGATCGGCAGTGGCGAACATGTAGTCGATGCGCCAGCCGGCGTCGTTGTCGAAGGCCTTGCCGCGCCACGACCACCAGGTGTACGGCCCGGGCCCGTCGCCGCCGCGCTCACGTCCGAGATCCACCCACCCCGACTGCAGCCACCGGTCTATGTAGGCGCGCTCCCCCGGCAGGAAACCGGCCCGCTTCAGGTTTCCCCGCCAGTTCTTGATGTCCGCCTCACGATGGGCGACGTTGACGTCCCCGGTGACCATTGCGGGCCGCCCCTCGGCGACGAACTGCTCCATCCGACGAGTCATCCCGTCCAGGAACCGGTATTTCTCGTCCTGCCGGCTTGTGTCGGCCTCGCCGGTAGGCACGTATGTGCTGACGACGGTGAGGGGATCGGTTCCCGGACCCCGAACGTCGACCTCAAGCCACCGCCCCGCGCCCGAGAACTCGTCATCCGGCCCCCAACCGATCCGCACGTCGGGTACGGCAGGCAGCCGCGCGAGCACCGCAACACCCGCACGGCCCGCGGTATCGCTGGGGGCGTGCGCGACCGACCAGTCGGCCAGTCCGCCGTCGGCGAGCACCTTGCGCAGGGTCTCGTCGTCGGCGCGGACCTCCTGCAAGGTGATGATGTCGGCCTCCTGCGACAGCAGCCACGCCAGCCCGCCGCGGCGCAACGCGGCCCGGATGCCGTTGACGTTGGCGCTGATCAGCCGCATCGCGGTTCAGGCCATCGCCGCGCGCAGGTTCTCATCGATCGAGGCCAGGAATTCCTGCGTGGTCTGGAAAGGCTGGTCCGGACCCACCAGCAGCGCGAGGTCCTTGGTCATCTTGCCGCTCTCCACCGTCGCGACGCACACCTGCTCCAGCGTTTCCGCGAACCGGGTGACCTCGGGGGTGTTGTCCATCCGACCGCGGTAGGACAGCCCCCGCGTCCAGGCGAAGATCGACGCGACCGGGTTGGTCGAAGTCGGGTTGCCCTGCTGATGCTGGCGGTAGTGGCGGGTGACCGTCCCGTGGGCGGCCTCCGCCTCCACCGTCTTGCCGTCGGGGGTCATCAACACACTGGTCATCAGCCCCAGCGAGCCGAAACCCTGCGCGACTGTGTCGGACTGCACGTCACCGTCATAGTTCTTGCACGCCCACACGTAGCCGCCTTCCCACTTCATCGCGGCGGCGACCATGTCATCGATGAGCCTGTGCTCGTAGGTGATGCCGGCGGCCGCGAACTCGTCGGCGAACTCGGCCTCGTACACCTCGGCGAAGAGGTCCTTGAACTGGCCGTCGTAGGCCTTGAGGATGGTGTTCTTGGTGCTCAGATAGACCGGGTACCCGCGCGAGAGGCCGTAGCGCATCGAGGCGCGGGCGAAGTCGCGGATCGAATCGTCGAGGTTGTACATGCCCATTGCCACGCCGCCGCCGGGGAAGTCGTAGATATCGAACTCCATCGGTTCGGATCCGTCGGCGGGGGTGTAGGTCATCGTGAGTGTGCCGGGGCCCGGAACCTTGAAGTCGGTGGCGCGGTACTGGTCGCCGAAAGCGTGGCGGCCCACGACGATCGGTTTGGTCCAGCCCGGAACGAGCCGCGGGATGTTGCTGATGATGATCGGTTCGCGGAAGATCACACCGCCGAGGATGTTGCGGATCGTCCCATTGGGCGAGCGCCACATCTTCTTCAGCCCGAACTCCTCGACCCGCGCCTCGTCGGGCGTGATGGTCGCGCACTTGACCCCGACCCCGTACTGCTTGATGGCGTTGGCGGAGTCGACGGTGATCTGATCGTCGGTGGCGTCCCGGCTCTCGATCGAAAGGTCGTAGTACTTCAGGTCGATGTCCAGGTAGGGCAGGATCAACTGCTCCTTGATGAACTCCCAGATGATGCGGGTCATCTCGTCGCCGTCGAGTTCGACGACGGGGTTGGCCACCTTGATCTTGTTCACTCGGTTCCCTTCAGGACGTGCGGTTGTTCCGGTCTGCGGATGGTGCGGGGGGTCACAGATCCTTGACGTCGGCCTGCTTGGCGCGGACCGCCTCGGCGGCCGCCATCAGCCCGGCCAGTTCGGATTCGGTCAGGTCGGTCTCCACCACCCGGCGGACACCTTCGCGGCCGATTTCGGCCTCCACTCCCAGGTAGACCCCGCCGATGCCGTACTCGCCGTCCACCCAGGCGCACACCGGCATGACAGCGCCGGAGTCCTCGATGACCGCCTTGGCCATGCGGGCTGCAGCGGCGGATGGGGCGTAGTACGCCGAACCGGTCTTGAGCAGCGCCACCACCTCCGCACCGCCATTGCGGGTGCGGGTGACCAGTTCCTCGATCTCGTCGTGCCCCAGGAGTTCGTCGAGCGGCCGGCCGTCGACCGAGCATGCCGACGGCACCGGAACCATGGTGTCGCCGTGGGAGCCGAGGGTCAGTGTTCGCACGCTGCCCACGGGCACGCCGAGTTTCTCGGCCACGTTGTTGGTGAACCGGGCGGTGTCCAGCATCCCGGCCTGGCCGATGATCTTGTTCTTGGGGAACCCGGTGACGATCTGCGCCAGAGCGGTCATCTCGTCCAGCGGGTTGGCGACGTTGATGATCACCGCATCGGGGGCGTGCTGGGCGACGTTCTCCGCGACCGATCGCATGATCTTGGCGTTGGTCTCGATGAGGTCCATCCGGCTCATCCCCGGCTTGCGGGGCAGGCCGGCGGTGATCACGACGATGTCGGAGCCCTGGATCGCCTCATAGCCCTCGCCGCTGCGTCCGGTGGTCTGGCCCACGACGTGGGTCTCGAAGCCCTCGACCGGGCGGGACTGGTTCAGATCCAGCGCCAAACCCTCAGCCTTGCCGTCCACGACATCGGTGAGCACCACCGTGTCGAAGATGTCGTACTCCGCCAACCGCTGGGCCGTGGTGGACCCATAGAAACCGGCGCCGACTACCGTGACCTTGCCCTTGCGAGACATTCGCGATTCCCCTCTTGGTGATCGTGCAGGCGACTCCCGCGCCCTGTCTCAGACTAACGAGGGGGCCCCGATTGCCCCGCCGCAGGGTGACACTGGAAGGGGCCAGCCATCATCGGCTGATGCTGCGGATGTCCCCGGACTTCCTGTCCGCCCAGACGAGCGTGTCGGCCTTCGACGACAGCCCGGGCGGTCGCGCCTGCTTTGCGACGGTCACGGGCTTGGTCCACTCGCCCTTGCGCAGCAGGGATACGCGCAGCCGGCTGGGACCGAAGGACGACCGCAGCCACGCCACCGCCTTGTTGCGGACGACGAGCACGGGGAACTTGGCCGGACCAAGCCTTTCCTGCTTGCTCCACTTGCCCGACACGAACCGCTTCACTGCCACGGTGTCGGACAAGGACAGCCCGTAGGCGATCACTTTGCCGTTGGGCGACATGGCCACTGCAGAGGGCTCGTCCTGCATGACATAGTCCACCGGAGTCCAACCCGCCGGACTCTTCGTCGAAGTCAGCACACCGCTGGGCGACTGCCAGACGACGCGGGAGCCGTCCTGTGACAGATGCAGCTCGATGACGATCTGCTTGTCGAGTACATCGTCCGGGTAGCCCTGGATGAGGGCGGGCGGGCTCCATGATCCGTCGGTGCGGCGTTCGGAACTGACAAAGCGGGCTGCGGGATCCATCCACACCACCGTCGAGCCGTCCTGCGACAAGTCGATGCGCGTCAGGATATCCAGGAAGGAGTTCCTCCTGCTGTCGTAGAACTCGCCGATCTCTGCTGCCGGGCCCCAGGAACCGCCAGCCGTCCTCGTACGGGACATGACCTTCGATGTTTGCTGCGGCTGGGCTTTCTGACCCGATTGGTCGACCCAGACAACGGTGCGGCCATCAGCCGAAATGAGGCCCCCGCCAAGCCGTTCTGCTTCGGCGACCGTCTCCGGCGCCGACCATCGGTTGCCGGACTTCCTCGTAGCCACCCCATAGGAGGTGGCACCTTTGATCAACAGGCTCGTGCCGCCACCGCCGAGCACCAGCTCCCTGGTCCGCTGCGACCCGGTGATCTGCGCGGGCTTCGACCAGCCCTTCTTCACACCCCGATACCGAGCGGTGAGCACCGGGCCCCGCCTGCTGGAACCGGCAATCCTGATCCAAGCTGCCATCTCACCGTCTTCGGACACCGCCACCTGCCGGCCGTAGTCGGAACTGACCTGCTGCGGGTCCGACCACTTCGCACCCGCGCTCGCAGGCGCCGCCGCAAGCCCCGCGGCCAAGGCCGACCCCACAAAGCCGGCCACAATGCTGTTCCGCCACATCAGTACAACCTAACCGTGTCGTTGTCGCGAGTCCCCCCGCAGACTTGCCGAGAGTCCTCCAGAGAACTGTAGTGACGCTCCTGCGCCGGAATGTCTCATCTGCGGATGCCGAGGATGTCCCTGCTCCGCCTGTCCGCCCAAGCGAGCACATCGGCCTTCGCCGACAATGACGGACGGTACGCCTTCTTGGCGACGGCAGTGGGCTTGGTCCATTCGCCCTTGCGCTGCAGGGACACCCGCACCCTGCTCGACCGCAGGTCATCACCTGACCACGCAACCGCCTTGGTCCGGACAACGAGGTGGGGGTACCTGGCCGTACCCAACTTCTTCGGCTTGCTCCATCTGCCGGACTTGAGTTGCCTGACCTCGACCCGGCCGGACCGGTACAGGCCATAGGCGACCACTGTGCCATCTGGCGACAGGGCTACCGAAGAGACTCCGCCCCGCGTCACCGGCTGCACGGCTGCCCAGCCAGTTGGCCTTCTCGTCGTGGTCAACACGCCGTCGGCTCCTCGCCAGATCACCCTCGACCCGTCCGCCGACACCTGCAAATCCCTGACGATGGGAGTGACGACCACATCGGCGGCGAATGTCTGGATGACCTTCGGCGGGGCCCAGGTTCCGTCCGCTGCGCGCTCGGAGCCGACGAACCGCGCCACAGAGTCCATCCACACCGCCGTCGAGCCGTCACGGGCCAAGTCGATGCGCGTCAAGATGTTGTTGTCGTCCCACGCCAAGGCCTCGTTGTCCTCGTAGACGAAGTCGCTGCTGTCGAAGAACTCACCGATCTCCACCGCCGGACCCCAGGATCCGCCATCGGATCGTGTGCGGGACATGACCCTCGACGGCCGAAAAGCCTCCTCGAGCAGCCCTGATTCATCCACCCAGATAACCGTGCGGCCGTCAGCGGACATACGACCCCCGCCGAGCTGCTTCGCCTCGGCTACGGTCTCCAGCGCCGACCACCGGTTGCCGGACTTCCTCGTCGTCACCGAATACGAGGTGGGCGCCTTGATGAGGAGGCTTCTGCCGTCACCGCTGAGAACCACTTCCTCTGTCTCCGCCGATCCGCTGATCTGCTTGGATCGCGACCAGTCCTTCTTCTCGCCCCGGTATCGTGCCGTGCGGACCGGGCCCCACTGCCGGAAATTCACTGTTCTGATCCAGGCCGCCGTCTCACCGTCGTCGGACAGCGACACCTGCCAGCCGTACCGGGAATCGACCTGCTGCGGGTCCGACCATCTGGCACCCGCGCTCGCCGGCGCTGCCACCAACAGGCCGCCAACCATCCCGGATACGGCGATGGCCACTGCGGCCTTGCCCCTTGTCGACACGATGGCCGTCCCTTCCCGGGCGGTGCGACCATCCGCCGCCGCCCGTGCCTCTGCTCCGGCATCGCTCAACCGGAATGACGAGCCGTCCCGCCACAACCCCCTTGGGGCACGCTACCCACCGACCTCCCCCGG
>JAQAZZ010000250.1:0-3162 GCA_032127075.1 Micrococcales bacterium | reverse complement strand
AGCCCAACCGGAAGAGAGTGCACGACGACCTCCACCACGCCGCCAAGGGTGTCGCCGTCGCGCTTAGCCGCCTCGATCTCGGCAATCATGGCCTCCTCGGCCGCCTTACCGAACGCACGCACCGGGCTCTCATCGATGCCGGGAAGATCCGCGAACGTCGGCGGCGGGCCGTCGTAGGGCACCGACGCGCCGATCGAGACCACATGCGACACCACGTCGACACCGAGTACCTGCTGCAGAAATGCGCGGGCGATGGTTCCGGCAGCGACCCGCGCGGCGGTCTCCCGGGCGCTGGCGCGTTCGAGCACCGGACGCGCATCGTCGAACCCGTACTTGAGCATGCCCGCATAGTCGGCGTGGCCGGGGCGCGGTCTGGTCAATGGTGCGTTGCGGGCTCCGCCCGCGGAATCCAGCACCGCGGCGTCAACCGGGTCCGCGGCCATCACCATCTCCCACTTAGGCCACTCAGAGTTGCCGATCTCGATCGCGATCGGCCCGCCCAGCGTGCTTCCGTGGCGCACCCCGGCCAGCACGGTGACCTCGTCCTGCTCGAACTTCATCCGAGCGCCACGGCCATAGCCAAGCCGTCGGCGGGCCAGCTGACCGGCGATATCGGCAGAGCTGATCCGTACCCCCGCGACCATGCCCTCGACCACCGCCACCAAGGCGCGGCCGTGAGATTCACCAGCAGTGGTCCATCGCAACACGGGAACATCTTCCCATGTCGGGGACGCGGTACCCAATACGACGGTCCGCACGAGGCCGACTGCCGCCGCCGGGCGGACTCAGAAGACTGCCAGCCCGGTCGCGGCCAGACTCGCGATACACATCGACGGGCCGTGCGGCACCAGTGTGTTCCGCCGGCGCAGCACCGCAAGTCCGCCCGCAGTGGCGGTCAACACGGGGGCGCCAACTGCGCCGATGACCCACACCGGAAACCCGAAGGCACCGGTCAGTGCACCCAGAGCCAACGCCAACTTGACGTCACCGGCACCCAGTCCACCGGGATCGGCCAGATGGACCAGCAGGTAAAGCCCGCTGAGGGCCAATCCGCCCAGTAGCGCGGACACTCCGAGGCCGGCCGCACCCGCACCGGCAAGGATCGCCACAGCGCCGGGCAGCGTCAGCAGGTTGGGCAATCGGCGGTGCCGCAGGTCCATCACGACCAACGCCGCCGCCCATCCGAGGACGGTGCCGCAACCCAGCAGCCCTACGCCACCCATGTCGGCGACGCTAACCCAGGACCGCCGCCATCTGCTGCCGCGGTGCCGGTCGGCCTGTGAATTGTTCGACCTGACTGAATGCCTGATGCAACAACATCTGCAGGCCGCCGACGACGTGGCCGCCGGAATCGCCGATCACCTGCGCCAGAGGGGTGGGCCACGGCTCGTAGATCGCGTCCAGCAGCAATGGCACGGCCGCGAACCTCGATGCATATCCTGCGGCGGCGTCGGCCGGGATTGTGCTGACCAGGACCTCGGCCCGCCCGATCGCCGCGGAGAGTCCGGGATCGGCGAGGTCACCGAAGCCGGTGTCGACTCCCAGGGCGGATCCGAGCTCAAGCAGCCTGGCGGCTTTTTGGCCGCTGCGGGCCGCCACGGTGATCTCGGTGACGCCCAGTCCAGCCAGTGCGACGACCGCCGAAGGTGCAGTTCCGCCCGAGCCGAGAATGATCGCCCGACGCAGATCATCACGGTTGCCCAGGGCGCCGGCCACCCCGTCGATGTCGGTGTTGTCGGCGCGCCAGCCGCTCGGGACACGCACCAGGGTGTTCGCGGAGCCGACCAACTCCGCACGTTCGGTTCGTTCGGTGGCGAAGCGCAATGCGGCGAACTTTCCGGGCATGGTCACCGACACGCCGACCCACTCCGGGCCGAAAGCGCTTACCACTGAGGGCAATTGATCAGCCGAGCACTCAATGCGGTCATAGGTCCAGTCGGCCAAGCCCAGCGCCCGGTAGGCGGCAAGATGCAACTGCGGGGAGCGGGAATGCGCGACCGGAGAACCCAGGACGGCCGCGCGCCGAGCCGGTACCGGCTCGGCGGGGATGGGCTGTTCGCTGTTTTCACCGACCGGAATCGAGCACCCCACTGTTCAGCGCCAGTTCGCGGTTCGCCAGATGCTCCTGATAGTCGGCCGTGAAGAGCGTGGTGCCGTCGGTACTGATGGTGACGAAGTACAGCCAATCCCCCGGTTCCGGGCGTTCGGCTGCCGCCAACGCCTCATCACCCGGCGAGCAGATCGGGGTGGCCGGCAGGCCAGGCATGGCGTAGGTGTTCCACGGCGTCTCGGTCGCGCGGTCCTCGTCGGTGGTGGCCACTTCCTGGCGAGCCAGCGGGTAGTTGACGGTGGAGTCGAACTCCAGTCGGTCGTAATCGCTGGCCAGCCGGTTGTAAATGACGCGGGCGACCTTGGCGAAGTCAACAGGCTGAGCTTCTTTCTGCACCAGCGAGCCCACGATCAGTACCTCGTAGGGAGACATGTTGAGCGTCGTGGCCGCTTCCAATAGGCCACCCTTGACGTAGTGCGCACTGCTCTCCGCCACGAGGTTGGAAAGAATCTGCTTGGGTGCGGCGGAGGGGTCGATGTTCCAGGTTCCGGGAGCGATCAGCCCCTCGAGACGCCGGTGACTCTGCCCCATCACCCCGGCGCCCTCGGTGGCCCAATCCGGAACGTTCAGCGACGACAGCGGCCCTTCCTCGGCCGCCGCATTGAGATCCTGCGCAGCAACGCATTTCCGGGTGCCGTTCAGATCGACGCAACTGGCTTCGGAAATCAACGTGAAGATCCCCTTGGAAACCGTATCGCTGCCGATGACCATGATGTCATCAAGTTGCTTGCCCTCCGGGATGACGAGTTTGCCGACCCGGGAACCCGGATCGGTTAACTTCTGCACGGCGGTGGCGGCCGGGATTTCGGTTCGCAACTGGTAGAAACCAGGCTGGATCGCGGCCAACGCGGCATTGCCAGAAGCAGCGGAGATGAAGACCCCGACATCTGCGATTACGTCGGAGTCCACCAGGTTCTGGGCGATCACCGATCCCGAGTCCCCCGGGTTGACCTCGATGACGATGTCCTCTTTGCCCTCGCCGACAAAATCACTGGGCGGCTTGGGTCCGCCGGAGAGCTTGGGGCCGAGCAGAACGACCCCGAGCACGACAG
>JAQAZZ010000249.1:0-23761 GCA_032127075.1 Micrococcales bacterium | reverse complement strand
AGCCGCGGCCCACAAGCAGGTCGACGATGTCCGTTGCCGGCCCCGCTGCAGTGTTCCCCGGTCCCAGCGCGAGGGCGACTCCGCCAGACGGACCGCCACCGCGGCGGTAGGCATCAGCGGCAGGATTCAACACATCAGCTGCACCAGTGCCGGGCTGCATGAGCACCCGTGCCCGGTACCCCCATGCGCTGTACAGAATCCGGTCGGCTGCGGTGCGGGGGAACACGTCGACCAAGACCCGCCCGCTGGCAGTGGTCGTGACCGCCCGCTTCGGGAGGGTCGAATCATGGGATTTCAGCCGCCGCAGCGCATCCTCGTAGGCACGCATCAAGATGGGAAGCGGCGCGATGCTGAGGTGCAGACCGCCCAAGTAGCGGCTGTCCACCGGAACGTCCTGCGCCGCTGCCGCTGAGGCGATGATGGCGGGCGCCTCTTCCGCCAGGCGGCGGCGCGCTTGCCGCAGCATGCGGATCTTCTCTTCGATGGTGGTGTCGCGCCAGGTGGAGACGCCAGCCCGCAGGGGGGAGATCAGTTCGTCGTAGCGGGATTCGGATGGATTCGCAGTGGACTTTGTGACTGTGAGTGACATGGAACTCACCTCCACGTACGCCTTCAGTCTACGCGCGACCCCGTTGGGTCTCAGAACCATTCCCGGCGCTCTACCAGGTAGATCTGGTCGAACTCCGGATCGGTCTTGGTGAGGTAGATGATGCCTTCGATCAGTCCGATCACACCGCCGACCCCGCAAGTGAACAGCGTGATCAAGATACGCAGGATCCCGCCACCGACGTCGTTGAGGTAGAAGCGGTGTACACCCCAGGAGCCGAGCAGGATTCCGAGCACCCCTGCGGTCACCCGCTTGCCGCTGGTGGGTTGCGGGTAGTAGCCGGGCGGATAGGCGCCGTATCCGGCAGGCGGGTAGCCCGGGGGCGGATAGCCCTGGCTCGGGGGTGGGTAGCCCTTGTCCGGTTGCGCGCCGCGGGCGGGGTCAGGGTCGGGTGCCGGATTCTGTTCTGACGCCATCGCGGTACCTGCTTCCTCGTTCCGCGGGGGACAGCCCGCCTCCTGCCATCCTTCCACTCGCGGCGCGGCGATCCGGGGCCGGCGGGCTGATCGACGGCGCTGCGGCCCTGCGGTTGCTGAGGGTGGCGGCCGCGGGCGTACCCGGCACCGCCCTTGGCGTTGTGATCCGTCCGCGGATGTCCCGCTACGGTGTACCGGTGCCTGCAGATCCCCTGGCCGTGCTCTCCCGCCTTCCCGATGTGCCGGAAGCCGCTGAGGAGGCTCGAGCCGCGGTGGACAAGCTGCTGTGGGATCGTACAGTCCGCCGACGGGGAAAGGCGCTGGCCGCGGAGTCGGCCGTGGTCGGGGCCTGGGCCAACGCTGCTTTCGACGGCGCAGAAGTGCTGTTGGACTCCCTGCGCGGCGGGGCCGTGGAGGATTCCGCCATGGGCCGTGTCGCCCTGCGGACATTGGCCATGTACGCGGAGATCCCGACGGCGGCCGAGCTCGTCGAGACCGCCCCGCTGCAGGCCCTGGCAAGGATGCACTCCGTCCTGGCCATCGGGTCGGTGGCCGTGGAGCAGTTGGGCCGGCCGCGATCCGGGGACGGCCCCGATGATCCGCTGCGTCTGGGCGGGGCAGCGTCCCCGGCCGAACTCGGCCCTCGGCTGCAGGGCTTGGCCGAGCTTCTGGTCGTGCCGACGGCGGCGCCCGCAGTCGTTGTGGCTGGGGTCGTCCACGCGGAACTGGCCACCCTGCAGCCCTTCGCCTGGGGGTCGGGGGTCGTCGCTCGCGCGATGACTCGCGTGCTGCTGCGGGCCCGCGGCCTGGACCCGGACAACTGGTCCTTCCCCGAGGCGGGGCTGCGAATGCTGGGCCGTCCCAAATATGTGGCCGCGCTGCGCGGCTACGCCGGCGGCGAACCGCAAGGAGTGGCGCAGTGGCTCGTGGTCCACAGCCGGATGGTCGCGGGTGGAGCCCGTGCGGCCGCCGCCGAGGTGGACCGGTTGCCCGACGACGGCTGAACCCGCAGTCCGCCGAAGCAGGGGATCGGCCTGCTGCATGGGAGTCAGTTCGGGTGTTTCAACCCGGTGGACTGCAGCACGCGGCGACCGCTTTGCAGCGTGGCGTACTTGGCGGCCAACGCCCGGAGGCGAAGGCGGTCGGTCTTGCTCGGGGGTCCCAGATCCGCCAGCTCGTACCCGTAGCGGCGCAGCACGTCCCCCGCCACCTCTTGCACCAGGCGGATGTCGCGGGTCGGCATCGCGCCCTTCCACTTGGACTGGTTGCTGGCATCGGGCGGGGTTCGCACTTTGGCGCTGAAGGACTTGCGGCGCAGTTCCTTGCGGCCCAGCAGGTGCGGTTGGGCCATCCGCTGGTCGTAGTCGATGGCCAAGAAACGGCAGATGCGCTGCAGTTCCGCCGGCGGATCCGCCACCAGATCCTCGAAGCGGAGCGTGTGGACACGGGATTCGCCCAGCAGATGGGCCGCCACCTCGACGTTTCGGGTGCGTTGGCTCCAGTTGATCGCCGCGTAGTAGATGTCCACATGGGTGCGATCGCCCCATTTCTCATCTGTGGACAGTGCGACATCACGGGCGTCGCGCACGAGATGCACAAACTGTGCATCGGGGAACAACTCGTCGATCAGCAGCATGTGGTTGGTGTAGATGGGGGTCTTGTCGCCCCAGCGGCAGGCGCCGCGCTGGCGCGCATACTCGGAGTAGACGGCGTCTAGCAGTGCTGACGGCGTCGGTTCCGCCATGTGGCGCCACAGCCATTCCCCCGTCAGTTCCGGGCCCTGCCATTTGCGCAGGAACAGCGGGTAGTCGTCTCGCATCGCCCGGGTGATCCGGTCGACATCGTCGCGGGACAGGCTGCCGCGGGGGTTGCGGCCGAAGAATCGGGGGATGAAATGCGATTCGCCGGGGACGTAGACGGCCTCGCTGCTGTTGATCATGTAGCGAAGCAGCGTTGTCCCCGATCTGGGCACGCCGATGATGAACACCGGTCGGTCCATCCTGGGCCCCAATCGCTGACGTGCCCTGAATCGTACCGTTGCGCCGATGGCGGATCATTCGGAGCAGGGCATCCGCAACAAGGCCGACAGCCCCTGCTGGTCCCCGCGGCCGATAGCCTCTCGGGCGGTGCTCAGGGTCCCGTTCATGAGCGCCCCCTCGTCGTCCACGTGGCCCAATCCCAGGGCGTGGCCCGACTCGTGCTGGTACAGGGTGCGCCGGAGCCCGTCCGCCGGAAGCTGCGCGGCGTCGTCGACGTCGATGAGCACAAAGCCGCGGTCGCCGAGCAGTGCCCCGGCGTCGGAGGCTCCTGACGACGTGACTTGCAGTCCGCCGTTGCCGGCAGTGCGCCCGCGCACAGCCGCCGAGCGGTACGCACCCGGCTCCTCACCCGACTCGCCGTGGACGTAGGTGATGCCGATGGTCCGGGGCTCGACGGAGTTGACGTCCGGCTCGCCGTCGGAGTCCATGGTGAACTGCCGCTCCCCGCGATAGGCGAACGTGTACCGGCCCTGAGACGCGCGGCTCCATTCCGTGAAGACCCGTTGCCATCGGGTGATCTCCTGACCGGGGTCCAAGCCGCTGCCGCTGAGCATGGTCGTGTCGATGTGGTACCCGATCGTCCCCGCGCACCATCGCGCCGGGTAGGTGTGATCCGGGCTGGACAGCAGCCAGGCGTATGCGCGGCTGGGAGCCGCCGCGGCCTCGCGCCGCAGCGGTTGTTCCTGGTCCCCGGCGGGTTCGGTCCTGCTGGGCGAACTGAAGTTCAGGGGGAGTTGGGAGTTCATCGCCGCCAGCACCACGACGAGCACAGCCGTCGTGACGGCGACGCCACGCAGCACGCGGTCGAACAAGCCCATACAGCATTAGTCCGGATTCCGGGGAGGGTTTGCTGAACGGAGGGCTGGGCGTTCACCTGTTCGGCGCAACGTTGTGGGTGTCCGCGGGCCGGTCAACCCCGGTTCGACGAGCGGGTGGAGAACTTCGCGATACCGAGTGCGACTGCGCCCCCGAGGGCCACGGCGGCGGCCCTGGCGGGCGGGGGGATGGACGAAGACCGCAGGGCCTCCGGTTTGGCGAAGTCGAGCACCGGCCAGCCGCGCTCCCGCGCGGTCCGGCGCAGTCGGGTGTCGGGATTTGTCGCCACGGGGTGCCCGACGGCCTCAAGCATGGGCAGATCGGTGTGGGAATCGGTGTACGCGTAGCAGTCGCTCAGCGAGTAGCCGCGTTCCGCGGCGAGTTCCCGCATCGCATCGGCCTTGGTGGATCCGTAGGAGTAGAAGGCGATCTCACCGGTGTAGCGGCCATGGGCGGTGGCCATCCGCGTCGCGATGGTGAGATCCGCGCCCAGCATCTTGCCTATCGGCTCAACGACCTCCACACCCGACGACGAGATGATCACCGTCTCCCGCCCCGCCGACCGATGCTCGGCCAACAGCCCCTGGGCCTCTTCGTAGATCAGCGGGTGCACGATCTCGTGCAGGCCTTCGCTGACTACTCGGTGGACGTCATCGACGGGCCACCCCACGATGAGTTGCGACACGTGCAGCCGCATCTGCTCCATCTGATCATGATCGGCTCCGGACACCATGTAGACGAACTGCGCGCAGGCAGCGCGCAAGGCGTCAGCGCGGTTGATGAGGCCCGTCTCGTAGAACTTCCGCGCGAAAGCAAGCGAACTCGACTTCGCCAGGACAGTCTTGTCCAGGTCGAAGAATGCCGCTGCGCCGGGTCCTGCCGTTGCGCCCGCCGGGGCGGCGGTGCCCGGTTCGCCCGAATCACCCACGCCCACTGCCACGCCGACAGTTTAAGCGGGCCGCCGGGGCGCGATTGTCGTAATCCCCGGGCATCATGGGCGGGTGCAATGGTGGCAAGAGGCGGTCCAACGCACCCGGGACAGCTTCGAACCGCTGGCCGATCCGCAGCGCGCCCCCGCGATGGCGGCGTACATGAAGCAGGTCGCGCCCTATCTCGGGATCAGCACACCCGCCCGGCGTCGGGCGCAACGCGCCGCGTGGGAGGGCCTCACCACCCCCGCGCCGGAGCAGGTGCTGCGGGCGGCGGCGGCACTTGCGGGGCTGGCCGAGCGGGAATACCACTATGCGGCGATCGAACTGCTGGGCCGCCACCTGCCCTCGATCGACCCCTCGGCGCTCGCCGAGCCGATCCGAGAACTCGTCGTCCTGCGCCCCTGGTGGGACACCGTGGATATGTTCGGGTCTGCCGTCATCAACCCCCTCGTTGCGCGCCACCCGGAACTTGTGGCGGTGATGTGGGACTGGAACCGCAGTGACGACCCCTGGTTGGTGCGGGCGTCGATCCAGCACCAGCGGGGTCGCGGCGCGCAGACCGACAGCGACCGCGTCATCGCCATGTGCGCGCCGCACGCAGCCGATCGCCGATTCTTCGTCGCGAAGGCGGTTGGCTGGGCGCTGCGCGATCTGACGCGGATCGACCCGGTCTCGGTGCGCGGATTCCTCGCCGATCACCCCGACCTCCCCGCCGTCTCCCGCCGTGAAGCGGAACGCGGCTTGGCCCGCGTCGGCTGATCGGTCCACAGCCGACCGTCGACTCCAGCCATCCCCAACCGCCGTCCGCCGGTTCCGGCGGGCGATCACGACTCGCACGCTGGCGGAACCAGGGGCAAGGACCATCGGAGCAGCGGCATGTCGGCCATTCAGACGGCAGTACAGGTGGAGGTGGCGGATCCGCGACTGCGGGAGTGGGTGCTGGACGCCGCCGTGGAGGCTGGCACGGCAGTCGTCGCGGACGGGGCGGACATCGTGGTGGCCGACTCGGGCGCGCTGGACCCGCAGCGCCACCCGACCCGGGCGTGGCGCGAGGGGGTCGCGCTCGTTGTTGTGGGCGGGTACGACGCCGACAGCGACGCCCTGTGGCGGACGGTGAGCAAGGAAGCCGGGCACGCGGTGGTGCTGCCCACCGGTTCGGCGTGGCTGGTGCAACTCTTCCGGTGGGCGGCTGCCACGGCGGCCGGGCATCCGCACGCCCTGTCCGTAGTTGTGGTCGGTTCCCGCGGCGGCGCCGGGGCCACCACGTTGTCGGCGGGCCTGGCGGCCGCCGGCGATGGATCAGCGGTCGTCGTCGATGGCGATCCCGCCGCGGCCGGCCTCGACATCGCCGCCGGGGTGGACGGGGCAGCGGGGATCCGTTGGCAGGACTTGGCCGGCATCAGGGGTCCCGTGGCCGGTTCGGCGCTGCGGGGACGGCTTCCCAGCTCCGGCGCCGTCGAATGGCTCGCCACGCCCGTCGGCACCCCCAACGCGGCGTCATGGCAGCCGGTCCTCTCCTCCCTGGCAGCGGTCTTCGACACCGTTGTTGTTGATCTACCCCGATACCGCCTCACCGCCACCCCGCCGCCGCCGGGCGCGGTGTGTGTGCTGTTGAGCACGTTGGACACGGTCTCGCTGTCAACAGCCGCCACGATTCTGGAGTCCGGCCGACTCGGCGCCGATCCCGTCGTCGCGATCCGTACCACGGGCGGTCCGCTGCGGATGTCCACCGCTGCCGAGGCGCTGTCGGGGTACCGCCTGGTCGAGGTGCCCACGAGCCGCTCGCTACGAGGTGCGATGGACTTCGGGGACCTGCCCGAAGCGGCGGCCAGGGGCGCCTTCGGCCGGGCCTGCCAGCGACTCATGCAGGAGTTGCGCCCGTGATGCCCGGGAGTCAACCGGGGGACCTCGCCGATCGGGTGCGCAGTTGGCTGGTCCGCCACCAGATGGATCCGGCTGCGGAGAACGTCTCCGCCGCCCTGTCCGACCTCGGCGTGGTGGCCGAGCGCCGAACCATGAATCTCTTGGTGCGCCAGCTCGAGCAGGATCTGTCCGGCGCCGGGGCGCTGCAGCCCTATCTCGACGAGCCCGGGGTGACCGACGTGCTGGTCAACGGTGCGGGTGCGGTGTGGGTGGACAGGGGCGCCGGCTTGCATCGGGTGCGGGTCCCGCTCGGGGGAGAAGAGGGCGTGCGTCGATTGGCGCAACGGCTTGCGGCCCAGGCCGGTCGCCGACTCGACGATGCTCAGCCATTCGTGGATGCCCGGCTGCCCGACGGGGTTCGGCTGCATGCGGTCCTCGCTCCCCTGGCCTCTCCCGGGACGTTGATCTGCCTGCGAACCCCCGCGCGCCGTGGCTTCAGCCTGGCTGAACTGCAGCGGGCAGGGGCAGTGTCAGCATCCGGGTTGCCCTGGCTGCGCGCACTGGTTGCGGCCCGGCTGTCATTCCTGGTCACCGGCGGCACCGGCAGCGGCAAGACGACTGTCCTGCGGGCGTTGTTGGAAGACGTGGCGCCCGATCAGCGGCTGTTGGTGATCGAGGAATCGGCCGAGCTGCGGCCCGAGCACCCGCACTGCGTCTGCTTGGAGGGTCGCCCCGACAATGCGGAGGGGGTCGGCGGGATCACCATGTCGCTTCTGCTGCGTCAGGCGATGCGGATGCGGCCGGACCGGATAGTGGTGGGCGAGGTGCGCGGCGCGGAGGTGGTTCACCTCATGGCCGCGATGAACACCGGGCATGAGGGCTGCGCCGGCACCATTCATGCCAACTCGCCGCGCGCGCTGCCCGCGCGCGTGGAGGCGCTGGCCGTTGCCGGGGGCTTGGACAAGACCGCGGCGCACAGCCTGCTGGCCGCGGGGCTCGATGCTGTGCTGCACGTAGGCCGGCTCGCCACTGGAGACCGGCGGATCGCACAGATCGGGGCAACGGTGTCCGATCACAGCGGGTGTCGCGTGGTCCCGCTGCTGACCTTCTCCGGGGACCGCCCGACGCTGCATCTGCCTCGCCACCCGGTAGCCGGGCGGTTGCTGGCGTCGTTGGAGCGGGCGGCGCCATGACCGGGCTTCTGCTGGCGCTGGCGGCGGCCTGCCTCGTTGTCCCGCCGCCACCGCCGACGGGACCGGGTCGTTGGCAGCGGCTGTTGACATGGCGGCCCCGCCGTGCGAGGGATCCGGGCGCCTCGGCCGTGGATTGGCTGCTCGGGGTTGCGGGTGAGTTGCGCGCCGGGAGCGATCCGAGCCGGGCGGTGCAGCTGTGCTCGCGGCAGTACGGCATTGCGCCCCACGCGGCCCGCGCTGCGCGCCTGGGTGCCGACATCGCCGAAGCGCTGCTACTCGATGCTGAGGACGAGCGGTCGCTGTTGGCCGGTGCGGCCGGGGTGTGGGACCTCACCACCAACAGCGGCGCGGGGCTCGCGGATGTGTTGGAGCGCATGGCGGACAGCCACCGTCGCTCCGAGGACGTCCGCCGGACCTTGGACGTCGAACTGGCCGCACCCCGGGCAACGGCGAGGATGATGAGCATGCTTCCCCTGGTGGGGGTGGCGCTGGGCGTCCTCCTGGGCGCCGATCCCATCGGATGGCTCACAACAACGCCGGCGGGTCTGGTCGTCTTGTGCGTTGGCGTGGGGATGAACATCTCGGGCTACCTGTGGATCCGCTCGGTGGTCCGATCGGTGGAGAAGTCCCTGTGACGTGGCTGTTGGTCGCCGCCGCAGTTGTGGTGATGCCGTCGACCGCCGCCCGGCGGCAGCGTGGCAGCCGGCGTGTCCCGGCGGTCGGACTCAACCGGGTGTCCGCGGCAGGAGCCGCGGCCCTGTGTGTGGCCCTGTTGCCGCTGCCATGGTCCCTGCTGCTGGCGGCAGCGGTGGCTGCGGCTGTTTGGCGCTTCGTCCCCCCGAGCGTCGCCGCGGCGGCGGACAGCCGCTTGGCGCTGGCTCGAACGCTGCCCGATGCCCTGCACCTGCTCGCCGCTCTGATCCGAGCCGGCTGCACCGACCAGGAGGCGCTGCGGCTGGCCGCTGACGCAACCCCAGAGCCGCTCGGCGCCACGCTCGGCACAGTGGCCCGCCTGCGCGGCCTTGGGGCGGACGCCGCCGAGGCGTGGCGGGAACCACGCGCAGACCCGCAGCTTGCCGCGTTGGCAACGGTGATGGCTCGACGCAGCGACACGGGGGCCGGCGTGGCCGCAGAACTGGAACGACTCGCGGCCGATGCCCGCCGTGATTTCTTCTCCCGGGCGCAAGCCGCCGCCCGCGCCGCGGCCGTACGGGCCGTTCTGCCGCTCGCCGTGTGCTTCCTGCCGTCGTTCTTCCTCCTCGGTGTGGTTCCCATCGTTGCCGCCCTCGCCGGCGGGCTCGGCTACTGACCCACAGCTCTGTCGCGGTCTCCGCCGTCCACATCCGATTGTCCCGCCCCCCGCTGGTGGCTTGCCGGTCACAGGCTGGGGGCAGGCCACACGGCCGGCATCAACCATTCAGAGAGGAATGCCGATGAGAGAGGCAACAACCAGGCTGGTCCGGGAGGACGAGGGGCTGACCACAGCGGAGTACGCGGTGGGGACCGTGGCGGTCGCCGGTCTCGGCGGGGTCCTGATCAAACTGCTCACCAGCGACTGGGCGATGGAGTTGATCAAACGGATCATGGAGTGGGCATTCAGTTTCCTGTTCTCATGAGAGGTCCGCTTCGCGACGGGCCCCTGGGAGCGCCGGCCGCCGCCGGCGCCCCTGGGGCCCGCCCCCGACGGCGCCAACTACGCCGGGGTCGTGCCGGCGAGCGTGGGATGGTCACTCTGGAACTGGCCTTCGCCCTCCCCGCAGTCATGTTGGTCTGCCTGTTCTGCGCATGGCTGCTGCGCCTGGGGCAGGTGCAGGCCCAGCTCGATGACGCCACGAGGTCCGCGGCCCGGGAGTTGGCACGGGGTGAGTCGCTGGCCGCGGCAGCCGCGAGCGCCGAAGGCGTTCTGCCCGGGGTGCGCCTCACCGCCGATGGACACACCGGTGACCTTCTCGTGACGGGCCGCTATCACCTTGCGGCGCCGGTGCCGGCCCTGCAGGGATTGGGAGCCCACTTGACCGCCACGCTTGTCACCGTCCCGGAGCGGCGGGGATGAATCGGGAACATGGTTCCGCCGGGCTGCTGCTGCTCCTTGGCGCCGCAGTGGTGTGCGCCGCCGCCGCGGCGGCCGGCGCCCTCGTGGCTGGTTCGTTGGCGCACACCAGGGCCGACGGGGTGGCCGACATGGTCGCACTGGCCGGTACAGCCGCGCTGCTGGATCCGGACGGTCCCTGCGAGGCCGCGGCGCGGACCGCGACCGCGAACGAGGCAGAGCTGTCCTCCTGCGATGTTCGCGGTTCGGTTGTCCGCGTCGAGGTTCTGTTGGGGCTGCCCCGCGGGCTGGAGTCTTTCAGCGGCCACCGCAGTGTCCGGGGAACAGCTGCGGCCCAGATGCAGCTGGACTCCGTCGCCGCGCCGCCGCCGTGAGTCGGCGAAGTGCATGGCCACGCAGCCGCCTGTCGGACAGGGATTCAGTCAGGGATCATTGCCGAGAGCAGCAGTACGGCCCCGTCCTTGCTCAGCGGGTTGTTGCCGTTGCCGCACTTGGGGGACTGGATGCAACTGGGGCAGCCCTCGGCGCAGGGGCAGGTGGCCACAACCTCGCGGGTCGCCGAAAGCCAGCGGGCCGACTCGTCGTAGCCGCGCCGCGCGAAACCGGCACCCCCAGGGTGGCCGTCGTAGACGAAGACGCTCAGTTCCCCGGTGTCCGGATGGAACTGCGTGGACAGCCCGCCGATGTCCCATCGGTCACAGGTGGCCAGCGCCGGGAGCACTCCGATCGCGGCGTGTTCGGCGGCATGGGCGGCGCCGGCGATGTCCTGCGGCGGGATTCCCCATGCGGCCGGGTCACCAAGCTGCCACCACACCGCCCTGGTGCGTAGTTCCTGGCGCGGCAGATCAAGCCCCACCGAGTCGATCACCTCCCCGGTCCCGGCCCGACGGCGCAGGTACGACACCACCTGGCTGCCCACCTCGACATCGCCGAAGGACATGGTGCCTGAACCGGACGGGCGGGATTCGGTGCGCTGGAGCACTCTCAGGTCGCTGACCGACGCAGCGACCGTGGTGTAGCCGGGATCCGTGCGGCGGACCACAGCCACCGCATCGTGCAGATCCAGCGATTCGACTACATGCACGTGGCCCAGGTGGACGTAGACCGCGCCCTCGTGCACCTGCGCCGGTGCCGCGCCGCCGTCGACGGTGCCGAGAACCCGGGCGGTGCCCGCCTCGATGATCGTCACCGTCGCTCCCATATGCCTCAGGTCGGTCAGATCGCTGGCACGGTTGCGCGCCACCCAGAACCAGCGCTCGCCCCGCAGCCTGACGACACCTTTGTGCGCCAACGCCGTCAGCCCCTGCTCGGCGTGGGGGCCGAACGCCGCACAAGCCTCCTCGGTTGTCATGGGCCGCTCGCTGATGGCGGCGGCCAGGTGTGGGATCAGGACGTAGGGGTTGCTGGGGTCGAACACGGTGGCTTCCACGCCGTCAGCCAAGATCCGGTCCGGGTGGCGGACGTAGAACTGGTCCAGCGGGTCCTGCTGGGCGGCCAGGAACGCCACAGCGGGCGCATCGCCTCGACCGGCCCGGCCGATCTGCTGCAGGAAAGAGGCCCTCGTGCCCGGCCAGCCGCATACCGCCACGGCGTCGAGGCCGGAGACATCGACCCCGAGTTCCAGCGCGTTGGTCGTGGCGACGCAGCGCAATCGACCGTCTCGCAGGCGCTTCTCGATCCCGCGCCGCTCCTCTGGAAGCAGCCCGCCACGGTATGGGGCGACCTGGTCTGCTGCGCTCGGTGGGAGCCGGTCGGCGACGACGGCGGCCAGGGATTCCGCACCCGAGCGCGACCGGATGAAACCCAGGGACTGGACGCCAGCGGACGTCCAAGCGCCCAATACGTCGGCCACCGCGCCGAAGGCGCCGCCGGAATCGGGGTCCGCGTCGTGCAGCAGGATCGTCACCGGCCCGCGGCGGGAGGTGTCCTCTGCCACTGCCGCCACTGGTGCCCCGATCAGTGCGGCGGCGCTGACGTCCGGCTGCGACAGGGTGGCGCTGGTGATGATGAACGTGGGGTTGGCTCCGGCGGCCGCCGCCAAGCGGCGCAGCCGCCGCATGATCGCGGCCATGTGCGATCCGAAGATGCCGCGGTAGGTGTGGCCCTCGTCCAAGACCACGAACGCCAGCCGGCGCAGGAAGGAGGCCCAGCGCCCGTGGTCCGGCAGGATGCCCCGATGGAGCATGTCTGGGTTGGTCAGCACGTAGTTGGCGTTGCGCCGGATCCAGGGCCTGGCGTCGCGCGGTGTGTCCCCGTCGTAGCATGCCGCTTCGACGTCGCCCAGGCCCAGTTCCGCGATGCGCGCGAGCTGGTCCTGGGCCAACGCCTTGGTCGGTGTGCAGTACAAGACGGTGGCGTCGGTTTCGCGGATCCGGGTCAGCGCCGGAAGCCAGTAGGCCAGGGACTTCCCGCTGGCCGTACCCGTGGCGATGACCACGTGGCGGCCGCTGCGGGCCAACTGTGCTGCCTCGGCCTGGTGCAGCCACGGCTGGGCGATTCCCCGGTCCCGCATCCTGGCGACCAGCGCGGGGTCGCTCCAGGACGGCCAGGGCCGGGTGGCGCCGGGGCGTTCCGGGATACGGATGACGGTGGTCTCACCGTCGAGCGCGCTGCCCGTGAGCTGGGAAAGGTCGGGAGCGTCGAGCGGCGACTTCTCCCCTGCCGGCACCGCCAGGGTCCCGCTACGGTCGGCCATCGCCCCTCCTGCCGTCGGTCCCGGACACGGGCCGCCGAGTGGATCGACCCTGTAGCTGCCATTGTGCGCCGCAGGTCCGACCTTGCCGATACCGTAGGCGAGTGGACGCACGAGCGTCCGCAAGCGCACGTCCGCCCGGTTGAGGAGCTCACGTGGATCTGTCCATCAACGCACGCGAGGTTGGGGGCCGCACAATCTTGGCGGTCACGGGAGAGTTGGACGTCCACTCGGCGGGTGGGCTGGAGCGCAAGCTCGCGGACCTCGTCGCAGCGGGAAGCTCCGACCTGGTGCTGGATCTGACCGAGCTGGACTTCCTGGACTCTACCGGTCTCGGCGTCATGGTCAAGGGGCTCAAGTGGGTTCGGGAGGCTGGTGGCGATCTGAAGGTCGTCGCAGACGACGACAAGATCGTCAAGGTCTTCACCATCACGGGACTGGACAGTGCCATGTCCCTGACATCTGCTCTCGACGACGAGGACACGGACTGATGCCGGTCGTCCGACTGGTGATCCCCGCTATTTCGGACCATGCCCGTACCGCGCGGCTGGTGGCGGGCAGCGCTGCCCGTCGGGCCGGTGTGCGTGCGGACATCCTCGATGATGTGCGCCTCGCGGTTGCCGAAGCCGTCGCCCTGTCCGTTCAACGTGCCGTCGTGGCCGGTGGGCCGGCCGAGGTCGAGTTGGCCATGGCTGACGACGGAGCGGACTTCACGGTCACGGTCTCGGATGGGATTGGGGACGGCGTGGCGGACGGCGGGCCCGAGGAGTTGTCGCTGCCGCTGATCCGCGCGTTGTGCGAGGAATGCACAGTGCGGCCGAACCCGGCGGGTAGCGGTCGGGCCATCGGCCTGAGATGGTCCACCGGAGTCGCCGCGAAGTGATGCGAGGACCGGCCGGCGGCACTGTGGGAGGAGTCCGGCCGAGGAGGGCCTTGCGCCACAGTGCCGTGGACATCGGGATCCCCGCGGCCGGGGTGCGTCGCGGTGTCACGTACACTCGCTTCCCGCGGGCTCCTATGTCTTCCCCTGGGGTGGGTGGTGGACCGGTCCTTCCGGTGGAGTTCGCGCTCATCACCAATCGGCGCGGCCCAGCGTAGGGCGGCGCAGCTGACAAGGAGTTGAATCCGTGCAGAATCTCGCCGCGCTTGGGGCGGTTGAGCTCACCGGTACCAACCTCGTCACCGTAGGAGTCGTGGCGGTCATCGCCGTCATGGCTCTCGGCGTGGCAGGGCTGTTGGTCCGCGAGGTGCTCGCCGCCGATGAGGGCACACCAAACATGCAGAGCATCGCCGCCGCAGTGCAAGAGGGGGCCGCGGCTTTCCTCAGCCGGCAGTTCCGGACATTGGCGGTCTTCGCCGTCATCGTCTTCTTCGTCCTCTTCCTGCTCCCCGCCGACACCAACGGCGAGCGGATCGGGCGCAGCATCTTCTTCCTCGTCGGTGCCGTCTTCTCGGCAGTCACCGGCTACATGGGTATGTGGCTGGCCGTGCGCGGCAACGTGCGAGTGGCGGCCGCCGCCCGGGAGGAGAACGAGCACGGTGCCATGAGGATCGCTTTCCGCACCGGTGGTGTGGCTGGCATGTTCACGGTCGGACTGGGACTGCTGGGTGCCGCCATCGTGGTGCTCGTGTACCAGGGCGAGGCACCCAAGGTGCTGGAAGGCTTCGGCTTCGGCGCGGCGCTGCTGGCGATGTTCATGCGTGTCGGCGGCGGTATCTTCACCAAGGCCGCCGACGTGGGCGCCGACCTCGTCGGCAAGGTCGAGCAGGGAATCCCGGAGGACGACCCCCGCAACGCCGCCACCATCGCCGACAACGTGGGCGACAACGTCGGCGACTGCGCCGGCATGGCCGCGGACCTGTTCGAGTCCTACGCGGTGACGCTGGTCGCGGCGCTGATCCTGGGCAAGGCCGCCTTCGGCGATCTCGGCCTGGTCTACCCGTTGGTCGTACCGGCCATCGGTGTTGTCACCGCCGTGATCGGCATCTTCGCCGTCTCTCCGCGTGCCAACGACCGGTCGGGGATGGCGGCCATCAACCGGGGCTTCTTCATCTCGGCCGCGATCTCGGCAGTTCTGGTCGTCGCGGCAACGTTCTACTTCCTGCCTGCGACGATGGTCGAGTTCCAAGGCCTTCAGGTGGGATCCCTGGGTCTGTTGTCGGCCGAGACGTTCAACCCGCGGTACCTGGCCATCGGAGCGGTTCTGATCGGAATCGTGCTCGCCGCGGCGATCCAGCAGTTGACCGCCTACTTCACCGAGACGGAGCGCCGCCCAGTGGACGACGTCTCCAAGACGTCGCTGACCGGCCCGGCCACCGTGATCCTGTCCGGGATCTCGCTGGGTCTGGAATCGGCGGTCTACTCCGCGCTGCTCATCGCGGCGGCCGTCTACGGCGCGTTCCTGCTGGGTGGCGGCTCGGTGATCCTGTCGCTGTTCGCCGTCGCCTTGGCGGGTACCGGCCTGCTCACCACGGTGGGGGTCATCGTGTCCATGGACACCTTCGGCCCCGTGTCCGACAACGCCCAGGGCATCGCGGAGATGTCAGGGGACGTCGAGGGCAAGGGAGCCCAGATCCTCACCAGCCTGGATGCGGTCGGCAACTCGACCAAGGCCATCACCAAGGGCATCGCGATCGCAACCGCCGTGCTCGCCGCAACGGCGTTGTTCGGGGCGTTCCGGGATGCGGTGTCGACTGCGGCCCGCAGCGTTGCCGAGGGCGCGGACGAGGCTACGCGGGGACTCATCGAGAACCTCACGCAGGAGGAACTCTTCCAGTACGGCGGCGTCCTGGACGTGGCCAACCCGGCCAACCTCGTCGGACTGATCATCGGCGCCTCGGTGGTGTTCCTGTTCTCCGGGCTGGCGATCAACGCCGTGTCCCGTGCCGCCGGCGCGGTGATCTTCGAGGTCCGGCGGCAGTTCCGCGACGATCCGGGGATCATGGCGGGCACGTCCAAGCCGGAATACGCGAAGGTTGTCGACATCGTCACCCGCGACTCGCTGCGCGAGTTGATCACACCGGGTCTGTTGGCGGTGCTCACTCCCATCGCGGTCGGCTTCGGCCTCGGTGTGGGTGCCTTGGGCGCCTACCTGGCGGGCACGATCGCCACCGGAACCCTGATGGCCGTGTTCCTGGCCAACTCCGGCGGCGCCTGGGACAACGCCAAGAAGTTCGTCGAGGACGGCCACTACGGCGGCAAGGGCTCCGAGGCCCATGAAGCCACCGTCATCGGCGACACTGTGGGGGATCCCTTCAAGGACACCGCCGGCCCGGCGATCAACCCGCTGATCAAGGTCATGAACCTGGTCGCGCTGCTGGCGGCGCCCGCGGTCGTGAGCGTCACGCTGGAGGGCAACGATGTGTTGCGCTGGGCGATCTCTCTGGGTGCGTTGGCCATCGTTGTTGTGGCGGTTGTCATCAGCAAGAGGCGTCCCATCGCAGTGGGCGATGCCGACACCGAGGCCAAGTCGGAGGCCACCTCCGCCTAGCCAAGGTTGAGCACCGACTCGGCCCCCGCCCAGGAACGGGCGGGGGCCGAGTCGTGTCGGCATCGGGACAACATGTGGCACCATGCTGCGGGAAGCGCCGAACAGGACGGTCGGGTCATCGGACTTGACACTCCGCCCCCGGATGCCCCCACACTGCCAACCATTGCCAGATCTCACGCAACCAGGAAGAGGCTGAATCGTGCCTGCGCAGGACACTACGACCCAGCGGCGGCTGGTCATCGTCGAATCCCCTGCCAAGGCGCGCATCATCGCGAGCTACCTGGGCAAGGAATACTCAGTGCATTCCTCGGTGGGCCACATCCGGGACTTGCCGCAGCGGGCGGCTGACGTACCCGCGAAGTACCGGGGGACGGATTGGGCCAAGACGGGTGTGGACGTCGACAACGGTTTCGCCCCGCTGTATGTGGTGGGCGCTGACAAGAGGTCGCTGGTCCGGGAACTGAAGCAGGCGCTGGCGGATGCGGATGAGCTGCTGCTGGCCACTGACGAGGACCGCGAGGGGGAGGCCATCGCCTGGCATCTCGTCCAGGTGCTGCAACCCAAGGTCCCGTATCGGCGGATGGTCTTCCACGAGATCACAAAAGAGGCCATCCAGCTGGCCTCGCAGACAACACGGGAGCTTGACGCCGACCTCGTCGATGCCCAGGAGACCCGGCGGATCGTGGACCGGCTGTTCGGCTACGAGATATCTCCGGTCCTCTGGCGTCGGGTGGGGGGACGGCTCTCGGCGGGAAGGGTGCAATCGGTGGCCCTCCGCCTCGTGGTGGAGCGGGAGCGCGAGCGGATCGCCTTCACACCGGCCGGGTACTGCGACATCAAGGGCACCTTCACGCCCGGCCGGTTCCCGGCGCGGCTCACCGTGCTGGACGGCACCCGCGTGGCCACCGGCAAGGACTTCGACGACGACGGGAAGCTGAAGTCCGACAAGGTCGTGGTGCTCGACGCGGCGGCCAGCGAAGCGCTTGCTGCCGACCTGGCGGAGCGGACCTTCCAGGTCGCCTCGGTCGATCAGCGGCCCGGCACCCGCAAACCCGGGGCTCCTTTCATGACCTCAACCCTGCAGCAGGAAGCCGGCCGGCGGCTGCGCTGGACGGCCAAGCGGGTCATGGACGTGGCGCAACGCCTCTACGAGGGCGGCTACATCACGTATATGCGCACCGACTCGACGACGCTGTCGGCGCAGGCCCTGCAAGCTGCTCGTGACCAGGCGCGCGAACTGTACGGCGCCGACCATGTGCCCGACGTGCCGCGGCGCTACGACCGCAAGGTCAAGAACGCCCAAGAGGCCCACGAGGCGATCCGCCCCTCCGGCGACCGGTTTCGCACACCGGGGGAGGTCACCCTGCGCGGCGACGAGTTCGCCCTGTACGAACTGATCTGGAAGCGGACTTTGGCATCGCAGATGGCCGACGCCAAAGTGGCGACCACCACCATCAAACTGACCGCCGACGACTCGCACGGGCGGCGGGCGGAGTTCTCGGCATCCGGCACCGTCGTGGTCTTTGCCGGCTTCCTGGCCGCCTATGCCGACGCCGAGGGCGACAGCGGCAAGGCGCAGTCCCCGAAACTCCCGCCGCTGCGGGAGGGCGACGAGGCCCTTGCCGTGGAGTTGTCGCCCGAGAGTCACACGACCAGCCCCCCCGCCCGCTACACCGAGGCGTCGCTGATCAAGGCCCTCGAGGAGAGGGGGATCGGGCGGCCGTCCACTTTCGCCAGCATCATCAACACGATCATCGATCGCGAATACGTCGGCAAACGAGGCAGCGCATTGGTGCCCTCGTTCCTCGGCATGACCGTCATCCGGCTGTTGGAGAACCATTTCGCCCCGTTGGTCGACTACTCGTTCACCGCGCGCATGGAGGAGACGCTGGACGCTGTCGCCAACGGCGACGATTCCCGTCTGCACGCGCTGGAGCGTTTCTACCTGGGCGATTCGGGGATCGGCTTCGACGGCCTGCAGCCCCTCCTGGCCAGGGTTGGCGACATCGACGCCCGATCGCTGTCCACCTTCCCCATCGCGGGCAGTGACGTCGTGGTTCGGCTCGGCAAGTACGGGCCGTACCTGCAGCGGGGAGAAGCGGATCGGGCGAACATCCCCGAAGGCCTGGCGCCGGACGAGTTGACCGCGGCCAAAGTCGAGGAGATCTACGCCCAGCCCCGGGGCGACCGGGAACTCGGCGCCGATCCGGCCAGCGGGAACACGATCGTGGCGAAGTCGGGGCGCTTCGGGCCCTACGTCACCGAGGTCCTCCCCGAGGATGCCGGCAAGGCAAAGCCCCGCACCGCGTCGCTGTTCAAGGACATGGGTCTGGAGACCGTAACCCTGGACGATGCCCTGCGGCTGTTGAGCCTGCCCCGCGAAGTGGGGGTCGACCCGGCCGACGGTCAGCCGATCGTGGCGCTGAACGGCCGCTATGGCCCCTACATCAAGAAGGGCGACGACAGCAGATCGCTGGCCGACGAGGAACAGATCTTCACCGTCACCGTCGCCGACGCTCTGCGCCTTCTCGCCGAACCGCCCCGCCGGCGCGGGCAGCGCGCGTCTTCCCCGGGTCGGGAGTTGGGTGCGGACCCTGTCAGCGGGAAGCCGATCGTGGTCAAGGAAGGACGATTCGGCCCGTATGTGACCGATGGTGAATTCAACGCGACCATCCCCAAGGATGAGAAGCCCGAGGACATCGCACTGGAGCGCGCCTCGGACCTGCTCGCGGTGCGAAGGGCCAAAGGGCCGGCCAAGAAGTCCAGCCGTAGGGGCGCTGCCAGGAAGACGCCGGCGAAGAAGAGTGTTGCGAAGAAGGCAACGACAAAGAAGACAACGACAAAGAAGACCACAGCCAAGAAGACCACCGCGAAGAAGACGACAGCGAAGAAGGCCACCGCCAAAAAGGCAACGGCGAAGAAGGCCGCTGCGGCTTCGGCGGCTTCGGCGACCCTAGGAGAATCATGAAGATCGCAGATGACATCACTGCCTTGATCGGCGGCACCCCCTTGGTTCGGCTGCGCGGGCTGTCGCAGGAGACCGGCGCCGAGGTGGTCGCCAAGCTGGAGTTCTTCAACCCGGCCCACAGCGTCAAGGACCGGATCGGCGTGGCGATGATAGACGCCGCCGAGGAGAACGGGGACCTGAAGCCGGGCGGCACCGTGGTGGAGCCGACGTCGGGGAACACCGGTATCGCGCTGGCGATGGTGTGCGCCGCGCGCGGCTACCGGCTGGTGATCACCATGCCGGAGACCATGAGCAAGGAGCGCCGCGCCCTCCTGCGCGCCTACGGTGCGGAGTTGATCCTGACGCCGGGACCCGACGGGATGGGCGGGACCATCGGCAAGGCGGAGGAGTTGCTGAAGCAGAACCCCGACTGGTTCATGCCGCAGCAGTTCGCCAACCCGGCCAACCCGGCGATCCATCGGGCCACCACCGCCGAGGAGATCTGGCACGACACCGATGGTGGCGTCGACGTGCTCGTCTCCGGGGTCGGAACCGGCGGAACCATCACCGGCGTCGGTGAGTTGCTGCGTGAGCGCAAGCCGGGAGTACGCATCGTCGCCGTCGAGCCGGAGGCCTCGCCCGTGCTGTCGGGGGGCGCCAAAGGGCCGCACCCGCTCCAGGGCATCGGCGCGGGGTTCGTCCCCCAGATCCTGGACACCGGTGTCTACGACGAGGTCATCCAGGCCCCTGCGGCGGCGGCCATGGCCACCGCCCGCGAAACCGCGCGCGATGAGGGCCTGTTGATCGGAATCTCATCGGGTGCGGCGGTCTGGGCGGCCCGCCAGGTGGCCCAGCGTCCGGAGATGGCTGGCAAGATGATCGTTGTGGTGATCCCCTCCTTCGGCGAGCGGTACCTGTCGACCGCACTGTTCGCCGATCTGTTGGACTGATGGCCAGATTCGGCGAGAACGTCCGTACGGTTCTCGAGCGGGATCCCGCCGCGCGCAGCAAGCTCGAGATAGTCCTGGCCTATCCCGGGCTGCACGCGATCTGGGGCTACCGGCAATCCCACTGGCTGTGGACCCATGGCCTCAAGACGCTGGCGCGCTGGTGGTCGCATGTTGTCCGGTTCTTCACCGGGGTGGAGATTCACCCTGGCGCGCTGATCGGTCGTCGCGTCTTCATCGATCACGGGATGGGCGTCGTCGTCGGTGAGACGACGGTCATCGGTGATTGCTGCTCCATCTATCAGGGAGCGACCCTGGGGGGCACCAGTCTGGAGAAGGGCAAGCGGCATCCCACACTGGAGGAGAACGTTGTGGTTGGGGCGGGCGCCAAGGTGCTCGGGCCGATCACCGTCGGCTCCAATGCGCGCATCGGCGCGAACTCGGTGGTGCTGCACGACGTACCGCCGGGCACGGTCGTGGTGGGTGTGCCCGGACAGGTTGTCACCCGCAGCTCCCCAGCGACGCCGCCGGTCAGCGAGAGTGAGAACGATGTCCCCGACGCCATGGGTGCGACGGTGGTGTCGCTGCTGCGCAGGGTGGAGTTCCTGGAACGCACGACTCAGGGCCATGTGGGCGCCGGCCCGCACGCGCCCGAGCACGGGGTATGGCGCGGGGAGGACTTCACAACCCAGGATTTTGTCATCTGATCCCGGCGAGGCGTGCACGATCCGGCGACGGCGCAGTCGTGGCCTACGCCTAGGCTTGGCCCGTGTCCGCGCCGTTGAACGTCCCGCCCGGCGAGCCTCCCCGCCCGACAGGGGTGTTCATCGTCATGGAGGGCGGCGAGGGCAGCGGGAAGTCGACGCAGGTCGCCTTGCTGGCCGATGCCGTCGCCGCCGCCGGGCGCTTTCCGCTCATTACCCGGGAGCCGGGCGGATCGCCGCGGGCCGAGGCTATCCGTGAGCTCATCCTGGCCGACGGCGACTCCCAGATCATGGACCCGCGCACCGAGGCGCTGCTGTTCGCCGCAGCCCGTGCCGATCACGCCAGCCATGTCATCCGCCCGGCGCTGCAGCGGGGGGAGGTTGTGATCTGCGATCGCTACATCGACTCGTCGGTGGCATACCAGGGTGTCGCGCGCGGACTCGACGCTGACCGGATCCGCGAGTTGAGCAGTTGGGCGACGCAGACGCTGCTGCCGGATCTCACGATCCTGCTGGATATCCACCCCGAACTGGGCCTGGCCCGCGCCTCGGATGCCAATCGGTTGGAGCGCGAGCCGATGGCCTTCCATCGCGCGGTTCGTGACGCGTACCTGAGCTTCGCTGCCGCCGACCCCGGGGGATACGCGGTCGTCTCTGCCGAGCAGGATGCCGCAGCGGTCCAAGAGCAGGTGTGGGCCGCGGTCGGGGAACTGATGGAGACCACATGACCGCCGCCAACACGGTGTGGGACAGAGTGGTCGGCCAGCCCGGCGCCGTCGCCGAACTCCGCAAAGCCGTTGCCGCCGCCCACGGATCCGGCCCGGAACTGGCGATGACCCACGCCTGGCTGATCACGGGAGCGCCGGGGTCCGGCCGTTCCACCGCTGCCGTGGCTATGGCCGCTGCTCTGGTGTGCACCGATCAGGGCTGCGGTTCCTGCCCAAACTGCCTGGCGGCGGTGGGAGGTTCCCACCCGGACATCGACTTGGTGCGCTCCACGACCCTCAGCATGGGCAAGGACGAGACCCGGTCCCTGGTGAGCCGGGCGGCGGGCGCACCCGTGGCGGCCAAGTGGCGCGTGTTCATCGTGGAGGACGCCGACCGGATGACCGAGGCCGCCGCGAACACCCTGCTCAAGGCGATAGAGGAACCCGCCGCGGCGACCGTGTGGATCCTGTGCGCTCCCAGCGGCGAGGATCTGCTCCCCACGATCCGCTCCCGAACCCGTCATGTCGGGCTCCGGGTGCCCGCTGCCCAGGATGTGGCCGCCCTGCTCGAAGCCGAAGGAGTGGACGCGCCCATGGCGTCGTTCGCCGCGCATGCCTCGCAGGGCCATGTCGGCCGGGCGCGGGCCCTGGCCCGCGACGAGGGTGTGCGCGGCAGACGGGCGATGGTGCTGAAGATCCCGCGCCGCCTGACCGCCATCACCGACGCCTACGAGACGGCCGCGGAACTGAAGCGCGTCGCTGAGCAGGATGCCAAGCAGCACTCCAAGGCGCTTGATGACAGCGAGAACGCCGAACTCCTGCAGATCTACGGTTCGGGTGCGACCGGCGTGACGGCCGCGAAGGTGCGCTCCCTGGCCAGTCGGGCCATGGCGGACCTTGCGAAGCGGCAGCAGCAGCGGTCGTCACGTTCGGTGCGCGACGAACTCGACCGGCATTTCGTGGACCTGCTGGGCTACTACCGAGATGTCCTGCTGCGCCAACTCGGCGTTCAGGCCGAGTTGATCAACATCGATCTGCGGGCCGCGATTGAGCAGGACGCCCAGCGGGATGACATCTCGGCCACGATGCTGCGCATCGACGCCATCACCGCCGCCCGCACCCAACTGGCCGGCAACGTCCCGCCGGCGCTGTTGTGCGAGGCGTTGATGGTGCAGCTGCTGCACCCGGTGCGCCCCGCGGCCGGGTGATCCCTTCAGGACCCGCGGCTGTCGCCTATCGCGGCGACGCGCAACCCCTCCGCATAGGCGGTCAGCTCCCGCACCGAGGTCTCCAACGCGACGCTGGGAGCGCGACGCGGGTCCGGCGCACTGACCATCTGCAAGGCTGCGTTGAGCAGTTCGTCATACATCGCCACCCCCTGGGCCAGTCGGGCGCGCACCTCCTCCGCGCTGCGCTGTGCGGTGACCTGCGCCGGAGTTCCGGCCATCTCCACACCGACCCGGTGCAGCAGGTTCAAGCGTTCCACCAGGGCGGCGAGCGCGGGAGCCGCCTCGTAGTCAGCGGTGCGCAGCTCCATGGCTGCATCTTCATGCAGATCGGCGATGGTGGGCATCAGCGACGCCAACTGCAGGCGCACCCGGTGCAGTTGTCCCGACTCCGCTGCGCCGGGCACGCCGGGAGGCAGCGGCTGCGGCGGGGGCGGCGGCGCCATCGGTGGACGCGGCTCGACCAGATTCGCCGCACTGCGGCGGGCGCGGCGTGCCGACAGCGCTCCGATGACAGCGGCCGGCGCCCCGACGAAGAACAGCGCCTCCGGGCCTGCAGCGCCGAGTACCGTGAGGTCCAGGACGGCGGCCCCGGCGCCGCCAGCGGCTACCACGGTCATGTACTGGGCGCGGCCGCGCAGCCGTGCGAGCCGCCCGCGGTAGCGTTTGACGTCGTGCTCGTACTGCTGGTGCTGCCGCTCGTGCTCCAGGGCCATCCGGTCGCGGGGATCTGGCGTACCCGCCGCCCGCTGCCAGCCGGTGCGGAAGGCAGCAGCAGCCGCCGACGCTTCAGCCAAGCCCTCGCCCAGCCGCGTCGCCACATCTCGCGATGAGCCTTTCCGCCGCCCCACCCTCCAAAGGTAAGGCCCTCAGAATGTGTTGGCGAGCCATCGGTGCGGCCGTGGTGGTGTGGGGAACCTGGGCGACACCCGTAGAGTCGTACTGGATATTCACCTGGCGGCCGCCATGCGGCCCTTGCAACAACCTGATTCTCGGCGGGGAGGAACATGCAGCCCTTGCGATGGCTGTCGGCCATGTGTGTTGCTGGCGTTGTGCTCGCCGGGTGCAGCACAACTGCGGAGGACCCGCCGCCGGTTGCGCCGAGCCAGACCGCGGCGGACGAGCTGGATC
>JAQAZZ010000248.1:0-3141 GCA_032127075.1 Micrococcales bacterium | reverse complement strand
TGGTGGCAGAGTTGCGGCACAGTGGCGTCACAGCAGCGCGCCGCGCGACCGTAGTCGGGAGGTCCAGTGCCGGATAGGTTGTCCGCCCTCGACGCCAGCTTCTTGAGTTTGTAGCGCGGCGAGCTGCCGATGCACATCGCCGCGCTGATGGTGTTCGAAGGACCCCCGCCCGGCTACGAGGAGTTCCGAGCCGCCATCGAGCAGCGCCTCGACCTGTTGCCGCGCTATCGGCAGCGTGTTCGTGAGGTGCCGCTGCAAGTCAACGCACCGGTATGGGTGGACGACCCGCACTTCCAGCTCGACTACCACCTGCGCCACATCGCCTTGCCGCCTCCGGGCGGCGAGGTCCAGCTGCGCACCCTCACCAGCCACCTGTTGGGCCAGCGGCTGGACCTCAGCCGTCCCATGTGGGAGATGTGGCTGATCGTCGGGTTGGAAGGGGACCGTTGGGCGATCCTCAGCAAGACGCACCACTCGATGGTCGACGGTGGAGCGGGGCGGGACATGATTGCCGTGCTCATGGACACCGAACCCGATGCCCCCGCACCGGAGCCGATGCAGTGGCAGCCGGAGCAGGAGCCCGGCACCCCGGCGCTCATCAGCTCCGCGCTCACGGATCGGGTCCGGGAACCCCTGCGCACGATCGACCAGCTGGGGGCGGCCGCCCGCGCCCCGCGCAATTTCGCCACCCAGACCGCCGCGCAGGTGGCCGGCACCTTCAAGACGGGTGAGCGGCTGCTCCACACCGAGGACTTCCTGGTGGGGCCGGTGGGGCCGCATCGCCGCTGGACCTGGGTCGAGATGGATCTCGACATCATCAAAGGCATCAAGGACACCCTCGGCGGCACAGTGAACGATGTGCTCCTCACCGCCATCACCGGTGGGTTCCGCGCGCTGCTGCTGGAACGTGGTGAGGAGCTGGCGGACACCGCGACCATCCGCACGATGGTCCCGGTGTCGGTGCGGGCGCCCGGCGATACCGGTGGCGGCAATGCCGTGTCCGCAGTGTTCACCGACCTGCCGGTCGGGGAGCCGGACCCGGTGAAGTGTCTCGGCATGATCCGCAGCAGCATGGCACGCATCAAGCGCAGCCCCGAGGCGTTGAGCATCCCGGCGTTGCTCAACGCTGCGCCGTTCGTGTCACCGAGCCTGCTGGCGACCGCGGGCCGGTTGGCCGCCCGCGTCCCGCAGCGTTCGGTGGGAACTGTCACCACCAATGTGCCGGGGCCGCAGCATCCCCTGTATTTCATGGGCCGGCTGATGACCGGGCTGATCCCGTTCGTGCCGCTGGGGCCCCGCGTGCGGGCTGCGATCGCCATGATGTCGTACAACGGTGGAGTGTGGGCCGGCATCAGTGCCGACTACGATGCCGTCCCCGACGTCGAGCAGATCGCGGAGGGTATGGACGCGACCATGGCAGAACTCAGCCTCAGTGTGGAGCGCGGCTGACAGCGCCCCACAAGGCTATCCGCGAAGCCGCGCCACAATGTCAGGCGGGATTACGGAGTCGGGGTCCTGGTCCAGATCCGCGAGGGCGGAGCGGGCTCCGACCAGCGATGCGTACAACGGGGGGCAGGTGGGGCAGGTCTGGAGGTGCTTCTCCACCAGCAGCCGCTGCTCGGGTGGCAGTTCGGCGTCGAGATAGTCGCTGACCCGGCTGCGCGCCTCCCAACAGCGCATCGGGACGCCCTTGAGGGCCGCGCGCCGCTCCTGCCCTCGTGCCAGGGCGGTGACCAGCATCATGCGCCCGCGCCGCAGCCGCTGCTTCACCGCGGGCAGACTCACATGCTGGATCTCCGCGATCTCGCGCCCGGTCAGGCCGTGGCCGTCATGGAGCAGCACGGCGCTGCGGTAGATGAAGGGGAGCCGTATCAACGCGTCGCGCAGTTCGGACTTGGTCTCCGCTCGGGCGACGACGGTGGCCGCATCGACGGTGTAGGTGTCATCCCGCCAGTCCCGTTCGACCCGTTCGGCGGCATCCTCGGCGGGCACCTCCCGAGTGCGCCGGAAACGATCGACGGCCAGGTTGTGCAGGATCCGGTGCAGCCAGGTGGGCAGCGACGAATCACCCAGGAAACTGGCCTGTCGCTCCAAGGCCCGGACGACCGTTGCGGAGACAAGATCTTCCGCAGCCTGCGGGTCCCGGGTGATCGCGTGGGCGTACCTCAACAGGCCCGGCACTTGCCGGACCAATGCCTCGGAGAATGAATCCGGGTCCACGACAACGACGGTAGCCCCGTCCACCCCACCGCCCCGTGACGGGGGAGACGCCGACGCCTTCCCCGTCGGGCGGAGGAGCCGCTTAGCGCTTGACCGACTTCGCGGTACTCAGGCCGAGGAGCCGGTAGAGCGGGCAGAAGCCCACGGCCGCAGTCGCGACCAGCACAACCGCCAGGACCAGCAGGACAACACCCGCCACGCTGCCGAATCCGAGTGCGGCGCCGCCAGCGACAGCGGCTACTGCGAGCACCAGACGGACCACACGGTCCATGTCCGATTCGTTCTTGTGCATCTTGACGTTCATCTTGACCTCCAGATTCGCGTTCACCCCATAGACGCAGCAAGACCCGCATTGGATACAAGAGACACGATGGATACTTGCTGGTGGGGATGTCCGGCGCCACGTTTGCCGCGCGGCACTGCAAGTGCTGGCGTGCTGGCCGGGTGGCGGCGATGACGGCCCGCACAAGCGGGGGCGAGGGCAACCCTCCAGGCGCTGCCCTCGCCCCTGCATTGACCCGGCGCGAGTCCGGATTTCGATCCAGATCGGGCCAGACCCGTAGTCGCTGTCCCGCGATCGATGATGGAGTAGTACCCGGTGGCACGTGGGGCCAAACATCGATCGCGCGCCGATCTGAGCGCAACGCCGAGTTCCTCAGCGCACACTGGCGGACGTATACCCCAGGGGGTATATTCGGGAGGGTGTTGAACCTTGAAAGCAGACGTAGCAAGTGGACCGTTGTTGTCGCCGGGGCACTGGTCGGTGTGGCCGCTCTCGGAGGCTGCTCCAGCGAGGCAGCGGCACCCGCCGGGACAGAACCCGCCGCAGAGGCAGCCGCGGGCGGCGTGCAGACCGTGGCCGCCGCAGAGTTCTCCGATGCCATAGAAGCTGGTGCGCAGATCATCGATGTACGAACTCCC
>JAQAZZ010000247.1:0-8959 GCA_032127075.1 Micrococcales bacterium | reverse complement strand
GGACGGACCCGCCAACGGCCAAGACGTCGTCGGGGACGAGCTTCTTGCTGTTTCCGCCTCCCAGGTACAGCCGGTCCCATTCGAACATCGGTCGCAGTCCGATCAGCACGTCGCGCACCCTCCGCGACCATGCGGCATTGCCGAGCCGCTTGCGGGAGGCGTCGCCGACGTAGGTGTCGTAGATCCGGCCCCGACGTACCGGCGAGCGGGACACCTCCAAGTGGGGCAGCAGACGGCCCTCGTCGAAGATGGCGCACCCCAGGCCGGTCCCCAGCGTGAACAGCACTTCGAAGCCCGCTCCGGTGACGGCGCCCGCGGCCGCGACCTCGGCGTCGTTCATCACGATGGTCGGAAGGCCCAGCGCGTCGGCCAGGGTGGCTCGGGCGTCGAAGTTGTGCCACAGACCCACCTGTAGGGGGTCGACCGCGCTGTGGGGTCCGTGGACCGTCACGTAGTGCGGCGTGGACACGACGCGGCCGTGCCGGATCATGCCCGGCATTCCCACGGTCGCCCGTTCCGCCGCCGGCAATCGCTCGGCCAGGCCCGAGATGATTCCCACGAAGCGTTCCGGCGGCAGCGGGTAGGGGGCGCGTACTCGGACCTTGTCGGTCAGCATCTGTCCGCGGTCATCGAGCACTGATCCCTTGATGCCGGTGCCGCCGCAGTCAATCGCCAGGGTGTGTGTCACGCCCTCATCCTGCCGAGGCCGCCTGCCTCTTGCACGGTGTCCGCCGTCGGACCCTGGCTACCGGCGGGTAACTTGGCGGCACTACGCTGGGGAACGGGTTTCCTGGAGGGTTCCCATGGCGGGTTCCCGTTGTGAGGGGAGGCGGTTGTGCGCGTTTTCGTGCCAGCCGAGACACGTCCTGGCGAGCACCGTGTGGCGATGCTTCCGGATGTCGTGGGCAAACTGGCCAAGCTGCAGCTCGACGTGTCGGTGCAGTCCGGCGCCGGAGCGGCAGCCTACGCCGGTGACGACGCGTATCGCGAGGCCGGCGCCGAGGTAGTCGCGGCAGACGACGTCCACAGTGCGATGGGTGCCGCTGACCTCATCGCGAGCGTCCGACCGCTGGCCCCCGAGCTCGCCGGACAGGTGAAGCAGGGGGCGGCGACGCTGTCCTTCCTGCAGCCCGCGCAGGACGGCGAGTTCATCCAGGCCGTCGCAGCGCGGGGAGCGTCGTCGCTGTCGTTCGACCTGATCCCCCGGATCTCCCGCGCGCAGTCGATGGATGCCCTGACCTCTCAGGCACTGGTCACCGGCTACCGAGCGGCGCTGGTGGCCGCCGACCGACTGCCGAAGTTCTTCCCGCTGTTCATGACCGCGGCCGGCACCATCCCCCCGGCGAAGGTTCTCGTCCTCGGGGCCGGGGTGGCGGGACTTCAGGCGATCGCGACGGCGAAGCGACTGGGCGCCAAAGTGTCGGCCTACGATGTGCGGCCCGCGAGCGCCGACGAGGTGAAATCGATGGGCGGGACGTTCATCACCCTGGACCTGGACGCGATCGAGGGAACCGGCGGCTACGCCCGGGAGATGACCGCCGACCGGGCCAGGAGGCAGCAGGAACTGCTCACCCCCTACATCAGCGAGTCCGACGCGGTGATCACCACCGCGGCCATCCCCGGGCGTCGGGCACCGCAGCTCATCACCCGCGAAATGATGGCCGGGATGACACCCGGGTCGGTGGTCGTGGATCTGGCCAGCGAGAGCGGCGGGAACGTCGAAGGGTCGCAGCCCGGGGCAGAGGTGGACGTAGCCGGGGTGACCCTGTGGGGCGCCAAGGACGTCGCCAGCGCCATGCCGATCCATGCTTCCCGCCTCTACGCGATGAACGTCGCTGCGGTCCTGGGCCTCATCACCACCGAGGGCGATATCGAGCTTGACATCGACGACGAGATCGTGGCGGGGGCAGCCGTCGTCCACAACGGCGAAGTCCGCAATGCTGCGGCACGAGAGGCTCTCGGGTTGACCACACCGGAAGAACCGGAGGGTGAGGCATGATTCCCACTGTTGCCCACGTCGCCGCCGAGACAGCGGCTGACAGCGAGTCCTATAGCCAGTTGGCGCTGCTGACCATCTTCGTGCTCAGCGTCTTCCTCGGCTTCGAAGTCATCGCCAAGGTTTCCGCGATCCTGCACACGCCGCTGATGTCCGGCGCCAATGCCATCCACGGCATCATCCTGGTGGGCGCCATCCTGGTGACCGCCACGGCAGAAGAGGTGCTGCCGCTGAGCCTCGGCACCGCGGCGATCGTGCTCAGCGCCATCAACCTGGTCGGCGGTTTCGTCGTGACCGACCGGATGCTGGAAATGTTCAAGAGCAAACCGGGCGACTCGGAGAAGGCGGGGGCGGACTCATGATCGCGTCTCCGTTGTGGGTGAGCCTGGCGAATCTGTTCGCAGCGGTCCTGTTCATCCTGACCCTGAAGGGTCTGTCACACCCCCGCACCGCCCGCCGCGGCGTGATGCTGGGAGCCCTCGGCGCGCTCATCGCCACGGTCGTGGTGTTCTTCAATTACCCCGGCTGGCCCGGCGATATCCCGGTGCGCAACCTGATCCTCATCCTGGCGGCGCTGGCCGCGGGCAGCCTCATCGGGCTGTACGCCGCCCGCAAGGTCGAGATGACGCAGATGCCGCAGATGGTGGCGCTGTTCAACGGGGTCGGCGGTGGGGCGGCCGCGCTGGTCAGCGTCATCGAGTACCTCGAGAACGCCACTGAGAACAAAGCAGCCCTCGCGGCGACGGTGTTCACCGTCATCGTGGGGTCGGTGTCCTTCAGCGGATCCATAGTCACGTTCCTGAAGCTGCAGGAGTTGATCACCACCCGGCCGATCGTGCTGCCGCTGGGCAAGTACATCACCATGCTGGTCGCGGGGGCCGCCCTTGGCGGCGGGATATGGCTTGTTGTCGCGCCGCAGACCTGGCTGCTGGTGGCGCTGCTGGTTCTTTCGCTGATCTTCGGTGTGCTGTTCGTGCTGCCCGTCGGCGGCGCCGACGTTCCGATCGTCATCTCGCTGCTCAACGCGTTCACCGGACTATCCGTCGCCGCTGGCGGCTACGTCCTCAGCAACGTGCTGCTGATCGTCGCCGGCACTCTCGTGGGGGCCTCCGGCACGCTGCTCACCCGATTGATGGCCGAAGCGATGGGCCGGCCGCTGCGCAACACCCTGTTCGGGGCGTTCAGCGCCACTGCGGCGGGGGCGGTGGCCGCGGGCGGTGACCGGCCGGTCAGGTCCGGTACGCCGCAGGACATCGCCATCATGCTGGGCTACGCCCGCAAGGTGATTCTGGTGCCCGGCTACGGCCTAGCCGTAGCCCAGGCGCAGAGCATGCTGCGGGAACTCGCGGATCTGCTCAGTGAGCAGGGCATCGATGTGGACTACGCGATCCACCCCGTTGCCGGTCGTATGCCCGGACATATGAACGTGCTCCTCGCCGAGGCGAATGTGCCCTACGAGCAGCTGAAAGAGATGGACGAGATCAATCCCGAGTTCCCGGACGCGGACGTCGCCCTGGTCGTCGGCGCCAACGATGTTGTGAACCCTGCCGCCAAGAGTGACCCGACCGCTCCGATCTTCGGGATGCCGATCCTCGACGTCAACTCGGCCCATCAGGTGGTGTTCCTGAAACGGTCCATGCGCCCGGGGTTCGCCGGAATCCAGAACGAGTTGCTGTTCGACCCCAAGACCACTTTGTTGTTCGGCGACGCCAAGGACTCATTGACCAAGGTGGTGTCCGCTCTCAAGGCACTGTGACGACCCGACCGCAGGCCCGGACAGTGAGACCAATGACACTTCCCGTGGCGTCCGCTGGGTGACACCATCAAGGTGCAGGGCTGGAGGAGCCGATGGATCAGGCTGGGGTGGATTTCGCTTTTGTGGCGTGGCGCGAGGAGGGCAGTTGGATCCTCGTGACGGTTCCGCCAGGCCCGGCCGATTCCCTGTCGGGGTTGCAGCAGCACGCCAGGCAGCGCCAGGGCGATTCGGGATCGCTGGCGTTTGTGTCAGTCGCGGAGGAGTTCTTCGTCTGCCTCCGGATTCAAGGCGCCCGGACCCGCGTCCTGCTGTCCGATGTGACAACGGCGCTGGACTGGCCCATCGCGGAGGAGGCTGCCGAGATGCTCGGCCTCGATCCGGCGGCTGTCGCCGAGGTGGACGACGTCGAGCCTGCCGGCGACCTCACCCTGCTCGCAGACTTCGGTCTGTCGCCGGCGGATGTGGACCTGCTGTGCGGGGATCCGCAGCTGTACCCGGACGAACAGATCACGGCCATCGCGAAACGCATCGGCTTCGACAAGGAGATGGGCAGCGTCATGGAAGTTGTCGAGGCCTGAACCCGCGATCAGCGGGACAGCGATGAGACCGGCTGAGGACGATGAGGAGCTCATGCGCGCCGCCCTGGGCGTCGTCGACCTGGCACAGCCCGTGCAGGACATCCCCGTGGCGGCGCTGGTCGTTGACGGATCGGGGGAAGTGGTCGCGACCGGCGTGAACAGCAGGGCCGGCGGGAGCGACCCCACTGCCCACGCGGAGATTGTCGCCCTGCGTGCAGCCGGAACCGCGCTGGGCACTTCGCGGCTGGACGGCTGCACTCTGGTTGTCACGCTGGAGCCCTGCCCCATGTGCGCTGGTGCGGCGGTGAGCGCTCGGGTGGACCGCATCGTGTTCGGAGCCTGGAATGCAGACTACGGCGCCTGTGGCTCGTTGTGGGACATTCCGCGGGATCGCAGGTTGCCTCATCGGCCCCAGGTGGTGTCCGGCGTCCTGGCCGAGGAATGCGCCGAGGTGATCGGCCGTTTCTTCGCCGAACGGCGGGGATGAGCCCGGCCAGGCGCGTGACCCGGCTGATGTCGATGCACCGTTCCACCATCCGACCCGCCGCCGCTCGGCTCGGCACGGCACGGCTATTGCGGCCACACTGCGCCGTGGGCCGAGAAGCAGCCGGGTCAGCGGGAAGGAACAGATGGACTGGACGCTGGCCCCACTGGTGGGCTGGGAGGACCGGTCGATGTGGTCAGCCGGCCGGGGTGCCCTCGTCGGACTGGAACAGGCCCATCCGGTTGCCCTCGGTGTCCTGGAACTGTGCCGTCCACCCGACCGTGGGGATGGCGGCCTTGTCTCCGAGGCGCCGTCCCCCGGCCGCCTCCACCCGCTCCAGGGCGGCATCGATGTCGTCCACACCGAGGTACAGCACCACGCCGGGCGCCTCGTCGCTGCGCATCCCCAGCGCACCGCCGATCCCCGGCCCGTCGGCCGGTGCCATCGGCCAGTAGTCCATCCCGCCCCAGCGCTGCAGATCCCACCCGAACGCCTGGGAGTAGAACCTCACCGCACGGTCACCGTCATCGACCGGAATGTCGAAGTGCACCGCCTTGTCAACCATGATCGCCTCCTTGGATCTCTACCACCAGCGTCGTCGGACCCGCGGAGTTGGGGAAGGGCCTTGGGTCCCTGTCACCCGGGCGTCCCGCACGTTCCCTGCCGACCGGCCCACCGCGGCAAGCCTGGCGGGTCATGGCCGTGCGCGGTGGCGGTGGCGGTGGGAACCGTCGGGCGCCGCGGACTCCGGCTCCCGCGGCACTGAACATGGATGTGTCCCACCAGGACAAGCCTGGCGGGACACATCCATACGCGGTGGCGGTGGGATTTGAACCCACGGAGGTTTTGAGGCCTCACACGATTTCGAGTCGTGCTCCTTTGGCCGCTCGGACACGCCACCGCCGATGAGGATACCTGGCTCGGACCGCGTGGTGCACGGCCGTCCATGGCAAGGGCCCGCGACGCCGGGCGTCCCCACGCAACCGGATCACTGACAGAATCCACACCATGGCCGCTCCCATCGAGGATTACGCCTTCATCGGCGACAACCACACCGGCGCTCTTGTGGACCGATCCGGGTCCATCGACTGGATGTGCCTGCCGCGATTCGATTCCGGGGCGGTCTTCACGGCCCTGCTGGGCAAGACCGGCAACGGCAGGTGGCTGCTCGGACCGGCCGACCCCGAAGCCGTGACCGTCGAGCGCCGCTACCGGCCAGGGACACTGATCCTGGAAACCACGTTCCACGCGCCCACCGGGTCGGTGCGGATGATCGACTTCATGCCGCCCAGGCACCGCCACCCGCACCTCGTGCGCATCGTCGAAGGTGTCTCCGGGACGGTGGCCATGAGGATGGAGCTCCTGCTGAGATTCGACTACGGCTGGATCGTCCCCTGGGTGCAACGGTTCGACGGCGGTATCCGCGCTGTGGCCGGGCCGGATTCGGTCATGGTCTACAGCGAGGTCGACCTGCGCGGCCGGGACCGACACACCGAAGCGCACTTCGAAATCGACGCCGGGGATCGGGTTCCTTTCGTGATGGTGTGGCACCGTTCGGACGAGGATCCTCCCGCCGCCCAACATGCCGAACAGCTGTTGTTGCGCACCGATACGGCGTGGCAGGAATGGGCTCAGCAATGCACCACCGACGGGGACTACGCCGACGACGTCCGATCCTCGCTCGTGCTCCTCAAGGGGCTCATCCACGAACCCACCGGGGGAGTTGTGGCAGCGCCCACAACATCGCTGCCGGAACAGATCGGCGGGCAGCGCAACTGGGACTATCGCTACTGCTGGCTCCGCGATGCCTCCATGACCATGTCCGCCCTGGTTGAGTCCGGCTACACCACGGAAGCGGAGCGTTGGCGGGACTGGCTGCTGCGCGCAGTCGCCGGCGATCCCGAGCAGATGCAGATCATGTACGCCGTCGACGGCGTGCGCAGACTGGGTGAAACCGAGTTGCCGTGGCTGGCCGGCTACGAGGATTCCACGCCCGTGCGCATCGGCAACGCCGCCGTCGGCCAATTCCAGCTCGACGTGCCGGGAGAGGTTCTGGATGCGATCAGGTTCGCCCGCAGCCGGGGGATTCCGCCGCAGTCGCACGCATGGGCCATAGAGACCGTCCTCGTGGAACATCTCGCGGGGATCTGGGACAAACCGGATCGGGGCATCTGGGAGATCCGCGGTGCACCCCGCCATTTTGTCCACAGCAAGGTGATGGCCTGGGTGGCCTTCGACCGGGCCGCCACGGCGATCCGCAAATACGGTTTGCCCGGCGACGCCCAGCGGTGGCGCACACTCGCCGACCAGATCCACGCCGACGTCGTGGCCAACGGCTTCGACCGGGAGAAGAACTCCTTCGTGCAGTCGTACGGATCCGACGCCGTCGATGCCAGCCTGCTGCTCATTCCCATCGTCGGCTTCCTGCCCGCCTCCGATCCCCGCGTCGCCGGGACGATCCGAGCCGTGGAAGAGGAGTTGGAGAACGATGGCTTCGTCGCGCGGTACCGGGTGGACGAGGCGGCTTCCGACGGGCTCTCAGGCACTGAGGGCGCCTTCTTGATCTGTTCCTTCTGGCTCATCCAGGCAATCGCACTGCAGGACAGAGTCGAACGAGCTCGTGGACTCCTGGACAAGATGCTGGCGCTGCGCAACGACGTCGGGCTCCTCAGCGAAGAGTACGACCCCATCGCGGGCAGGATGTTGGGCAACTTCCCGCAGGCGTTCTCCCACATCGGACTGGTCAGCGCCGCCCACGCAGTACGGTCAGCGGCACAGCGGGCATCCGAAGGGAAATCCGCCGAGTAGACCCCCGGCCGGCCAACCGAATTCGCCCCCGAGCATCCGGCGGGCGCCCTGCAATCGGCTCGTGGCGGAGGATGCGGGATTCGAACCCGCGAGGGGTGTTGCCCCAACACGCTTTCCAAGCGTGCGCCATAGGCCACTAGGCGAATCCTCCGCAGATGAGGGTACGCGACGGCGCGCCCGGGCGCCGAATCGAGGTCAGGTCGGTGCAGGTGAGCCAACGGGAGGGGAGGGCGCTCGCAGTGAGAACTGCGGGCAGCGGGTATCCACCGCCATGACGCGTACAGTCGCGGTTGCCGGGATGGGCTCGAGGCGATCGAACCGTCTCAGCCGCTCCGCCACCTCCCGCAGCGGCACCTCACGCCGGTAAGGGCCGATGGTGACGTGTGGCACGAACTCCGCCGGGCGCTCCTCGTCGGGCAGATCAGCGCCGGCCAGGCGACCCCGCAGGCCGGCGATGTCCGGGCTTTCCACCCGCAGGTAGGCGGCTGATGCGAAGGTCCAGGGTGTGCCCACCGACAGCTGCAACGTCTGCTGCGGCCACCCGCTGCTCTCGTAGCCGAGGGCCCAGAGGGTCACGTGGGCCTGTTGCGGCGTCGTGAAATGGACGAGGCCGCCGAGCGCGGCCGCCACATCCCGACGACGCTGCTCGACGGCGGCGGAATCGATCATCGCAGCGATCACGTAGTACCAGCGAGGTCCGGTCCGCCAATCGCGCAGTACCGCCGGATCGGCGGTGACGGTACGGCCACATGTCACGGCTGTCTTGCGGCCAGTGCGTGCAGCTGGCCGCCGCGCGTGCCGATGTAGATCCGGCCGTCGTACACGGCGGGTGTGGACTCGATGCATCCGCCGACGTACTTCTGCCACAGCTCCGGTGGCCGCTTGCGGGTCTTCGACACATCGAAGGCGTGCATCGTGCCGGCACAGTCGCCGATCAGCAGCACGTCGTCGACGACCACGGGGGACTGCCACAGCGGCCCCGGCAGGTCCCGGCGCCACAGCACAGTGCCGCTGTCCCGGTCGATGGCCAGCACCTCGCCGCCGTCGGTGTCGAAGATGACCACGTCCTTGTGCAGCGCGGGGGTTCCCCAGATACCCCCGGGCCGCCGCGTCTGGTCCTTGACCGACCACACCAGCGGATCGGACCGTTTGCGGGGATCGAGTTTCATCATCTGGCCGACCTGTCGGGAGCGGGCGTTGCCCTTCTCGAACTCCGACCCCACGTACAGGTGGCCCTCCTCGTCGATCGTGATCGTCGCATCCGTGTCATCGCCGGTCCAGAACCGGAAGACCCGTCGCGGCTCCTTGCCCTTCTTGAGTCCGCCGATGTTCCAGCC
>JAQAZZ010000246.1:0-36056 GCA_032127075.1 Micrococcales bacterium | reverse complement strand
CGTCGGGCAGCGCAACGATCTCGTCCAAGTACGGTTGGGCGTCCTCGTAGCGGCTCCAGATCCCTTCCATGCTCATCACCGCGAGCACCCCCAGATCGGACAGCTCGGCAGCGCTGTCAGGTGAGATCACGGAGTCGGTGGGCGCGGTCATGATCGGCGCGTCGAAGGAGTAGGCGTCGATCCGCCACCGCATCGACACATCCGCGGCCGATCGGGTGCGCCTGCTGGGCACGACGCTGACTTCGTCGAAGGAGTAGGCCCGGCGGCTGCGTCGGGCCCGGCCGATCTCGTAGTCGCCCATGTGCTACCTCGACGTCGGGAAGTAGTTGGGTGCTTCTGAGGTCACTTGCACGTCGTGCGGGTGGCTCTCGCGCAGACCCGCGGCGGTGATGCGCACGAACCGGCCCCGGACCTTCAACTCCGGGACCGACGCGGCGCCGGAGTACCCCATCGCGGCGCGCAGCCCGCCCACGAGCTGGTGTGCCACGGCCGCGAGCGGACCCCGATAGGGCACCTGCCCTTCGATGCCCTCGGGAACAAGTTTGTCGTCGGACAGCACATCGTCTTGGAAGTAGCGGTCCTTGGAGTACGAGCGGGCTTCCCCGCGCGACTGCATCGCCCCTATCGAGCCCATGCCCCGGTACTGCTTGTACTGCTTGCCGTTGACGTAGACCATCTCACCGGGCGCTTCGGCGGTGCCGGCCAGCAAAGATCCCAGCATGACGGTGTCCGCGCCCGCGACGATCGCTTTCGCGATGTCGCCCGAGTACTGCAGTCCGCCGTCCCCGATCACGGGGACCCCCGCCGGACCCGCGGCGCGGGCGGCGTTGTGGATGGCCGACACCTGGGGGACCCCCACGCCCGCCACCACCCGGGTTGTGCAGATGGAGCCCGGACCCACCCCGACCTTGATGCCGTCCGCACCCGCCTCGATGAGCGCCGCTGCGGCCGCGCGGGTGGCGATGTTGCCGCCGATCACCTGTACGCCGGCGTCTGCCTTGATCCGGCGGACCATGTCCAGCACCGACCGGCTGTGGCCGTGTGCGGTATCGACCACGATCACGTCGACGCCGGCCTCGATCAGCAGCCGCGCCCGCTTGTAGGACTCCTCGCCGACTCCCACGGCCGCCCCCACCCGCAACCTCCCGGACTCGTCCTTCGTGGCCAGCGGGAACTGTTCGGACTTGGTGAAGTCCTTCACCGTGATCAGACCGGTCAGCCGGTTGTCGGAGTCCACGAGCGGCAGTTTCTCGATCTTGTGGGTCGCCAGGAGGCCGTAGGCTTCCTCGCGGGTCATTCCGACCGTCCCGGTGATCAGCGGCATGGGTGTCATCACATCGGTGACGCGCACCGATGTGTCTTCGACGAAACGCATGTCCCGGTTGGTGACGATACCGACCAGCCGCCCGTCTTCGTCGACCACCGGCGCCCCGGAGATCCGGTAGCGCGAGCACAGCCGGTCCACCTCCGCGATGGTGTCTGTCGGGCGGCAGGTGACGGGGTTGGTCAGCATCCCCGCTTCGGAGCGCTTGACGAGGTCGACTTCGACCGCTTGGTCGTCGCTCGACATGTTTCGATGCAGGATCCCGATGCCGCCCTCTCGAGCCATTGCGATGGCCATGCGGCTCTCGGTGACGGTGTCCATCGCACTGGAGACCAGGGGGACGGCCAGTTCGATCGAACGGGTCAACCGGGTTGTGGTGGACACCTCGCTGGGGATGACATCCGATTCGATCGGCAGGAGCAGGACGTCGTCGTAGGTGAAGCCGAGGTCGCCGAAGGGGCCGGCCGCGGGATCGCCCGGGGGTTGTGTCACTCGAACCTCGCTTGGTCGGGGTTCAAGGGTACTGCCAAGCGCACTGCACTGGCACGGCCGTCATGGTCGCGGGGTCAGGAGATGAGACCCCGGCGCAGCCCCTCCGCAACCGCGTGGCCGCGGTCGGACACCGTCAGTTTGCGGAACAGCCGACGGGCGTGGGTCTTGACCGTGTCCTCGGACAGGAACAGTTCCCGCCCGATCTGGGCGTTGCTGAGCCCCTCGCTCATACCGCGCAACACCTGCTGCTCCCGCTCGGTCAGCCCGGGGCCGCCGACCTGGCGCTGCAACGGCACCTCGGGTCGGGGGGTGCGCCCGATGAGGGCGGCCAGGACCGCGGCAATCTCCTGTGGGGAGGCATCCTTGGCGACATAGCCGCAAGCCCCGCCGGCGATGGCCTCGGCGACGGACTGCGGCGCCGCTCCCGTGGTCATCATGATCACCAGAGCACGGGAATCCTGGTTCAACAGCCGGCGCGATGCCTCCACTCCGCCCATACCCGGCATCTCCACATCGAGGAAGACAACCCCTGGATGCTCGACGGGGTAACGCGCAAGCATCTCCTCGCCGCTGGCGGTGGCGCTCACATCACGAACTTCGGGTATCGAGATCAGGCACCGGCTCACGGTGGCGCGGACGCTCGGCGAATCGTCGCAAACCATGACCGAGACCATGGCGCCTCCTGCACGTCGGTAGTGCATTGTCACGCCTGCGAGGCTCCCTGCTCCAGTTGTGGGACCCATAGGTCCGAACTGTCCGGCTTGGATCGCCTCGCACCGGCAGCGACGCCCCACAAGACGCGTGACAGGTGCCGTTGTCACCGACAGCACGGATACATGCCGCTCACGGCACAGAAGACACCGCTAGAGCAATGCTGCGGCCGCGTTGCCACCCCAGGAGCCGCCCACATCTGGCGGCAGGTGGGCGGCTATGAAGGACAGCGCCGACCTGGCCCCCTCAACTTCCGCCGCTGTGGCCTCCTCGCCGAGGACTTGGACCGCCGGCCACTGCAGCGGTCGCAGTCGGTGCTGATCGGCAACGCGCGCCACCTCGTGGAGTTCGGCGGCGCCGTTGCCCCGTGTGACGGTTCTGCGCGATACGGCGTGGAACAGTTCCGACTTGACCTGGTGCCGGACCGAACCGGCCGACCGCGCCGTCGCCACGGCCCGCTCCGCGAAGCGCAGCGCTTCTTCGGGATCGCGGCGGAGGAGAGCAAGCTCGGTGGCCACCCAACCGTGGCGCACCCGATCGCGCCAGTCGGCCAACTCCGGGGCGGCAAGGTCGAGCGCCTGCTGGGCAGCGACGGGCTCCGCCAGCCCCACGTGGTCGGCGGCGAGCCCGATCAGACCATCGACGCGCCCCGCGCCGCAGCTTCGCGCGGCGGTCGCATCCAGCGCAACTGCCCGCCCGTGCTCGCCGAGTTGCCGCAGGCCGGACGCCAGGGCGGCGGCCGCCAATCCTGCGGGCTCGGCTGCGGACCCCGCCAGCGGCTCGAACAACGCAAACGCCGCCAGATAGTCACCTTCGGCCATCCGGCACACCCCCCGCGCCCAGCGGCACCACGGGTCGGTGCCTGCCCCGAGCAGTCGAAGCCCCTCGCTGGGATCGGAACAGACCGCCTGCCACGCGACGAGGCGTTCAGCGGGCATACGCCAGTTCTGCAACGGCGTCGGTCAGTGTCGCGGGGCGGGGGTAGTCGCCGCAGGACGCGGCCCGCCACCCCGGGCCCAGCAGAACAGGCGACAGCGGAGGCCGCAACTGCGGCAGGACCTCCACGATCCCGCTGTCGGCGCGCGCGGGCATCTGTGCCCACAGGCCCACTTTGCGGGGCCGGACCCGCTTCACCGCATCGACCATCGCTCCCTGCGGAACCTTATGGCCCAGAAGCACAGACGGTGTCCCTTCCGCCAGGAGAGCGGAGTGCAGGGCCAGGAGTGGGAGCATGTGCTCCTCATCGGGCATACAGGCCAGGAGCACCGGCCGGCGGCCGTTCACGCTCCTCGGCAGCGACTTCATCAACGCCGCAGCGACGCCGGTCGCCAGGACATGCTCAACCTCGACGCCGGTACCGGTCCGGGCCCACCGCTCACCCACCGACACCAGCACCGGCGAGATGACCCTGTCCCAGGTCCCGATGACTCCATGCTGGTCGATCATCGTCGTGATCAGCGCGGTGATGGCATCGGCATCCAGTGACATCGCGGACCTGGCGAGCCCTCGCTGCTCGGCTGTTCCTTCCGGCAGCGGGAGGACTTTCCCGCCTCCGGCCCGACCCGCGCCCGGGGCACTTGTGTCGTCGCCGACAACCCGCGCCATGCTCGCGGCCACCGCTTGGGCAGCGGGGTGCCCGGCTTCGATGAGCTGCGCCGCTGTCCGCAGGCGCTCCATGTCAGTGCTGCTGTAGCGCCGATGCCCGCCGGCCGTCCGCAGACTGGGTGCCAGCCCGTAGCGCCGATCCCAGGTACGCAATGTGGCGGCAGTGAGCCCCACCCTGGCCGCAGCCTCCCCGACGGAGAGCGAGAGAACGCCCTGCTCCGATGCCACTGGCGCATTGTGGTCGTCCTTCATCGGCAGTGCCACTGAAGTCACCTCCCGAGCTCCCGTTTCTGGTTCGAGCACACTCAACAGACCATTTCTGCTGTCAGCAGACTCGCTGAATGAGAACAGTTTTGCATATTGACACACTTACGCAACAGTTCTAGGGTGAAGGAGATCGAGGAGGTCACCATGGCGAATCTGACACGGTTGCCCGGACCCAACGCCGACTTGTGGGACTGGCAGCTCGAAGCGGCGTGCCGGGGCGTCGATTCCGACGTCTTCTTCCACCCGGATCGCGAGAGAGGCGAGGCGCGGGAGCGCCGCGAGGCCCAGGCCAAGAAGATCTGCGCCGGCTGTCCGGTGCAGCAGGCTTGCCTCGACCACGCCCTCAAGGTCAGGGAGCCCTACGGCGTCTGGGGAGGCCTGTCCGAACATGAGCGCGCGGTTCTGCTGCAACGCCGCAAACTCTCCGAAGTCTGCTGACCCACCCACCCCGAATGACGAAGGCCCCGCCGGGTTCCCGGCGGGGCCTTCGTTGTGGTGCTGGCGTCAGTGGGAGTGACCGCCGGGGCCGTGGCTGTGGCCATGGCCGGCGTCGTCCTCGTCCTCGTCGACGGGCTTCTCCACGACAAGCACTTCAGTGGTGAGCAGCAGTCCCGCGATCGACACGGCGTTCTGCAGTGCCGAACGGGTCACCTTCACCGGATCGATGACACCCGCGGCGACCAGATCCTCATACGTGCCCGTGGCGGCATTGAACCCGATTCCCGGCTCGGCCTCCGCCACCTTGGTGGTGACGACGTAGCCGGTCTCACCGGCATTCTCCGCAATCCAGCGCAGCGGCTCCAGCAGCGTCTTGCGCAGCACTGCAGCGCCGACGGCCTCATCATCCTCGGAGAACTCCAGCGAATCGAGCGCACGGGCGGCATGCACCAGGGCAGTGCCACCCCCGGGCACGATGCCCTCCTCGAGTGCAGCCCGGGTGGCCGCGACCGCGTCCTCGATGCGGTGCTTGCGCTCCTTGAGCTCAACCTCCGTGGCCGCCCCGACCTGGATGACACACACACCACCGGCAAGTTTCGCCAGTCGCTCGTTGAGCTTCTCGCGATCCCAGTCAGATTCGGTGGCCTCGATCTCGCGGCGCAACTGCGCGACGCGGTCGGCCACGGCCTCGTGGGTGCCGCTGCCTTCGACAACGGTCGTGTCGTCCTTGGTGACCACGATCCGACGGGCATGCCCGAGGACCTCGGCCCCGACCTGCTCCAACCGCAAGCCGACCTCCTCGGCGACCACCGTGCCGCCGGTGAGGATCGCCATGTCCTCCAGCATCGCCTTGCGTCGGTCGCCGAAGGCAGGGGCCTTGACCGCGACAGCGGTCAGGGTGCCGCGCACCCTGTTGACGACCAGGGTCGACAGCGCCTCACCCTCGACATCCTCAGCGACGATCAGCAGCGGCTTGCCACCCTGCACCGCCTGCTCCAGGATCGGCAGCAACTCCTTGACCGAGCTGATCTTGCCCTGGACGAGGAGCACGGAAGCATCTTCCAGGACTGCCTCCATGCGCTCCGGATCAGTGACGAAGTAGGGCGAGAGGTAGCCCTTGTCGAACTGCATGCCTTCGGTGAAGGACAAGTCGACGCCCATGGTCTGGTGCTCTTCGACCGAGATGACACCGTCATGGCCCACCTTGGCGAACGCTTCTGCGATGAGCGCGCCGACCTCGGGGTCCTGCGACGAGATGGTGGCGACCTGTTCGGTCTCTTTGCCGCCCTGCACCTCGCGGGCGTCCTGGCGCAGTTGGTCCACTACTGCCTGGCAGGCGATGTCCATCCCCCGCTTCAGCCCCAACGGGTTGACTCCAGCGGTCACCACTCGCAGACCCTGGTGCACCAGCGCCTGGGCCAGCACCGTGGCGGTGGTCGTCCCGTCGCCGGCGACGTCGTTGGTCTTGGTGGCGACCTCTTTGACCAGTTGGGCTCCCAGATTCTCGTACGGGTCGCTCAACTCGATCTCACGGGCAATGGTCACCCCGTCGTTGGTGATGGTGGGCGCGCCCCACGACTTGTCGATGACGACGTTGCGCCCGCGCGGCCCGAGAGTGACCCGGACGGTATTGGCGAGTTCGTCGACCCCGCGCTCCAGGGAGGAGCGGGCATCGGCGTCGAATTCCAGAACTTTCGGCATGAATCCTCACGTTTCAGATTGGTTGCGGCCAGGGCCGCGGCGGAACGGTACGGAAGGCACCGGGTTCCGCATGACAGCGCCCCGGGCGGCCCGGGTAGGGGCCGCCCGGGGCGGTGGTATCACAGGGGGATCACTTCTCCACGGTCGCGAGCACGTCGCGAGCCGACAGGATCAGGTATTCCTCGTTGTTGTACTTGACTTCGGTACCGCCGTACTTGCTGTAGATGACGGTGTCGCCGACGCTGATGTCGAGCGGGATTCGGTTCTCCCCCTCGTCATCGAAGCGACCCGGACCCACTGCCAAGACCTTGCCCTCTTGGGGCTTCTCCTTGGCGGTGTCCGGGATGACCAGTCCGGATGCGGTGGTCTGCTCGGCGTCCAACTGCTGGACCAGAATGCGGTCCTCTAACGGCTTGATGGAGACTGACACGTCTCAACCTCCCCTTTCGGGAATCTTGTTCGACAGTTTCAAGTGCGACCATGGACCGTTGTCGCGGTATCGGTCCTCGGCCGCGGATTGGCACTTTCAGGGTGAGAGTGCCAACCCCAACGGTAGGGGTTGATTAGCACTCCGTCAAGCAGAGTGCCAACGGCGGGTCGCGGTCCCCCGTTGGCCGGCCCGGACGGACGGCAGAATGGTGCCATGACCGAACCCGGCCCAGCCGGACTGTTGGCCCCCGGGACCGAGCCGGTGTGGCGGGAAGCGGCGACGTGGCGCGGCGCCCCCGATGCCGCAGCCGTGATGCGGATCCGCCGCGACAATCCCGGCGTGTCCCCAGAGATCGTGGCGGGCATCCTCACTCAGACGGCGCTGCGGCGCCGAGCCCGCCCCGCATTCGGCGGTCTGGCCGATCGGATGCTGTTCACCTCGGCCGGTCTGCAGCAGAGCACCCGACCGGTTGTCGCCGCGCGCCGGGCACGGCTGGCAGCCGACGCCGGCGTGCGGTCGATCCAGGACCTCGGGTGCGGCATCGGGGTGGACGCGATGGCTTTCCAGCGCGCCGGGCTGGAGATCGTCGCGGTCGAATCGGATCCGGCGACAGCCGCCGTGGCGCAACACAATCTGGGCGAGCCGGTGCTGGTGGCGGACTTCACGAGCAGCACGGTCCCTGCGGCTGACGCAACATTCCTCGACCCCGCCCGGCGCGCACAGGGCCGGCGGCTGCTGGCGCCGGAGCAGTGGCAACCGCGGTGGTCGTGGATCCTCAGGCACGTGGCAGAGCATCCGGCGACGTGCGTGAAGGCCTCCCCCGGGTTCCCGCACGAACTGATCCCGCACGGTGCGACGGCAGAGTGGACCAGCGTCGCCGGAGCCCTCGTCGAGACGTGCATCTGGTTCCCCGGCATCGCGACCGGCGTGCCGGACCGCCGGGCGGTGCTGATCGCCCCAGGGGGCGACCCCTGGCACCCGGCGGCGGTGCTCGAACTCGCCGCCGACGGCACAACGGCACAGGCGCACACCGGTCCGATCGGCGACCTTCTCCTCGAACCCGACCCGGCCATCATCCGCTCCCACCTGATCGGCGTTCTGGCCGACCGGCTCGGCGCACGCCTGGTGAGCGACGGGATCGCCTATCTGACTCTCGACCACCCGCCGGAACAACCGTGGGGGCAATGCTTCCGGATCACCGATTCCCTGCCCGCGGGCGGCAAGGCGCTGCGCCTCGAACTGCGCCGACGTGGAATCGGCCGCGTGGAGATCCACACCCGGGGGCTGGGGATCGACCCGATGGTGTTGCGCAAATCCCTTCGCCTGTCGGGCAGCGGTCCCGTGCAGCAGTTGGTGTTGACCAGGACCGCGGGCAGACCGTCCGGGTTCCTCGTGGAACAGCTCCCGCCGCCCACCGGCTAGCCGACCTGCCTGGGCAGAACGGCTGCCGGAGCCGAGGAGGTGACGGTCGGGAGCACTAGGATCAACGCCCGTGTCATCGATCAACACCGAGGCGGCCACGATCGGGCTGACCACGGGTGTCTATGGGTTGTCCTTCGGCGCGCTGGCCGTGGCGGGTGGCTTCTCGACGCTGCAGGCCCAGGCCCTGTCGCTGCTGATGTTCACCGGCGCCTCCCAGTTCGCCGCCGTGGCAGTGGTCGCGACGGGGGGCGGGGCTGCGGCGGCGGTCATCACCGCTTGGCTGCTGGGTGTCCGCAACGGGCTGTACGCGTTGTCCTTGGCGGCCGCGCTGCGGCCCCGCGGTTGGCGGCTCGCGGTGGCCGCGCAGGTGACGATCGACGAATCGACGGCGATGGCGGTGTCCCACGCAGATCAGGACAACCCGCGACGGTTCCACCGTGCGTTCTGGGCGACGGGAATCTCGGTGTTCCTGTTGTGGAACCTGGGCACACTTCTCGGCGCAATCGGCGCGGCCGCGCTCGGCGACCCCGCTGATTGGGGTCTGGATGCCGCGGCACCCGCCGCTCTGCTGGCCCTCGTCTGGCCCCGGCTGCGCGACCGCACCGCACGGCTGACGGCTGCCGTGGCCGCGGTCGCAGCCACGGGCGCCATGACATTCCTACCGCCGGGGCTGCCGGTGCTCGTCGGCGCCGCGGTGGCGCTGATCATCGGGCTGTGGCGGCGCTGATGTGGCCGGTGGTGTTCCTCGGCGCGTTGGGCTGCTACCTGCTCAAACTGGTCGGATACCTGCTTCCCGAGCGATACCTGGACCGACCGGCCGTGAACCGGGTGACCGCCCTCATCCCGATCGCGCTGCTCAGCACCCTGGTGGTCGTCCTGACATTCGGCGGGACCGCCCCACCCGTGCTGGACGCCCGGGCGGCGGGGGTCGCCGTCGCTGCCGTTCTGCTGCTGCTGCGAGCGCCGTTCCCCGTCGTGGTGTTCGCGGCAGCAGCGGCCGCGGCGGGTCTGCGCGCCGTGGCCGGCTGACCGCCCGGGCCGCCGGGGCGTCGCAGGGCCAGCCGGTCAGGGGACCAGCGGCTGGTCGACGGGCAGCGAGGAGTCCGTCGGGAAACCGTCGGTGCTCGGCGGTGCCGAGCGGGCCACTGCCAGGCAGCCCAGCGCGGCGACCATGGCACCGTTGTCCGTGCACAGCCCCGGGGCCGGGACGCGCAGCCGGACTCCCGCGGCGGCGCACCGGTCCTCTGCCAGCGCCCGCAGCCGGGAGTTGGCTGCCACGCCGCCGCCGATGACGAGGTGGTCGTAGCCGGAGTCGACACAGGCCGCCACCGCTTTGCGCACCAACACGTCGGCCACGGCCTCTTGGAAGGAGGCGGCCACATCTGCCGCCGGTACCGGCCGGCCGTCGCGCTGGCACTGCTCCACCCAGCGGGCAACGGCGGTCTTGAGTCCGCTGAACGAGAAGTCGTACCGGTGCCGCGCGATGTCCCTTCCGCTGGTCAGCCCCCGCGGGAAGTTGATGGCCGCGGGGTCGCCGGCGCGGGCCGCGGCGTCGATGTGGGGGCCGCCGGGGAACGGCAGCCCCAGCAGGCGGGCGACCTTGTCGAACGCCTCCCCGGCGGCGTCATCGATCGTGGTGCCCATCGGCTCGATCCCGCCGATGAGGTCGGTGACCGCCAGCAGCGAACTGTGGCCGCCGGACACCAGAAGCGCCACACAAGGTTCGGGCACAGGGGTGCCCGACAGGCCGTCGACGGCTACATGGGAGGCGAGGTGGTTGACCGCGTAGACCGGCTTGTCCAGCGCCAGGGCCAACGATTTCGCGGCGGCCACCCCCACGACCAGTGCGCCGGCGAGCCCGGGCCCCGCCGTGACCGCGATGGCGTCGAGGTCCCGCAGTGAGACGCCGGCCGCCGAGCAGGCCCGCTGCAACGTCGGCACCATCGCTTCGAGATGGGCGCGGCTGGCGACCTCCGGCACGATCCCGCCGAAGCGCGCGTGCTCGTCGGCACTGGACGCGATCGTGTTGGCCAGCAGCCGGTCCCCCGCGACGATCCCCACCCCGGTTTCGTCGCAGGACGTCTCGATGCCCAGCACCAGGGGTTGATCAGCCATCGGGCTGCCCACCCAGCAGCGGCGCAACCTCGTGGCGCCGCAGTCTCATGTTCACCGCGTCCACGCCGTCAGCGTAGTAGCGGGACCGGCGGCCGAGCCGCACGAATCCGGTGCGGCCGTACAACGCCAGCGCCGCCTCGTTGTCCGCCCGGACCTCGAGGAACAGCCGGGTGCACTCCTGCGCCCAGGCGAATTCGATCGCGGCGTCGAGCAGGCGGCGTCCGATGCCGCGGCCCTGCAGATCCGGTGCCACGGCGATCGTCTGCACGTCCGCGTCCGGCGGGGACAGATAGAGGCCCACGTACCCCACCAGCTGGCCGCCGGTGAATGCGACAGCGTACCAGCGGGTGTCCCCGATCCGGCGAAGTTCGTCGTCGACCTGGTTGCGGGTCCACGCATCCGAGCCGAACAGTTCCTGCTCGAGTCCGAACAGCTGCGCGGCGTCCGCCGCTGTCGCGGCCCGGATGGAGATCGCGGCGGAGTCGACCACGTTGTCACCGGCCCCGGTTGGCCGGCGACATGGTGACGTCGGGGCGGCGCAGGTACTCCGGTTCGGGAAGTTCCGGCGGCAGGGCTGCAGCGGCGCGCAGTGCGACGGCGCCCAGCGCATCGGGGTCCAGCACTGTGGTGCCCCGCGATCGGCGGTCGGTGTCGACCAGCAGCCCCGAGTCGCCGCACACGGCTTGCCCCCGGGTCAACGCCGCGGCCGCGGGCCGTGGCAGCACCTGGGGCGGCGCAAGGCGCCGGCCTTCGCCGTAGTGGGCCAGGTAGAGCTCACCCCGACGGGCATCCGTGACCACCCAACCGTCGGTGAGGCCGGCCTGCTGCGCGACGACGTCGAGGGAACACAGTCCGACGACCGGCAGGCTCATCGCCCAGCCCAACGTCCGCGCGCTGACCAGACCGACCCGCAGCCCGGTGAACGCGCCCGGCCCCCGGCCCACGGCGACACCGGACAGTCCGCCGACCGCCATCGCCGCGCGGATGAGCGGGGCCAGTTCCTCGGCGTGGGCCCGCTCGTGCTGGCCCCTCGCCCCGAACGCCAGCGAACCGTCGTCGGCTGCCAGCGCGACCACGGGGTACGGGCCCGAGGTGTCGATCGCGAGGATCATGCCTGCCCCTCCGTCACTGCCGTCCTAACCCGCTGCTCCCGTGTGCCCGACCAGCGGGGGCCGTGACCGCTCACGGCCACACGGCGCTGCTCCTCATCGGTGCCCGAACTGCGCTCGATGACGATCTCCAGCCAGGAGTCGCTGAGCTCTGCCATGACTGATTGTCCCCACTCCACCACGACCACTGCGCCCGCGGGATCCAGATCGAGGTCGGCGAACTCATCCGCGCTGCCAACCCGGTAGGCGTCGCAGTGCAGCAGATCGACCCTGGGGCCGGGATGCCGCCGGGCGATGACGAAGGTGGGGCTGGCAACGTCGCCGCGGACCCCCAGCCCCGCGGCCAACCCCCGGGTGAAGGTGGTCTTGCCCGCTCCCAGCGGCCCTGCCAGACAGACCGTGTCGCCCTCGCCGAGCAGCGGCGCGACCCGCGCGCCCAACTGCTCCATCCCCTCGGGATCGGGGATGGTGGCAACCGCCAGGGGGTGTCCGGTCACCGTCCGAGGTTCCGGCGCACTGTCTGCAAGAGCTGCTCCAAGTACTCGTTGACCTCGTTATGCCGCTCGCTGATGATCATGTGTCCCGTGGCCGGCAGGACCACCAGTTCCGACCCCGGCAGGTGGCGCACGATCTCGGTGCTGTGGCCGCGGGGAGTCATCATGTCCCGCTCACCCACCATGACCAGCGTCTCCACCGAACGCAGGGCGGCGAGCGCCTCCCTCTTGTCGTGGGCCGAAAGGTGGGGCGCGAAGTCGGCGACAACCTCGAACGGCGTGGCGGCGAGCATGTCGGCGACGAACCGTGTGTGGCTGGGCGACGAGCGGCCGCCGAAGGAATAGATGCTGGTGAGCATGTAGGTGAGATCGTTCATGCGACTGCGGTTGCGGTCGATGAGACCCTGGCGCTCCTTGGCGATCGTGGCGAACTCCTGGGCGCGGGAGTGCACGTAACCCGCCGCGGTGCGGGGCAGGCCGAAGTTCACCTCGGTCATCCGCCCCGAACTGGTGGCGATGAGTGCGACCCCGCCGATCCGGTCGCCGAACAGCTCCGGGTGTTGGTCGGCCAGCGCCATGACCGTCATGCCGCCCATCGAGTGGCCCACGAGCATCAGCGGGCCGCGCGGCGCACAGTCGGAGATGATCCGCGCAAGGTCGCGGCCGAGCTGGTCGATGTTGTGTGATTCGGCGGGACCCCGGCCGCTGCGGCCGTGCGAGCGCTGATCCCAGAACACCAGCCGCGCCTTGCCGCGCAGGTCGCGCCGCTGGTAGTGCCAACAGTCCATGTTCAGGGCGTAGCCATGGGTGAACACGATCGTCACATCCGCCGCGGCGCCGTCCTCCGGATCGTCGATCTCGGCGATCAGCGCGGTCCCATCGTCGGCGATGACCGTGGTCCTCCCACCCCGCAGTCGGCCGTAGGGCTCCTCCCGGTCGGGATCGTCGGGGAACATCCGGCCGACGAGCGCCCGCTCCAGCCGGATGCCCACAGCCGCACCGGCGGCGGCGGCGCCGACAGCCGCCGCACCGGCGGCGGCTGTGATCGGCGCGGATCTGCGCATCACACACCTCCCACATGGCGCCGCGGGATGCGCGTGCCCAGTCTGGTCACTATCTCGTAGTTGATCGTCCCGCAGGCCTGCGCCCAATCGTCGGCTGTGGGCGAGCCGTCGGTCCCCGAGCCGAACATTACGACGTCGGCCCCCGCCGCCACGGGCAGTTCGCCCACATCGACGACGACCTGGTCCATGGCCACCGTCCCCGCGACGGTGAACCGCCGCCCGGCGATCTGCAGCGGCAGCCGGCCGGACCCGTTGCGCGGCACGCCGTCGGCATAGCCCACGGGAAGCAGCGCCAGCCTGGTGGGACCGGCGGTGCGGTAGCGCAGGCCGTAGGACACTCCATGGCCTGCCGGGACTTCCTTGACCAGGGCAAGTCGCGCCCGCACCGTCATGGCCGGCGTGAGGCCGAGGTCGGCGGACGAGCCCAGTCCGGGCCCCGGCGTGAGTCCGTAGATTCCGATGCCGCAGCGGACCAGATCGAAATGGGCGTCCGGAACCGCCAGCACCCCTCCCGTTGCGGCCAGATGGCGTAGCCGCGGCTGCAGCCCCCACTGTTCCGCCTGCGCCAATCCGGCGCGGAACACCCGCACCTGTTCGTCGTTGGCGGGGTGGCCGGGTTCGTCGGAGCAGGCCAAGTGGCTCCACACCCCGACCACCTCGATGCTGCTGCGCCGCTGCAGGTCCAGCGCGGCGGCCACCAGGGACTCCCACTCCTGCGGTGTGGCGCCGTTGCGCCCCAGTCCGGTGTCGAGCTTCAGGTGGACAGTTGCGCGGGTTCCAGCGCGGCGCGCCGCCGCCTCGATCTGCTCGAGCATCCCCAGCGATGCGGCGGAGAGTTCGACCCCGGCCGCGACACAGCCGGACAGGTCCTCACCCGGCGTGTACAGCCAGCAAAGCAGTGGGCCGGTGTCCCCAGCGGCCCGCAGTTCCATCGCTTCGCCGGGCAGTGCGACACCGAGGTAGTCGGCTCCAGCCGCTCGAGCGGTGCGCGCGACCGGCAGCATTCCGTGGCCGTAGCCGTCGGCTTTGACCACGGCCAAGAACAACGACCGGGGCGCGGCGCGGCGCAATCTGGTGATGTTGTCGGCAACCGCCGTCAGATCGATCTGCGCCACTGCCCGGTCCACGACGGTATTGTTCCCCGCCGCGGGCCGCGTTGCATTCACCACCTGAGCTCGGCCACCGCCTCGCGGACTGCATCGACGACATCCCACGCCGTCACCGGCCGCCCGCCACGCCCGGCGATCCTGCCCGCCAGACCGTGCAGGAACACCCCGGACGCAACACCAACTGCGTCGTGCGGCGAATCGGGGCGGGCGAGGACGGCGGCGAGGATACCCGCCAGCGCGTCACCCGTTCCCGCCGTGGCCAGGTCGGGTGTGCCCATCACGTCGGCGACGACGTTTCCGGCCGGGTCGGCGACGATGGTCCCCGAACCCTTCAGCACCACAACGGCACCGGACGCTGCGGCGGCGGAAAGGGCCGATTCGACCCGGTCGCCCGAAAGTGAGAACCCCAGCCGGGCGAACTCGCCCACATGCGGGGTGATGACGGTCGTCGGCTCCCGGTCCCGCAGCAGGGTGCGCAGCTGCGGGTGTCCGGCCACCAACGTGAGAGCGTCTGCGTCCACCACCACGGGATGGTCGGACCGCAGGACCGAGCGCAGCACCCCGGCGGCGGCGGATCCGGTGCCGAGCCCGGGGCCCACCGCCCACGCGGTTGCCCGGGGGTCGTCGGCGGGGGCGCCGTCGGTCAGCACAATGTCCGGGAACCGGGTGACGACTGCCCCCGCGGCGTCCCGCCGAGCGGCATCGGCGTGGAGGCGCACCATCCCGACGCCGCAGTGCCGGGCGGCACCAACCACCATGTGTGCTGCCCCCGGATACCGGTCGGACCCGGCAGCGACCCCGACCACTCCGTGGCTGTACTTGTAGTCGTCGGGCCCGGGCGCCGCGAATCGGGGCGCCGCGTCGGTGGCGTCCAGCACCGAAACCGCAGGCCGATGCTGCTGCAGCGCCGGACCGAGGCCGATATCGATCAATTCCACTGCACCCGCGTAGCGCCGGCCGGGGTCCAGGACCAGTCCCGGCTTGAGGCAGCCGAAAGTGACCGTGATGTCGGCGTGCACAGCCCTGGCCGGGTCGGGGACCTCGCCGGTATCCGGGTCGACCCCGCTGGGTATGTCTGCGGCTATCACCGCGGCTTCGCCGGCCAGGCGGACGGCTTGCGCGGCCGGTTCCCGCAACGGGCCAGACGCCCCGATGCCGACGATGCCGTCGAGCAGGGCGTCGGCGGATGCCAGTGCCGCCGCTGACCCGGCAGCACCCCAGGCGACCAGTCGCCCCCCCGCCCGCCGCAGCGCCGCGGCACCCGCGGCATGCCAGGTGGGCGACAAGGTGACGGCGGTGACGGCAGCGCCGCGGGCGGCCAGGTCGGCCCCGGCGAACAAGACATCCCCGCCGTTGTTGCCCGACCCCACGACGGCGGCCACCCGGGACCCCCGGACGCCGCCGGTGAGCGCCTGAGCCGTGACACGGGCCAGTCCCGCCGACGCGATGCGCATGAGTTCGGGCTCCGCGACGCTCGCCATCAGCTGCGCCTCTGCCCGGCGCACCGTGGCGGCGGGATATGCATGCCTCACAGCGGCACCCTATGCCTGTTCGACCATCGCCAACGAGCTCACACCCGCCAAGGATGACGTTCCCTCGGCGATCACGTAGGCCATCGCCACATCACCCTCCATCGCCAGCGACAGGTGCCAGGACCGCACCCCCAGTTGCAGCGCCGCCTCGCGCAACGAACCGCGGAGCACCAGATAGGGCCGGCCGTCGGGTTCCACCAGCACCTCGGCATCTTGGTAGTCCATGCCGGGTGGGACGCCGATGGCTTTGGCCAGAGCCTCTTTGGCGGCGTACCGGGCGGCCATGGAGGCGACTCTGCGGGCTTCGCCGGATTCATCCACCTGCTCCCGAGGGGTGAGCAACGCATCGAGGAAACCCTGAGTCGTCGCCACCGTCGCCCCGAACTTCGCGACGTTGACGACATCGACGCCGATGCCCACGATCACGCGCCCACACTGGCATGTCGGATGTCCGTTTTGCGCCGCGAGTCACCCGACTGCCGCGAACGGCCGCTCCCCCCGGCCCCTACTCCACGGTCACCGATTTGGCCAGGTTGCGGGGCTGGTCCACATCGTGGCCCTGGGCGGTGGCCATTTCGCAGGCGAACACCTGCAGCGGGACCGTCGCAACCAGCGGCTGCATCAAGGTGGGGCACTGCGGAATACGCACGATGTGGTCGGCGTACGGGTTGACAGTCTCGTCGCCCTCCTCGGCGATGACGATGGTTCTGGCGCCGCGCGCACGGACTTCCTGGATGTTGGACACAATCTTGTCGTGCAGCACCGACCGCCCCCGCGGCGACGGGACGACCACAACAACGGGCAGGCCGTCCTCCAGCAGTGCGATCGGGCCGTGCTTCAACTCACCGGCGGCAAAACCCTCGGCGTGCATGTACGCCAGTTCCTTCAGTTTCAGCGCCCCCTCCAGCGCCACGGGGAAGCCGACGTGTCGGCCGATGAAGAGCACCGAACGGGAGTCGGCGAGCTCGCGCGCGATGTCGCGGACCTCCTCGACCGTGTCCAGGACCAGATCGACCTTTCTGGGCATGTCGGCCAATTCGTCCAGGATGGCTCGCACCTCGTCGCCGAACATGTTGCCGCGCACCTGTGCCAGGTACAGCCCTATGAGGTATGCAGCGACGATCTGGGTCAGGAACGCCTTGGTGGACGCGACCGCGATCTCGGGACCGGCATAGGTGTACAGCACCGCGTCGCTCTCCCGCGGGATGGTCGAGCCGAGGGTGTTGCAGATGGCCATCACGCGGGCGCCCTGCTCCTTGGCGTAGCGCAGCGCCATGAGGGTATCCATCGTCTCGCCGGACTGCGAGACGGCGATGACGAGAGTGCGGTTGCCGACGATGGGGTCCCGGTAGCGGAACTCGCTGGCCAGTTCCACCTCGACGGGGATACGCGTCCAGTGCTCAATGGCGTACTTCGCGACCATCCCCGCGTGGTAGGCGGTGCCGCAGGCGACCACAACAATCTTGTCGGCCTCCCGCAGCTCGGTGTTGCTGATACGGGTGTCGTCCAGTTGCAGATGGCCGTTGCGATTGAACCTCCCGCGCAGGGTGTCGGCGACGGCCCGCGGCTGCTCGGCGATCTCCTTGAGCATGAACAGGTCGTAGCCGCTCTTCTCCGCGGCGGCGGCATCCCAGTCGACGGTGAAGGGCGTGACGTGGGCAGGGTTGCCGTGGAAGTCGGTCACCACGGCCCCGTCGGCGGACAGTTCGACCACCTGGTCCTGTCCCAACTCGATGGCGTCGCGCGTGTAGGAGATGAACGCGGCAACGTCGGACGCGAGGAAGGCCTCCCCGTCGCCGATCCCGACGACCAGCGGCGAGTTGCGCCGGGCGCCGACGATGGTGTCGGGTCGGTTGGCATCGACGGCTACCAGTGTGAAGGCCCCGTTGAGCCGCCGGGACACCCGCCGGACCGCCTCGGCGAGGTCGCCGCCGGTCTGCGGCAGCATCGCCGCAACCAGGTGGGCGGCCACCTCGCTGTCGGTCTCAGAACTCAGATGCACTCCCGCGGCGCCGAGCTCTTCACGCAACTCAGCGAAGTTCTCGATGATGCCGTTGTGGATGATGGCCACTTTGCCGTCGCTGGACACGTGCGGGTGGGCGTTCAGATCGGTGGGACCGCCATGTGTGGCCCACCGGGTATGGCCGATTCCCGTGGTCGACATGGGCGGCTGTTCCCCGCCCAGCGCCTCCTCCAGCACGGCGATCTTGCCCGCTCGCTTGCGGGTCCACAGCTCCCCGTCGGCGACCAGCGCAACCCCGGCGGAGTCGTAGCCGCGGTACTCCAGGCGGCGCAAACCTGCGAGCACCACATCCAGAGCCGATCCGCTACCCACGTATCCGACGATTCCGCACATGCGCCCTACCCTAAGCCCCGCGCCCATGAACCCGGGGCGGCGATGGCTCCAGGTCCGCGATGACTCCACGTCCGCGATGATTCCCCGGGCGGCTAGGACCCCAGCGCGAGTTCCGCGGCCACCGTGTCGGCGAGTCGCCTGGCGATGCGGTCGGCGTCGGGCTGCGAGGCAGCTTCGACCATGACGCGGACCAACTGCTCCGTCCCCGAGGGACGCAGCAGCACCCGCCCGGTCTCGCCGAGTTCGTCTTCGGCGGCGCGTACGTCCGCAGCAACCGCCGCTGCCGACGTGAGCCGAGCCTTGTCCACGTGCGGCACGTTGATGAGCACCTGGGGCAACCGGTCCATCACCCCCGCCAGTTGCGCCAGCGGCGCTCCGGTCGCGGCGACGGTACTCAGCAGGTGCGCCGCGGTGAGCACCCCGTCCCCCGTGGTCGCTGCGTCGAGCAGCAGGATGTGCCCGCTCTGCTCGCCGCCGAGGTTGTACCCCCCCGCCCGCATCGATTCCAGCACGTAGCGGTCCCCCACGGGCGTCTCCCGCACAGTGATCCCGTGGTCGCGCATGGCTAGTTTGAATCCCAGATTGGACATCACGGTGGCGACCACGGTGTCGTCGGCAAGTGTGCCGGCCCGCTTCATCGCGATCGCGAGGATTGCCATGATCTGGTCGCCGTCCACGACCCTTCCCGCCGAATCGACGGCGAGACACCGATCGGCATCGCCGTCGTGGGCGATACCGACGTCAGCCCCGGTGCGCAACACCTCGGCGATCAGGTCGCCCATGTGGGTGGAGCCGCAATCACGGTTGATGTTGTAGCCGTCGGGCGACGTGTGCAGTTCCATCACGTCCGCACCGAGCGCCCGCAACACAGCGGGAGAAGCGGTGCTCGCCGCCCCGTTGGCAGCATCCACCACCACCCGCAGCCCGTCGAGCCGATGGCCGATGGCGGCCACGACGTGGCCGACGTAGTCGCCGAGCGGATCGCCGCCGGCCCGGATACGGCCCACCCCGGCACCCGTGGGGCCGGGCACCGGTGCTGCCATCGCCGCTTCGATGCGGTCCTCGACGTCGTCGGGCAGTTTCAGGCCGCCCCGGGCAAAGAACTTGATCCCGTTGTCGGGCATGGCGTTGTGCGAGGCCGACAGCATCACACCGAAGTCCGCTGCGGACGATGCGGTGAGGTAGGCCACCGCAGGGGTGGGCACGACACCGACATCCCACACATCAACCCCGGCCGCTGCCAGACCCGCCGACACCGCGGCGGTCAGGAACTCGCCGCTGACCCGCGGGTCGCGTCCGACGACCGCGGTCCCTCTCTCGCCGTTGTGCGCACCGAGGATCCGGGCGCCGGCCGTGGCGACGTGGAGAGCGGTGTCCGCGGTCAGATCCCGGTTGGCAAGGCCGCGGATACCGTCTGTGCCGAAGAGCCGACCCACAAGCGGAGTCAGCGCTTGGAGTACTGCGGCGCCTTGCGGGCCTTCTTCAGACCGTACTTCTTGCGCTCCTTGACCCGGGCGTCGCGGCTGAGGAATCCCGCCTTCTTCAGGTCGGCGCGGAACGCCTCGGTGTCTACCTCGTTGAGAGCGCGTGCCACGGCGAGCCGCAGCGCTCCGGCCTGGCCGGAGATCCCGCCGCCGTCGATTCGCGCCACAACATCGAACTGGTCCACGGTGTTCGTGGTCACGAAGGGGCTGCTGACCAACTGCTGATGCACCTTGTCGGGGAAGTACTCGGCCAGGCTGCTGCCATTGACCTGCCACTGACCGGAGCCGGAGGTGAGCCGGACACGCGCGATGGCCTGCTTGCGCCGCCCCACGGCCGACTCGGCCAGGCCCGGGGCCACTGGCCGCGGCGCAGCCTCTGCGTCCGGTGTCGTAGCGCTCGGCGCCACGGTCTCCTCTGTTGTCACGGCATCTTCAGTCACTGGGCCACCTGCGTGATCTCGTAGGGCTGGGGTTGTTGGGCTGCGTGAGGGTGCTCCGGGCCGGAGTAGACCTTGAGCTTCGTCAACTGCTGCCGACCGATCGAGTTATGCGGCAGCATGCCGCGCACGGCCGTCTCCACCAGTCGGCGGGGATCCTTCTCGCGCAACTCGCCGTACGAAGTGCTCGACAGCCCGCCGGGGAATCCCGAGTGGCGGTAGTTGAGCTTGTCCGTCGGCTTGGCTCCGCTGAGGGCGACCTTGTCGGCGTTGATGACGATGACGAAGTCACCGATGTCTATGTGCGGCGCGAAGACGGCCTTGTGCTTGCCGCGCAGCAGGCGGGCGGTCTGGCTGGCCAGTCGGCCCAGCACGACGTCGGCGGCATCGATGACATGCCACTGGCGCTCGATCTCACCCGGCTTGGGTGTGTAGGTACGCACGATTGCTCCCTGGAAATACCTGGCGGTTCGCGGTTGCGCCGGAGGCCGGGACCCCCGGAAGGCAGCATCCAGCCGCCACCCAACTTCGATATCGTAACCGTGCCAAGCGGCGCCGGTCAAAGCGGACGGGGAGCCGCGACGGATTCAGCCGTGGAAGATGGTCTCAGACACATCCGTGTTGATCCGAGTGCCCTGCTCACCGGCGAGGATACCCGGCAGATCCTCAAGGGCCCCGATGACCGCCGAGGAGCCGGGGCGCTGGCGGGCGAACATCGCCGCCGCCTCCACCTTGGGCCCCATCGAGCCAGCCGGGAAATCGTGGGACTCGATCTGATCGGGGGACGCAGCCTTGATCGCCCGCTGCTGCGGCGTGCCCCAATCCAGGTAGACCGCATCGGCGTCGGTCGCGATGACCAGCAGATCCGCGTCGAGGTCCTGGGCCAGCACAGCCGAGGAACGATCCTTGTCGATGACGGCTTCCACGCCGACCAGGTGCCGCGGGTTGAAGTCGTGCTCGCCCTCGATGTGCTCACCCTCGATGTACATGGTGGGAATACCCCCGCCGCCGGTGCACACGACGACCGCGCCCATGTCCAGCAGTGTCTTGATGGCGCGGATCTCGAAGATGCGCTTGGGCTCCGGGGAGGGCACAACTCGGCGCCACTTGTCGCCGTCCTGTTTGACGGTCCACCCCTTGTCGGCGGCCAACCGGTGGGCGTCATCCTCGCTGTACACCGGTCCGACGAACTTCGTCGGGTCGGCCATCGCGGGATCGTTGGCATCCACCTCGGTCATGGTGAGGATGGTGGCGATCGGCTTCTCGAAAGGCAGCAGGTTGCCGAGCTCCTGCTCGATGAAGTAGCCGATCATGCCCTCGGTCTGGGCGCCCAAGACGTCGAACGGGTAGGACGAGGCATCGTCATAGGAGGACGCCTGCAGCGCCAGCAGCCCGACCTGGGGGCCGTTGCCGTGCGAGATGACCAGTTCGTTGTCCGCGGCCACCGGGGACAACGCTCGGCAGGCGACCCGGACGTTCTCCCGCTGGTTCTCGACCGTCATCGCTTCGCCGCGCTTCTGCAAGGCATTTCCGCCGAGGGCAACAACAACACGCATGGAAACCTCCAGTCCATTCGCAACTGATCACCATGATCAACAAGTTCCGCGTTGCCAGCGTTGCAGATTGTGGCCTCGGATGCGCGGGATTCGCCCGTCTTCACCCGCACGCCTACGGCGTCAGGTTGGCGGGTCGGAGGCCGCGATCGCCCGAAACTGTCTGGCCGTCCGTGCCCGCTTCCCGAGCAGATCGTCGGGCGGGTATTCGACACGTTCCAGGACAAGCCCGGATGGGGGCATGACGGTCACCGCGGAGTCGCGAACGCGGGCCGCCAGGACCTGCGCCACCCATTCCGGGCGGCGCCTGCCCTCCCCGACGGCGACAAGCGCCCCCACCAGCGACCGGACCATCGAGTGGCAGAACGCATCGGCGCCGATGGCGACGACCAACAGCCGCTGCTCGTCCCGGCCGACATCGACCGACAGCACCCGGCGGACGGTGCTGGCCCCTTCGCGGGGCCGGCAGAACGCCGCGAAATCATGTTCACCCACAAGTGCCGCGGCAGCCCGGGCCATGGCACCGGCATCCAGTGGCCGCCGATGGTGCACCACCCAGCGGCGGGTCAGCGGATCAACGCCGCCAGGGTCGTCCCACATCCGGTAGGCGTAGTGGCGCGACAGCGCAGAGAAGCGTGCATCGAACCCATGTGGGGCGGGGTGCACCCGGCGCACCCAGACCCGCTCGTCGGTGAGCCGGTTCAGAATGGCGCGCAAACCGTGCGGAGTCCGCCGCGACCAGATCACATCCGGCAGGTCGGCGTGGACAACCTGCCCGCGTGCATGTACACCCGCGTCCGTGCGTCCGGCGCACACCACCGGAACTGGCTGGCCGAATGCTTCGGCCAGAGCTTCCTCGAGGTGCTGTTGCACGGTCTGCCGGCCGGGCTGGCGGGCCCAGCCGGAGAACCCGGTGCCGTCGTAGGCCAGATCGACCCGGACCCGGACCCGGCCCGTCGGCGCGGCGGTCGGATCGGGATCCGGGGAAGTCACTTGTCGGAGTTGGGCTCCGGCTGGTCGGACTCCTCGGCGGCCGGCTCCTCGCCCGCGGACTCCTCGGCGACCGACTGCTCGTCACCATTATCGGCGGCAGCGGGCACCTCTTCGGATTGCGACGCCTCGGCAACCGCGTCGTCGCGATCCCGCGCAGCCCGCTTCGTGGCAGCCGTCGCCTCGGCGACGGTCTGCTCGGCCAGCGGCTCCACCAGTTCGATCACAGCCATCGGGGCGTTGTCGCCCTTGCGCGGCCCGATCTTGGTGATCCGGGTGTACCCGCCGTTTCGGCCCGAATAGCCGGGAGCGATCTCGGTGAACAGTTCGTGGACCACCGTCTTGCTGCGGACTACCGCGGCCACCTGCCGGCGGGCATGGAGATCCCCCCGCTTGGCCTTGGTGACCAGCCGCTCGGCGAAGGGCCGCAGCCGCTTGGCCTTGGCCTCCGTGGTGGTGATCCGGCCGTGCTCGAACAGGGCGGTCGCCAGATTTGCGAGCATCAGGCGCTGGTGCGCCGGGCTGCCGCCGAAGCGGGTCCCCTTTGTCGGCGTGGGCATGGCAACTCCTGTTTCGTGTGTGTGTGGTCAGTACTGCTCGGTCTCGACAAATCCGCCGTCGTCGTCGCCGTAGTAGACGACCTGCGCCGGGTCGAAGCCAGGCGGACTGTCGCGCAGCGCCAGCCCCATCTCGTGCAGCTTGACCTTCACCTCGTCGATGCTCTTGCTGCCGAAGTTGCGGATGTCCAACAGGTCGGCCTCGGAACGGGTGACCAGTTCGCCCACCGTCTGCACCCCTTCGCGCTTCAAGCAGTTGTGGGAGCGGACTGAGAGGTTCAGCGCGTCGATGGATGTGCCGAGCAGCGCGTTGTCCTCCTCCTCCTCCGGGGAAGGCCCGAGGTCGAGGCCCTCGGCCTCGGTGTTCAACTCGCGGGCCAGTCCGAACAGTTCGACCAACGTGCGACCGGCGGAGGCGACGGCGTCCCGGGGGTAGATCGACGGCTTGGTGGTGATGTCCAAGATGAGCCGGTCATAGTCGGTGCGCTGTTCCACACGGGTCGCCTCCACCTTGTAGGTGACCTTGACGACCGGGGAGTAGATGGAGTCGACGGGGATGCGCCCGATCTCCACGCCGGCGTCGCGCGGCGGCACCTGGGCGGATACGTAGCCGCGGCCGGCTTCGATGGTGAACTCCATCTCCAGTTGACCGCGCTCGTCCAGCGAGGCGATGACCAGATCGGGGTTGTGCACCTCGACGCCCGCGGGCAGTTGGATGTCGGCGGCCGTCACCAGGCCCGGACCGGTCTTGTGGATGTAGGCCGTGGCTACATCGTCGCCGTCGATGGACACGACCAAGGACTTGACGTTGAGGATGATCTCGGTGACATCCTCCTTCACTCCCTCGATCGTGGAGAACTCGTGCTGGATACCGTCAATCTTGATGCTGGTGACCGCGCCGCCGGGGATGCTCGACAGCAGGGTGCGGCGCAGCGAGTTGCCGAGGGTGTAGCCGAATCCGGGCTCGAGGGGTTCCAGCACGAACCGGGACCGGAAGTCCGACATCGGTTCTTCTCGAAGGACTGGTCGCTTGGTGATGAGCACTTCTATTCCTTTCCGAGGGCGCCCGCCATATGACGCCCGACGATGGACAGGGGCCGCACGGCCCCCGGGATCACTTCGAGTACAGCTCGACGATCAACTGTTCCTGCACCTCGGTGTCGATGGCCTCACGTTCGGGCATCGAGTGCACCAGGATGCGCAGCTGGGTGGGAATCGCCTCCAGCCAACCGGGGACGGTGCGCAGGCCCGCGTCGTTGATCGCTGCGAGGAACGGAGTGAGCTCCCGCGACGACGGCTTCACCTCGATGATGTCGGCCGGGCTGACACGGTAGGACGGGATGTCCACCTTGTGCCCGTTGACAGTGAGGTGGCCGTGCCGCACGAGCTGGCGGGCCATGTCACGGGACGAGGCGAACCCGGCCCGGAAGACGACGTTGTCCAGCCGGCTCTCCAGGATCCGCAGCAAGTTCTCGCCAGTCTTGCCCGAGCGTCGCGACGCTTCGGCGAAGTAGCCGCGGAACTGCTTCTCCAAGACACCGTAGATGCGAGCGCACTTCTGCTTCTCCCGCATCTGCAGCAGGTACTCCGACTCCTTGGGCCGCCGCGCCTGGCCATGCATGCCGGGCGGGTAGGCCTTGCGCTTCTCCAACGGGCAGTTGGTGAAGCACTTGTTCCCCTTGAGGAACAGTTTCATCTTCTCCCGGCGGCAGCGTTTGCAGTCGGGTCCGGTGTATCGGGCCATGGGGTCTCCTGCTCAGACTCGGCGCCGCTTGGGCGGGCGGCACCCGTTGAAGGCGATGGGGGTCACGTCGGAGATGGATCCGACCTCCAATCCGGTCGCCTGCAGCGACCGGATTGCGGTTTCCCGGCCGGAGCCCGGACCGCGTACGAAAACGTCCACTTTGCGCATGCCATGTTCCATCGCGCGGCGGGCGGCGGCTTCCGCAGCCATCTGCGCGGCGAACGGCGTGGACTTGCGACTCCCCTTGAAACCCACCTGGCCCGATGAGGACCAGGCGATCACGGCGCCGTGGGGGTCGGTGATGCTGATGATCGTGTTGTTGAACGTGCTCTTGATATGGGCATGCCCATGAGCGATGTTCTTCTTCTCCTTGCGGCGCACTTTCTTGGCGCCTTGAGATTTCCCAGGCATATGGTCGGTTCTCTCCTACGGCTTCCTACTTGGCCTTCTTCTTGCCCGCTACCGTCTTGCGCGGCCCCTTGCGGGTGCGGGCATTGGTGTGGGTGCGCTGTCCGTGCACCGGGAGGCCACGGCGGTGCCGGATCCCCTGGTAGCAGCCGATCTCCACCTTGCGGCGGATATCGGCCTGCACTTCGCGGCGCAGATCGCCCTCGACCTGGATGTTCGACTCGATCCAGTCGCGCAGGGCGACGAGTTCAGGGTCGCCCAGCTCGTGGACGCGCAGTTCGGGGCTGATGCCGGTGGCGGCCAGGGCCTCTTTGGCCCGGGACCGGCCGACGCCGTAGATGTACGTGAGTGCGACCTCGACCCGCTTGTCGCGGGGCAGATCGACACCGACTAGACGTGCCATCGGGCGGTTTCCTTTTCTTGTCGCGACGGGTCGTCATGGATCATCATCCCACCGCCCGGTGGGTCTCCGGCCCGTCTGTCCGGAGGTATCGTCCTGGTCCGCGCACGTTGCCGAACGAGGGGACGGATGATCCTTGTATGCCAGCGACCGGGATCAGCCCTGCCGCTGCTTGTGCCGCGGGTTGTCGCAGATAACCCGGACAACACCTTTGCGTCGGATGACACGGCATTTGTCGCACATCGGCTTGACGCTCGGTTTGACCTTCATCTGAACAGTTCCTCGCGAGTCACTTGTAGCGGTAGATGATGCGGCCGCGGGTCAGGTCGTACGGGGACAACTCCACAACGACGCGGTCATCGGGAAGGATCCGGATGTAGTGCATCCGCATCTTCCCGCTGATGTGCGCCAGAACCTTGTGGCCGTTGTCGAGTTCGACCCGGAACATCGCGTTCGGGAGCGACTCCACCACGGTGCCCTCCAGTTCGATCGCGCCGTCCTTCTTGGCCATATCCTCGCAACGTCCTCACTGTCTCGTCGTACCCGCTGCCTGACCGACCTGAGCCGGATCAACTGCCGCCACTTCTGTCGGCCCCGGGCGTCTTGCCCGGGGGATTCGGTTGTGGCCGGTCAGGTCTGCCCACCATCAGGCACAGCCGCGCACATGACCCCTTGCGGGATCTGAACCCTTGAGCCACCGAACCCTGGAACTTCGACCCTTGGGGAAACCACCCCTCAGGACCGGCCCCGACAGGACTGGATGAAACACCGCTGCTTGCTGGCAAGCACATACCAAACCGACTGCCAGTGTAGGGCATGAATCGCCTGTGCCGAAACCGCGCCGGGATGTGACCCGGCTCTCACCCCGCGGCGCGCACGTCCTGCCCCGGGCCGACGACGACGAACTGCCCCATGATCCCCAGATCCTCGTGCCACATCAAATGGCAGTGGTACATGTACGGCCACCTCTCATCGGTGTACGTGTCGAACCGGACCAGGATGCGCACCGTCGAGCGTGGCGCCACGTAGACGGTGTCCTTGAACCCGGCCAGTTCCGGCGGGGGTGGCCGGGCGTCTATCGACAGCACCCGGAACGAGCCGTCGTGGACGTGGAGGTTGTGCGGCTGCGGATCCTGGTTCATCACCTCCCACACCTCGGAGCGGCCCACGGGGACAACCTCGTCGATGCGCCCCATGTCCATCGGGCGGCCGTTGATGGCCCGGCCGCTGATCCCGAATCGGCGCACCGGAGCGTCTTGCGGTGCCGTGGCCGCCGGCAGCTCCGCCAGCAGGGGAGCGACCTGCGGCGACGGCGCCAGTTCGCCAGCCGCGCGCAACTGAACCACGTCGAAGGTGCCGGACCCGAAGCGGTGCTGGGATCCGATCCCGTGCCCGAGCTCCGGCGGGTAGCTCGTCAGGGCTATCCGCTCCGCCGGCTGGAGCCGGACAACGATCTCCGCCCGCTCGCCGGGAGACAGCTGCACCCGGTCAGCGGCGACGGGTTCGGCCAACAGCCCGCCGTCGGAGCCCACGATCAGGAACTGGCGGTCGTCGGACAGGCCGAAGTTGAACACCCGGGCGTTGGCCGCGTTGAGCAGCCGCAGCCGCAGCGCCTCGCGCGAGACGTCCCGGTACGGCGCAACGGTGCCGTTGACGACCACGGTGTCGCCCAGGAACCCGGTTGACGCCGTCCCCTCCGGGTCCACGATGAGGTTCCCGTCGGAGGAGAACGATTTGTCCTGCACGACCAAGGGGATGTCGTCCACACCGTAGTCGTTGGGCAATCCGGCGTCGGCTGCTTGCGGGTCTGACACCAGCAGCATCCCGGCAAGCCCGCGATACACCTGCTGGGCTGTCTGGCCGTGGGGATGGGAGTGGTACCACATGGTGGCGGCGGGCTGTTCCACCGCCCAAGTCGGCGCCCACCGGGCACCCGGCTCGATCATCTGGTGCGGACCGCCATCCATGCGGGCGGGCAGGTGCATCCCGTGCCAGTGCACCGTGGTCATCTCCTGCAGCCGGTTGCGCACCCTCACCCGGACCTCTTCGCCCCGCCTCATGTGCAGGGTCGGACCGAGGTAGGAGCCGTTGAAGCCGAGAGTGTCCGCCGGACCGCCCTGCCCGAAATCGGTGGTGGCCTCATCGGCGGTCAACCGGAACACCCGGCGCCCGTCGCCGTCCAGCCGGCCGTCAGCCAGCGGCGGGATCTGCAGCGGCCGGATCGCCTCCAACTGCCGCACCTCTGCCGCAGTTCCCCACGCGCCGCATCCCGCAAGCGCCGACGCCGACACCAGCAGCGCGACAACCGCTGCCGCGGTGCCCCGACCTGCAGCTCTCAGCACCCCGGTCACCCCTCGGAGTCATCCGCGCGGCGCGGCCGAGTTGATCCCGCGGGCGGCGAACTCGGCTGCACCGCCGTCGTGGGCGGTGAGCACCCAGGGCCCCTGGTCGGTGAGCGCCACTGTGTGCTCCCAGTGGGCGGCGTGGTTGCCCGCATCGGTGGCCACGGTCCATTCGTCGTCCAGCACGGACACCTCCTCGCTGCCCAGCGTGACCATCGGTTCGATGGCCAGGGCCATCCCCGCCCGCAACCGGGGGCCCTTGCCGGGTGGTCCGTAGTTGGCCACCGAGGGAGGCAGGTGCATGGCGGATCCGATGCCGTGGCCCACATAGTCCCGCAGGATCCCGTAGCGGCCACCAGCGCCGCGCACGGTCGACTCCACCGCCGCCCCGATGTCTGACAACCGTGAACCCACGGCGGCGGCAGCGATTCCCGCCCAGAGGGATTCCCGCGTGACCGCCGACAGCTCGGACAGCTCGTCGGCGACCTCGCCGACCGGGACGGTCACCGCGGCGTCGCCGTGCCAGCCATCGACGATCGCGCCGCAGTCGATGGACACCAGATCCCCTTCGCGCAGTACGCGCGGCCCGGGGATGCCGTGCACCACTTCGTCGTTCACCGAGACGCAGACGGTTGCCGGATAGCCGAAGTAGCCGAGGAAGGACGGAGTTGCGCCGGCGGCTGCGATGACGTCGGCAGCGATCCGGTCCAACTCGTCGGTGGTCACCCCCGGTGCCACGGCCGCGGCAGCTGCTTGCAGAGCGTCGGCGACAACCAGACCCGCTTGGCGCATGCGCCCGAACTCCGCGGGGGATTTGAGTTCTATCCCCCGCAGCCGGTGGAACATGTCAGTCGTTCAGCGCTGCGAGGATCCGCCCGCTGACCTCTTCCACCGATCCCATGCCATCGACGCGGACCAGGATCTGCTGCTCGCCGTAGAGCCGCGTGAGTGGTTCGGTCTCAGCGGCGTACACCTCGAGCCGACGCCGCACGACTTCTTCGGTGTCGTCCGCCCGGCCCTCGGTCTGTGCCCGCTTGAGCAGCCGCTGCACAACTTCCTCGGTGTCGACGGTGATCTCCACCGCCCGGTCCAGCGGCCGACCCGCTTCGGCGAGCATCCGGTTCAGCTCCACCACCTGTGCGGCAGTCCGGGGGTAGCCGTCGAGCAGGAAGCCGGGCTCGGTGTCGGGCTGGGCGAGCCGATCGGAGACCATGCCGTTGACGACGCCGTCGGGGACATACTCACCGCGGTCCATGTAGGCCTTGGCCTGTCTCCCCAACTCGGTCCCCTCGGCCACGTTGGCCCGGAAGATGGCTCCGGTGGAGATATGGGGGATGCCCAGCGATTCGGAGATGACGGCGGCCTGAGTGCCTTTGCCGGCCCCCGGCGGACCCATTATGACGATGCGCATCAGCGGAGGAACCCTTCATAGTTGCGCTGTTGGAGCTGCGATTCGATCTGCTTGACCGTGTCCAGTCCGACACCGACCATGATCAACAGACTGGTGCCGCCGAACACGAAGTTGGACGACACCCCGAGCCCGCCGAAGGCGAGCACCGGCAGTACGGCGATCGCGGCGAGGTAGAGCGACCCCGGTGCGGTCAGCCGGCTCAGGACGTACTCGAGGTACTGGGCTGTGGGCCGACCGGGACGGATGCCTGGGATGAACCCGTTGCTCTTGTTCAGGTTGTCCGCCACTTCGGTGGGGTTGAACGTGATGGAGACGTAGAAGTAGCAGAAGAAGATCGTCAGCAGACCGAACGTGAGCAGGTAGACGGGGGAGGTTCCGCTCTGGAAATTCTGCAGGACGAACTGCGCGACGGCGCCGTCGGACCCGCTCAAGTTCACGATCAGCGTGGGGACGAAGAGGATCGACGAGGCGAAGATCACGGGGATGACGCCGGCCATATTGACCTTGAGCGGGATGTAGGTGGATGCGCCGCCGTAGAACTTGCGACCCACCTGGTTGCGCCCGTGCTGCACCGGAATCCGCCGTTGGGCCTGCTCCACGAAGACCACCAGCGCGACCACCGCGACCCCGACGGCCAGTGTCAGGGCGAAGGCCAATATGCCGTGGCTGGCGAGGATCGACAGGAACTGCTGGGGCATGACCGCGATGATGGAGGTGAAGATCAAGATCGACATGCCGTTGCCGATGCCCCGGTCGGTGATGAGTTCGCCCAGCCACATGATGCAGGCGGTGCCGGCGGTCATCGTGATGACCATGACGACCATCTGCGAGGCCGAGGTGTCGGGGACGACGCGTTCGTTGCAGCCCTGGAAGAGTTGTCCCGGCGTCCTTGCCAGCGCCAGGATGCTGGCCGACTGCAGCACTGACAGCCCGATGGTGAGGTAGCGGGTGTACTGGGTGATCTGCGCCTGGCCCGCCGACCCCTCCTTGCGCAGCTTCTCCAACCTCGGGATCACCACGGCGAGCAGCTGCATGATGATCGAGGCGGTGATGTAGGGCATGATGCCCAGCGCGAACACGCTCAACTGCAGCAGCGCCCCGCCGCTGAACAGGTTGATCAGCGAGTAGAGGTCGTTGTTCTGCACCAGGGTCACGCAGCGCTGGACTGCGGAGTAGTCCACACCGGGCACCGGAATGACCGAGCCGAGCCGGAACAGGGCGATCATCGCCAGCATGAAGAGGAGTTTGCGTCGCAGATCCGGTGTGCGGAATGCTGAGGCGAAGGCGCTGAGCACCGATTTCCTCCTGGCCGATCGATGAGAGGGTCGTGTCCGGTCCGTTCGGATGACCGAATCGACTAGGCAAGGCTACCAGCGCCTCGCGGTGGGCAGGTCAGGCGAGGGTGAACGAGCCACCCGCCGCCGAGATCTTGTCCCGGGCCGACTTGGAGATGGCCTCCGCTGTGACGTTGACCGCCACGTCGATCGCGCCGTCGCCGAGGATCTTCACGGGATGGCCCGCACGCACCGCACCTTTGGCGACGAGGTCCGCCACCGCGACGTCGCCGCCGTCGGGGAACAGCTCACCGAGCCGGGAGACGTTCACCGTCTGGTATTCGGTCCGGAACGGGTTCGTGAAGCCCTTCAGCTTGGGAATGCGCATGTGCAGTGGCATCTGGCCGCCCTCGAAAGAGGCCGGAACCTGGTTGCGCGCCTTGGTCCCCTTCGTGCCGCGGCCCGCGGTCTTGCCCTTCGACGCCTCGCCGCGGCCCTTGCGGGTCGGTGCGGTACGGGCCCCGGGAGCGGGGCGCAGATGGTGCTGTTTGATCATTCCGCTGTCTCCTCGACTTCCACCAGGTGCGACACCTTGCCGACCATGCCGCGGATCTCCGGGCGGTCAGGTTGCTCCACCGTATCCCCGATCCGCTTCAGCCCCAGCGAGCGCATGCTCTCGCGCTGGGACTTGGTGCCGCCGATCAGCGACTTGCGCTGCGTGACCTTCAACGTACCCATCAGGACTTCCCCTCGGCCATCGCCCGGCGCATGGCCTCGGGCGCCACGTCCTCAAGCGGCAGACCGCGGCGGGCAGCCACCTGCTCGGGGCGCTCAAGCATCTTCAGCGCGGTCACGGTCGCGTGCACGATGTTGATCGCGTTGTCCGAGCCGAGCGACTTGCTCAGCACATCGGCGATGCCGGCACACTCCAGCACGGCGCGCACCGGGCCGCCGGCGATGACTCCCGTGCCGGGGGCAGCGGGGCGCAGCATGACCACGCCCGCGGCGGCCTCGCCGGTCACGGGGTGAGGGATCGTGCCCTGGATCCGCGGGACCGTGAAGAAACTCTTCTTGGCCACCTCGACGCCCTTGGCGATCGCCGCGGGCACCTCCTTGGCCTTGCCGTATCCGACTCCGACCCTGCCGTCGCCGTCGCCGACGACCACCAGTGCGGTGAAGCTGAACCGGCGCCCGCCCTTGACGACCTTCGCCACACGGTTGATCGCCACCACTCGCTCCAGGTACTGGTTGCGGTCGTCCCTGCCTCCCCGGTCCCTGCGTTCCCGGCGATCTCCGCCACGTCGCTGCGCTGCCATAAGCTCAATCCTCTTTCGTCAGAAGTCCAGGCCACCGCTGCGGGCGGCGTCTGCCAGGGCCGCTACGCGGCCCACGTATCGGTTGCCGCCCCGGTCGAACACGACCGAGTCGATGCCAGCGGCCTTTGCCCGCTCGGCCAGCCGCTCGCCCACCTTGCGGGCGCGCTCGGTCTTGTCCCCGTCGGCATCGCGGACCTCGGCCTCCATGGTGGAGGCAGACGCCAACGTGCGGGCGCTGGTGTCGTCCACGATCTGGGCGAACAGGTGCCGCGACGACCGGTTCACCACGAGCCGGGGCCGCTGCGCGTTGCCGCGCACCTTCTTGCGGACGCGGGTGTGGCGCCGCTGCCGCGCGACGCGGGCGCGGTCGCCTGAACCCAACTTGGCCACAACAGCCATGGCTACTTACCTGCCTTTCCAGCCTTGCGGCGGATCACCTCGTCGGCGTACTTGACGCCCTTGCCCTTGTAGGGCTCCGGTGCCCGGAGTTTGCGGATGTTGGCCGCAACCTCGCCCACGAGCTGCTTGTCGATCCCGCTGATGCGGAACCTGGTGGGTGTTTCCACCTGGAAGGAGATCCCATCGGGAGCGTCGTAGCTGACCGGATGGCTGAAGCCCAGGGCCAGTTCCAACCCGTTGCCCTTGGCCTGCACCCGGTAGCCGGTCCCCACAACCTCCAGCGTCTTGGCGTAGCCGTCGGTGACCCCGATGACCATGTTGTTCACCAGGGTCCGGGTCAACCCGTGCAACTGCCGGCTGCGCCGCTCGTCGTCGGGGCGGGTGACGGTGACAGTGCCATCATCGACCGCGACCTTGATCGGCTCGGCCACGGCGAGGTCGAGCTCGCCCTTGGGCCCCTTCACAGTGACCTTCTGACCGTCGACCGACACCTGCACGGAACCGGGGACGGTGATCGGCATGCGTCCGATGCGTGACATGGGTCTCCCTCACCACACGTAGGCGAGGACTTCCCCGCCCATCTTGTTCTTGGCGGCCTGCCGCTCGGTCACGAGACCGCCCGACGTGGAAATGATCGCGATGCCCAGGCCACCGAGGACCTTGGGCAGCTGGGTGCTCTTCGCGTATACCCGCAGTCCCGGCTTCGACACCCGGCGCAGACCCGCGATGGAGCGCTCCCGGGACGGGCCGTACTTCAGGGTGATCGTCAGCGTCTTGCCCACGGGGGCGTCGCCGACCTCGAAGTCGGCGACATAACCCTCGCGCTTGAGGATCTCGGCTACTCCGACCTTCATCTTCGAAGACGGCATACTCACGGTGTCGTGGTATGCGGTGTTCGCGTTGCGCAACCGCGACAGCATGTCCGCGATCGGGTCTGTCATTGTCATGGCCTCACCGGCCTTTCCCGCTACGGTTTCCCTCTGGGACCTGCAGCGTCGTGTTTGTCACCAACTGCTCTTCGTGATGCCCGGCAACTCGCCCCGGTGCGCCATCTCTCGAAAGCACACCCGGCACAGGCCGAACTTGCGGTACACCGAATGCGGCCGACCGCAGCGGGTGCAGCGGGTGTAGCCGCGCACCTTGAACTTCGGCTTGGCATTCGCCTTGTTGACCAGCGCTTTTTTCGCCACGTCACTTCTCCTTGAACGGGAAGCCGAGCTGCCGCAGCAGTGCGCGTCCCTCATCGTCGGTCTGGGCGGTCGTCACAATGGTGATGTCCATGCCGCGGGAGCGGTCGATCTTGTCGGCATCGATCTCGTGGAACATCACCTGCTCGTTGAGGCCGAACGTGTAGTTGCCGTTGCCGTCGAACTGCCTCGGCGACAGTCCGCGGAAGTCGCGGATGCGGGGCAGCGCCAGCGACAACAGCCGATCGAGGAACTCCCACATCCGGTCGCCGCGCAGGGTCACCTTGGCCCCGATGGGCTGACCCTCACGCAGTTTGAACTGGGCGATGGACTTCGTGGACCGGGTCACCTTGGGCTTCTGCCCCGTGATCTTGGCCAGATCGGTGACGGCCCCCTCGATCAGTTTGCTGTCGCGGGCGGCGTCGCCGACACCCATGTTCACCACCACTTTGGTGACCGCGGGCACCTGCATCACGTTGCCGAAGTCGAACTCCTCGGTGAGCTGCCCCACGATCTCCTCGCGGTAGCGGGTCTTGAGCCGCGGCATGGTCTTGGTCTCGCTCATCACACTTCCTTGCCCGTGCGCCTGCTGAAGCGCACCGCCTTGGTGCCGGTGTACATGGAACCGTCTGGACGCTGCTTCTCTACCTCTTCGCGGCGGAAGCCGACCCGCGTGGGACGCCCATCCTCCGGATCGACCAGCATCACGTTGGACACATGGATCGGTGCCTCCTGGGTCACGATCCCGCCCGACTTGGCGCCCCGAGTGTCCTGACCGATACGGGTGTGGCGCTTCACCCGGTTGATCCCCTCGACGATCACCCGGTCCGAATCGGCCAGCACGGCAAGCACCTTGCCCGTCAGCCCGCGGTCCTTGCCGGAGATCACCTGCACCTCGTCGCCGGCGCGTATCGACATCGCCATCACAGCACCTCCGGAGCCAGTGAAATGATCTTCATGAACTTCTTGTCGCGCAGTTCCCGGCCGACCGGGCCGAAGATGCGCGTGCCGCGGGGCTCGCCGTCGTTCTTCAACACGACTGCGGCGTTCTCGTCGAACCGGATGTAGGAACCGTCCGGACGCCGGCGCTGCTTCTTGGTGCGCACCACCACGGCTTTGACGACTTCGCCCTTCTTGACGTTGCCGCCGGGGATGGCGTCCTTCACCGTCGCGACGATGACATCGCCGATGCCCGCGTAGCGGCGCCCAGACCCGCCGAGCACCCTGATACACAGCAACTCCTTGGCGCCGGTGTTGTCGGCGACGCGGAGGCGTGACTCCTGCTGAATCATCTGTCCTTCTCCTGATACGTATGCGCGCGGTGCGGCTATTTGGCCTTGTCGAGGATCTCCACGACGCGCCAGCGCTTGGTGGCCGACGTCGGTCGGGTCTCCATGAGCAGCACGCGGTCGCCCTGTGCCGCCTCGTTGTTCTCGTCGTGCGCCTTCAGCCTGCTGGTGCGGCGCACAACCTTGCCGTAGAGCGGATGCTTGAAGCGGTCCTCGACAGCCACCACGACCGTCTTGTCCATCTTGTCGCTGACCACCAGGCCCTCACGGACCTTGCGGTACCCGCGGGTCGGCTCGGCCGCTGACGGCTCGGTTGCCTCGGGGGCCTCCGCGGCCCCGGTCTGCTCAGTCACTGCTTCCTCCGTCATGCGGCACCGTCCTCTTCCTCAACAGTGGTGATGCCCAGTTCGCGCTCCCGCAACACCGTGTAGATGCGGGCGATGTCGCGGCGTACCGCGCGCAGCCGCCCATGGCTCTCCAACTGCCCCGTTGCGGACTGGAATCGGAGGTTGAACAACTCGGCCTTGAACTCGGCCAGGCGCGACTCCAGCTCATCATCGGCCAGTCGCCGCAGTTCGGTTGTCTTGGTCGTCGCCATCAGCCCTCACTCACGTCACGCCGGACGATCCGGCACTTCAGCGGAAGCTTGTGCGCGGCCCGCTCCAAGGCTTCGCGGGCCACCGTCTCGTCGGGGAAGCTCAGTTCGAACATCACGCGGCCCGGTTTGACGTTCGCGACCCACCATTCGGGTGAGCCCTTGCCGGAACCCATACGGGTCTCGGCGGGCTTCTTGGTCAGGGGTCGGTCCGGGTAGATGTTGATCCAGACCTTGCCCCCGCGGCGTACGCGCCGGTTGATGGCGATACGTGCGGCCTCGATCTGCCGGTTGGTGACATACGCCGGCGTGAGCGCCTGCAGCCCCCAGTCGCCGTTGATGACCTTGGTGCCGCCCTTGGCGACCCCCCGACGGGTGGGGTGATGCTGCTTGCGGTGCTTGACCCTGCGCGGGATCAGCATGGATCAGCCCTCCGTTCCTGCTGGCGCCGCGGCCGGGGCGGCCACGGCGGCGGGGGGGGCCGCCGCCGCGGCGGGGGGA
>JAQAZZ010000245.1:0-18597 GCA_032127075.1 Micrococcales bacterium | reverse complement strand
CGCGATTGTCCTGGCGCTCAACGGCGGCTTCTACACGGTCGGGATTCTGTTCGTGGCGCTGATGCTGCCATTCATGTTCGTGCTGAAGGACCCGCCACTGCCCAAGGAGTACAGGCCGGACTTCGAGTTGGGCAAGTTCATCAAGGGCTTCTATATCGACCCCCGCAAGCACCCGGACTTCGGCTGGGCATGGCTGGCGCGGTTCTTGGTGTCGCTCGGCCTGGCCATGGCGGTGGCGTACCTGCTGTTCTACCTGCAAGACCATCTCGGGTTCTCCTCCGACGAGAACGCCGACGACTACGCCGGTCCGCGCCAGACGATCATGCTCGGCATCTACGCCTTCGGCTCGATGCTGACGGCGGTCGCCGGCGGATTCATCTCCGACCGCAGCGGCAAGCGCAAGATCTTCGTCATCATCTCCACGGTCATCATCGCGATCGCCGCGATCATCTTGGCGTTCAGTCCGGCGGAGCAGAGTGGTTTCACCATCTCAGTGATCGCCGCGGCCATTCTCGGCATCGGCTACGGCTGGTACCTGGCTGTTGACCAAGCACTGATCTCGCAGGTGCTGCCGACCGCTGGCGACCGCGCCCGCGACCTCGGCGTGATCAACATCGCCAACTCCATGCCGCAGGTGCTGGCCCCGGTGCTCGCCGGGATCTTCGTGACCACCCTCGGCTACCCGGCGCTCTACATCGCAACTGCGATCATCACCCTCGCAGGCGCCTTCGCGATCATGCCGATCAAGTCCGTTCCGTGACGAGGTATCGAGTCCGTGCCCGGACGAGGTGAGTCGCGGATATCGACGCGACGCGCAGAGCATCGGGCCGTGGGCCTCGTTCGGCGGAACCTCGGGCCGTGAGCCTGGTTTGGCAGGACCTCGGGCCGTAGGCCTGGCAGCACTTCAGGGCCGTAGGCCCGGTTTGCCAGCCGCTTCGCTGTCGGGCTCCCGCGTCTTCTGCTGGGGCAGGCTCGGCAACGCGTCCCGGGTCGTTGCGGTCTCGGCTTCCGGATCGGGGCTTGCGCCGGGGAAGGGACCGTCTTCGTCGCCCTGCGCCGTCATGGAGTCGGGGACATCGCCGCCGCGGTGCTCGGCAAGGGCCGTCACGAGAGATGCACTGAAATACAGCACCAGGCAGTGCAGGTAGAAGACCAACATCATCGCGATGGGTACCGCGAAGGCGCCGTACTGCGGTCGCGCGACCGCCCAGGACACGACCCAGGTCGCACCGAATCGAAGGGCCTCCATGCCGACGGCCCCGACCCCTGCTCCGATCAGCCGCGACCGGCCGTCGGGCATGATGCCGCCGAGGTGTCCCAGCAGCAGGTAGAGGACGGCGGCGTTCAGGACCAGGGAGAGTGAATAGGCGGCCAGGAGGGTGAGCGACTGCACCCATCCGTTGCCGTCGATCCCGATGAACTCCAAGACGGGATCGGCGAAGCGCGCGACTAGAAGTGACGGCGCGAACGACATCACCACGAGCGGGGCGACGAGGAACAGCCATCCCAGGAGCCGCGCCTTCATGAGCAGGAACGGTCGCGGGTCCTTGGGGGCGCCGTAGATGAGATGCAGACCGCTGCTGACCGCGCCCATCATGCCGGAGCCGGAGTAGAGGAAGGCCACGAAGCCGAGCAAGGAAGTGCTCTGACCGATGAGGCGCAGCTGCTCCGGATCCACGCGCCCGCTGCCGACCAAGCCGGGCAGGGACTCATCCAGCGCCCGGGTCAGGAAGTCGGACAACTCCTGGCTGCCCAGCAGCGCCACCAACCCGAACGCGAGGGCGAGCAGGGAGAAGATCGACAGGAAGATGAAGTAGGTGGTTCCCGCGGCGAGCAGCAAGGAATGTGCACCGTTGAAACGCAATATCGCACGGTAGAGGATGGCCCCCAGGCTGGTCCGGTCCTGGATCTTGGCGAGCGTCTCCGTGACCTCGCGCGGCGGCGGGTCCACCGACTCGCCGGGAATGGGTGGCGGGGCTGCCATGGACATGGCCACTCCCTCGCTGCGACTACCCGATCAAGATCACCGTAGCGAGATCAGCGCGGGGAGGAAGGTCGGCGGGATTCGGCCACCGCCGGCAGCGGCGCCGCTACCAGGAGAAGAGACCGCGGCGTGATCGCTTTTCGCACTTGCAGCGCTCGTCCTCGGTGAACATGGCGAGCACCTGGTCGACATGCATGCCGCACCCGGTGTAGGTGATCTTGCTGCATTCACTGCACACGGCGGGACTACACATGCGAATTGCTTCCTTCCGAGCGGCGGACTCCGAAATCATATACCCCCAGGGGTATATGGGGCAACAGTCGGACCGCACCAGACGGCCCGGCGGATCGTCCGATCATGGGGCCTCCGCCTTGTAGGCCTCTACCAGCGAGGGGAGGGTGGGATACATGCGGTCCATGCCGATCCGCTGCGCCAACCCCGCCCGCTGCAACTGTTCGACGAGTTCCCGCTTGGCCCGCACCAGGCAGAACTGCATTCCGGCGGAGTCGACTTCCCGCATCAGCGTTCGCAGGGACTCGACCGCCGTGGCGTCGATATCCACGATCGCCTCGCAGTTCAACGCGAACCAGCGCAGACCCGGCTGCCGGTCCGCCATGAGGGCATTCGCCTGTTCGATGAAATCCTGGGAGTTCGCGAAGAACACCGGGCTGTCATAGCGGTAGATGAGCAGCCCGGGCACCTCGTTCGCCTCTTCGAAATCCCCGACATCGTGCATCCCGGGCAATCCGGGAACCAGGCCGAGTGCCGCGCTGTGCGGCCGCGCGACTCGGGCAGCCATCGCCAGAACCGACAGGCCGACCGCGATGAGCACTCCGTAGAGGATCCCCACCACGAGCACCCCTACCATCGTGACCACTGCGAGAACGAATTCGACGGTGCTGAACCGCCACAGCGCTGCGAAAGCCCGGATGTCGATCAGGTGCAGTGCGGCGTAGATCACCAGCGCGGCGAGCCCGGCCCGCGGGGCCGCAGACAGCAACGGCCCGGCAAAGAGCAGAACCAGCACAACCCCCAGCGCCACGACCAGCGAATAGCCCTGGGACGTAGCTCCGGAGGACTTGGCGAGCGCAGTACGGCTGCCGCTGCTGGAGACGGGCATGCCTTGCAGCAGGCCCACGCCCAGGTTCCCCACGGCCACCGCCCGCAACTCCGCGTCGGTGTCCGGCCGTGGATCACCGCGGCTCAGGAAAGCACGCCCGGTGAGGGTCACATCCGTGAACCCGACGAGCAGGATTCCGGCTGCCCCGATGGCCAAGGCGGAGACGTCGGCCGCGGCGACCTGCGGTATCTGGGGCGTCGGCAGCCCCTGCGGGACAGGGCCGACGATGGGGATGTCGCCACCGCCGTTGTTGATCAGCAGCGCAAGCAGCGAACCGCCCAAGATCGCCAGCAGGGGGCCCGGCCACGAGGGGCGCCGCCAGGCAAGCAGGTACAGCATCACGAGAATCACACTGCCCAGCGCGAGGACAACCGGATCAACGCCGCCCGACACGATGAGATCGGAGATCTCGCGCACGTGGCCCAGGAAATCCGGCGACGCGGTCTGAATCCCCAGGAAGTGGTCGATCTGCCCATCGATCATGAGGACGCCTATCCCGGCCATGTAGCCGACCAGGACGGGTTGGGACAACAGATCGCCGATGAACCCCAGGCGCAGCACACTGGCGAGCAACCCGATGCCGCCGACTGTGATGGCAATCGTGGCAGCGAGGGCGACATACCGGGCGGGATCGCCCAAGGCCAGCGGCGCGACCACGGCCGCTGTCATCAGCGCCACGCTGGACTCCGGACCCAGGCTCAGCAACCGGGAAGTACCCAGGAACGGATACACCAGCAGTGCCGGCACTGCCGCCCACAACCCCACGATTGCCGGCAGGCCGGCCACTGTGGCGTACGCCATGACCTGAGGCACCAGATAGGCCGTGACGGTCAGTCCGGCGATCAGATTGGCCCGTGACCACGGCTGCAGGTCCCGCCCCAGTACGGGCAGCAGGCGGACCAAGATGTTCGGTCGGTCGCTGCTGGCCATGCCGCTCAGACTGGCACAGGCGGTGGCCCCGGTGCCCGGGATCGCCACCACCGCCCGAGGACTTCATCCGACAGCATCGACGTCTGCATGCCGTGCCTGCGCAGCCCGCCGCGGTGGCCGCGCCAGCGAGCCACCAGCAGTCGCCTTGGCTAGCGTCGGGGGATGTCGATCGAGGTGGCCCGCGAGGGGAAGCTGTTTGCGATCCATTCCGGCGAAACGTCATACGTCTTCGCCGCAGATGACCGAAACCTGCTGCGCCACCTGTACTGGGGCCCGAGGCTGAGCCGCATCGACGAATTCGACGTTCCCGCCAAATGGGATCCCTCCAGCAATGACATGGCGATGGACACCACGTGGGAGGAGTACCCGTGCCAAGGGCAGTTCCGCTACAAGGAATGCTGCCTGGCGGTGGCCTTCGCCGATGGTTCCCGCGAAATCCGAGCCATCCCGGTCGGCCATGAAGTGGCCGGCGAGGAGCTGATCGTCCGGCTCCTGGATCCGGACCACGGCTTGGCGGTGGACCTCCACTACCGGTGCCACGATGCCCACGGGCTGATCGAACGGTGGGCGACCATCCGCAACGAATCCACTGATCCGGCACTGGTCACTCGAGCGTTCTCAGCCCAATTCCACATCCCGTTCGAAGGGCTCGAGTTCCACAACACGCACGGCCAGTGGGGGGCGGAATTGCAGCCGTTCTCCCAGCAGGTGGGCTACGGGAAGGTCCTCGTGGAGAGCCGCCGAGGCTTGTCCAGCCACAACCACAACCCTTCATTCATCCTCGACCGCGGGGCCGACGAGGGGTCCGGCGAGGTATGGTTCGGCGGGCTGAAACTCAGCGGGAGCTTCGCCGGCATCGTGGAGCAGCGCACCTACGGCTCGACCCTGGTTCAGTTCGGGATCTCCGACCACGACTTCGCGCATGAACTGGGCCCGGGCGGCGAGCTCGTCACGCCCGCAATCGTCGCAGGCTATTCCGCGACCGGATTCGCGGACATGACCGTGCGGATGCAGGCCTACGGCCGCAGCCTCATGTCCCCGGAACCGCGGCTGGTCCTGTACAACTCCTGGGAGGCAACCGGCTTCGACGTCACGAGCGACAACCAGATGGCATTGGCCGAACGCGCCGCCCGCGTGGGTGCCGAGTTGTTCGTTCTGGATGACGGCTGGTTCGGCCGCCGCAGCGGTGCGGGGGACGGCCTCGGCGACTGGTGGGTGAACCGGGAGAAGTTCCCCGACGGGCTCGACCCGCTCATCGAGAAGGTCCGCGGGCTGGGGATGCGATTCGGGCTTTGGCTGGAACCCGAGATGGTCAATCCGGCGTCCGACCTGTTCCGCGATCATCCCGACTGGATCCACTCCGAACCCGGCCGGGAACCTGACACCGCCCGCGACCAGTTGGTGCTGGACGTCGGTCGTCGGGATGTGCAGGACTTCATCGTCGACGTCGTCGACGGTCTACTCTCGCGGCACGACATCAGCTACGTGAAATGGGACGCCAACCGACCCATATCCCAGGTGGGCGCCCCAGGAGCGCACTGGCGCCACATCGACGGCCTGTACCGGACGCTGGATCGCATCAGGCAGCGGCACCCCGGTGTCCTGTTCGAAGCGTGTGCCTCCGGCGGCGGCCGCATCGACCTCGGGGCGCTGGAGCACTTCGACGACTTCTGGACCAGCGACAACACCGATGCGTTGGACCGGTTGACGAGCCAGGAAGCGTACTCCCGGCTCTACCCCATGAAGGCGATGCGGGCGTGGGTGACCGATGCCCCGAACTTCCTGTCCCAGCGTTCGATCCCGCTGCGATTCCGCTGCCACAGCGCGATGATGGGCAGCCTCGGGATCGGTGCGAACCTGACGCGGTTCAGCGACAAGGACCTCGCCGAAACCGCCGAGCTGGTGGACGAGTACAAACAACTGCGCCCGACTATCCAGGACGGCGACTTCCACCGGCTGGACAACCCTTCTCCCACGGACTATCGCCTCTACGAGTATGTAGACGGCAAGAGAGCGGTTCTGTTCGCGTTCATGCCCGGCGGTCACATGAGTCGCCGTCCGACGAATGCCCGCCTGCGCGGGCTGGACCCCGACGCCGGGTATCGCTTCTACGCCGACTGGCGCTGGCAGGAGAAGTCCGGCGAGTTCCTCATGCGCCACGGAATCCCGATCTGGCTGTTCGGCGACTACGCCAGCAGCCTCACCGTCTTCGACCGGTTGTGAGCCTGCAGAACCGCCGGGTGCACGCGGCCTGCGGGTCGGCTAGTACCAGTTGTTGGCCTGGAAGAAGCCCCAGGCGCCCACCGGGGTGCCGTAGGTCTGCTTGATGTAGTCCAGGCCCCAGCGGATCTGCGGCCGCGGGTTGCTGCGCCAGTCCTTTCCTGCGGCGGCCATCTTGTTGCCGGGCAGGGACTGCGGGATGCCGTATGCGCCTGAACTCGGATTCGTCGCGCGGTAGTCCCAGTCCGACTCCCTGGTCCACAAGGCCACGAGTGCGCGTTGCTGGTCCGGCCCCCATCCGTATTCCTTGCTCATGAACCGCTTGGCATAGGCCTTCGCCGCCGCTGGGGTCTTCGCCGACGCCGGCAGCCCGCCCGAGCCGACCGGTCGTTCGGCAGCCGCTGTGCGGTTCTTCTTCGACTTCGCGCCCGTGGGCTTCTGGCCCTTGCCGGCAGCGCCCTTGGCAGGCCGGCGATTCTCCGACTTGGCCTTGCCCGCCTTCCGCCCTGCGGTGACCTTCTCATCCGCAGCGGAGCGGGGCCCCTGCAACTCCCTCGGCGGCGTGTCGGCCCCGGATGCCTCCGACGACGGCGCAGAAGAGGTGGGCGGGGAGTCGACCCCTTGCGCCAGGGCTGCCCCGGTGGCCCCCAGCGCGGCAACTCCGGCCACTGCGATCGTCGCGAACTTCGTGCGCCTCATGATGCCCCTCTCTCGGTCTTGGCCGCCGCGGCTGCGGCGCATGCTTGTAGTCGGTTGCCCCCGAAGCGGCGGCCGAAACCGCACCCAGACGTGGGATCGGTCACCCGAAGAGACGCGCCCGGAGTGCCGGATGCGCGTATTCCGGCCGCATGGCGTGACATGGGCCCATCTGCCCCGCAGACTGTCTGAGGCTCGATCGGAGGCGCGGATGGATAGATGGCGAAGCCCATTCCTCGCCGCCTGCCTGTTGGCCGCGGCGGTCTTGGGTCCCGGTCCGGCCCAGCCGGCCGCCGCCGAGCCGGGGCTGCCCAGCGCCGAATCGCGCCCGCAGATTGTGGGCGGGGAGTACGCGCAACCAGACGCCTGGCCCGCCATGGTGGCCCTCGGCCGCAACGGGGTATCGCCCGATCGCGGCACATTCTGCGGCGGCACGCTCGTCGATCCACGATGGGTGGTCACGGCCGCGCACTGCACGCAACAGGCTCGCGCCCGTGACCTGGCCGTCCATGTCGGCATCACTTCCCTGCGTTCCACCGCCGGCGAGAGCATCGGCATCAGGCGCATCGTGCGGGCCCGGTGGAACAGTTGGCGCAACCGGAACGACATCGCGCTGCTGCAACTGCGAAAGGCCGCAGAACAGCCACCCATGGCCATCGCCGATACCGACGACTACGCATCACGCCGCAGGGCGACGATCCTGGGCTGGGGCTCGATCCGCCGCACCGGCAGGGGGCACCCGGTCCGGTTGCGGCAGGGAACCGTCCGGTTGGCCCCGACCGCCACATGCCGGCGGCTGTGGGACGACATCGACGGCAGCCGACAGGTGTGCGCCGGGTTGACCACCCGTGAGCGGGTGGTGGACTCCTGCAACGGTGACAGCGGCGGCCCGTTGATCGTCACGGGCACCGACGGCGAGCAACTGCTCGCCGGCCTCGCCAGTTTCGGCGCACGCAACTGCGGTGTTCCGCGGCAACCGGGCGTCTACACCAAGACCGCCCGCTATACGAAGTGGATGCAGCGGGTCATCGATGCCTTCGACCGGAGCACGCGACGATGAAACCGTCCCCGTTCCTGGTGGCTGAACAGATCTGGGTGCGCCGCGGGACCCGGATGATCCTCGACGGCGTTTCGGTGGGCATCCACCCCGGCGACCGTATCGGCGTCGTCGGGCGCAACGGCGGCGGGAAGAGCACACTGCTGCACGCCCTGGCGGGCGCCACCCTCGACGCGGGCAGGGTCACAGTGTCCGGGAGCACGCGGGTCCGTCTGCTGGATCAGCACGACTCATTGCCGTTCGGCGATGTCCGCTCGGTTCTCGTCGGCGACCGACCGGACCACGAATGGGCGTCGGACCCTGCTATCCGCGAGGTCTTGACCGGGCTGCTGGGCGGCCCGCAAGCGCCCTTGCTGGCCCAGGGGCTCGACACGCCGACGGCGGGGCTGTCGGGCGGTGAGTCCCGTCGCGTGGCCCTGGCCGCCACGCTCATCGGGTCGTGGGACGTTCTGATGCTGGACGAGCCCACAAATCACCTCGACATCGAAGCCGTGGCCTGGCTGGCGCGCCACTTGCGAGGAATGCCGAAAGGCCGGCGGGCAGTCGTTGTCGTCACCCACGACCGATGGCTGCTGGACGCGGTGACAGACGACACCTGGGAGGTGGTGGACGGGAAGGTCGAAGCCTACGAGGGCGGCTACGCCGCCTACGTCCTGGCCAAGGCTGAGCGCCAGCGCCGGGTTCGCACCGAGGACGCGAAGCGCCGCAACCTGATGCGCAAGGAACTCGCCTGGTTGCGCCGCGGCGCCCCCGCACGCACCAGCAAACCGAAGTTCCGAATGGACGCCGCCGAGACGCTCATCGGTGACGAGCCGCCGCCGCGCGACCCGCTGACGCTGCACCGCGTTGCCTCGACCCGCCTCGGCAAGACCGTGCTGGACGTCGAGAATCTCACTCTGTGCCCCGCCCCCGGACTCCCACCGGTCCTGCAGCAGGTCACCTGGACCCTCGGGCCGGGCGACCGCATCGGGCTGCTGGGACCCAACGGCGCAGGCAAGACAACCCTCCTGCGGCTCATCCTGGGGATCGAGCCACCTGTGAGCACCGGATTCGTGCGGCGCGGCAAGACCGTCGCCCCGGCGATTGTGGACCAACGGTTGACCGACTCCGATCCCGAGGACCGGGTCAAACCCTGGTTGGAGCGGACCGCCCAGCACGCGCTGGTGACAACCGGCAAGGAGCTGACCACGTCGCAACTGCTGGAGTCGTTCGGATTCACCGGTGACGCACCCTGGAAACGGCTGGGGGATCTGTCCGGCGGGGAGCGACGTCGCCTGGAGGTGCTGCGGGTTCTGCTCACCGGCCCCAACGTCCTGCTCCTCGACGAGCCCACCAACGACCTGGACATCGACACGCTGACGGTCCTCGAGGACGTCCTCGACAACTGGCCGGGAACCTTGGTCGTCGTGTCCCACGACCGCTACTTCCTGGAGCGGGTGTGCGACGACATCTGGATGATGCTGGGCGACGGCCGATTCCGCCATGCCCCCGGCGGGGTTGCGGAGTATCTGCGGCTGCGGTCGAGCGGCGCCGGATCAGCCGAGCAGGCGAAACCTCCTCGGCCGGGTCAGCCACCCGATGGCCAGGCCGCGGGCGGGGGAACGCCCAGCGACAGGCCCGCGCCCGGCTCCGCAGCCGATCGGCAGTTGCGCAAGTCGCTCGCGCGCATCGAGCGGGAATTGGCCAGGACCGAACACACCCAGCAGCAACTCCACGTTCAGCTGGCGGGCGCGGCGACGGATCCGGACCGACTGATCACGCTCACCGGCGAACTGCGCGAGCAGGAACAACACCAGGAGTCGCTGGAGGACGAGTGGCTGGACATCTGCGAACGGCTCGACGGGTGACGGGGAACCACACCGCGGGCGATCACCACGAACCGCCGCCGCCGCCCCCGGAGCCGCCGCCGCCGGAGAACCCCCCACCGCCGCCGCTCGATGACGATTGTGTGGCCGCGTAGGAGGCGACCGCACCCGCTGAGACCGTCGCGACCGCGGCGGAGATGGCCTGGCTGGCGTAGTACGTGCTGTACGCCGGGTAGTAGGGGCTGGCAGGATCACGCTCGACACCTGGCGGCGGCTCGCAGGCCTGAGCCCACTTGTCGGCACAGTCCAATGCCACCGCCCAGGGCAGGAACTGCTCGAAGTAGCGGGCCTTCAGCGAGTAGTCATACCGCTCTACCGAAGCCGGGGTGGACAGGGCGGTGCGCAGACCATTCACCTGATCACGCATGTCGCGGCCGGACTCGCTCAGCCGGGTGGTGATCTGCCTGGTGGACCACAGTCCTGCGATGCCGGGGATGAGGAACATGGCGGCGAAGAACGGCGATCTGGTCCAGATCAGGACCAGGGCGGCGATCAGCGGCAGTGCGGCGGCGATGAGGTTCACCAGCATCCCGGCTGTGGAGTACCGGTACCAACCCCGGCTGCGGGCTTCGCTCGAGGCCGTTCGGGCAAGCCTGCCTTCGAGTCCCTGGATCTTCTTGCCGAGCGTCACCGAATCCTTCTCGATCAACTCACTGACCCCCGGGGCCTCGACATCCAGCCCTGCCAGCAACTCCGCCGCTCCCGAAACATCTGCCGGAACGGCGTCGTCGGTGCGGCTCACTTCCACCCACTCGGGTTCCTGGTCGGTCATCATCGAACTGGGATCGACCGTGACCTTCAACGTGCCCAAATGGTTCAACTGCAGCAGCACGGACTGGAACGGATCCTTCGGCGGGCGCTCCCGCCACGTCCAGGCGGCCGGCAGGATGTCGTTGCCGGGGGCGGCGAACACCGGGGCCTGCGACGGCTTGGGGTCGTGGAGCCGCCAGATGAGGGCGAACAGGACCAACGCGGCCCCCACCCCGACCATCGGCGCCTGGTAGGTCTCCCACCATGGTGTTGCTGTATCCAGCGACGCCGACGTCAACCCGTCGGGGGGGAAGACGGCTTGCCACGTGACGGGGGTTAGCGGGGGCAACTGCCGCAACTGCGTGACGTAGCGGGTGTCCGAGCCGCCAGCGCGCGCAACATCGCAGGCCCCTCTCCCGGTGATGCAGCGAACCTGGGTGGGACTGGTCGGGAAGTCGGCCCGGATGGACACTGCGCGCATCGGCATCTGCCATCCGGCTCCGACGACGTCCCAGTACCACTGCACATCGTCGGACTCCGACACCGAAGTGATGGCGCCGGTCTGGGTGCTGGTGATGATGTAGCGGTTCACCGTCCCGGCCCGGTAGGCAACCTCGGCGAGCCCGATCTTGGCGACCTTGTAGCCGCCCTCGTAGTACTCCTCGTACGGTTCGGCCGCGCACTGGCCGACTCGCCCGGAATCGACGGGGCACCGCTGGACGGACAACACCTCGACCGGGTGCTCGATGTCGGGGTCCTGGGAGTTGCGTTCATCGAAGAATCGGAAGATGCCGCGGCGGATCTGGTTGAAGCGCACATCGAGGGTCTCGACGAGCCTGAGGTCACCGTCGGCGGCGAGGGTGTACCGGGCGTCGTAGTCCTCGATGACCGATGTCTCGCCGCTGGTGCCTGCCACGGCCGCCTCGTCGATGGCGCGCAGCAGCGGTGGCACGACGAACAGCCCCGCACCCACCAGAATCACCACGGCGATGCGCAATCCCCTCGAGAAGTACACCAGCCCGGTCACAATGACCGCTGGTATCGCCAGCCACCACAGTTGCTCCCAGCCCATCGGCCTAGAACTCGACGCTCGGGGGTTTCGTGGTGTCTTCCGGCGAGATCGCCTCGGCGTATTTGGCGCCGGTGATGTCCTGGATCTCGAAGTACTCCGCCTTCTTCGCCTTCATGCTCCCTGCCAGGAAGTTGAAGGGGATGGTCTGGATCTTGGTGTTCCATTGCCGCACGGTGTCGTTGTAGTACTGCCGCGAGAAGGCGATGCGGTTCTCGGTGTCGACCAACTGGTCCTGGAGTTGCAGGAAGTTCGTGTTGGCCTTCAGGTCGGGGTAGGACTCCGACAGCGCGAACAGCCTGCTCAACGCACCGGAAAGCGCCTCTTCCGCCTGACCGGCCTCCGCGGCCGTCCCCGGCCCCCCCACGCTGTCCACAGCGGTGTTGCGGGCTTGGATCACCGCTTCCAGAGTGCCCTTCTCATGACTCGCATAACCCTTCACCGACGACACCAGCGGCGGGATGAGATCGTGGCGCCGCTTCAACTGCACGCTGATCTGGGCCCACGCCTCATCCACTTTGTTGCGAAGGCTGACCAGGGTGTTGTAGAGCACCACCGCCGTCACCGCGAGCAGGACCACAACCCCAACACCAACGATCACTCCGGTCATACCGCAACAATGCCACGCCGGGCCTGTGGATGCGGCGGCGGCCACGGGTAGCGCCCAGGGGGCCCGCGCCCTACGGTCGTCGGGTGACATCTTCGCGCCGCGGCATCGGCTACGGCGCCGGCGCCTACGCCCTGTGGGGCATCTTCCCGCTCTACTTCACGCTTCTGGAACCCGCGTCTCCGATGGAGATACTCACCTATCGAATCGTGTGGTCCCTGCTGGTGTGTGTGATTGCACTCGCCACCCTCCGCCGGCTGTCCAACCTGCGCAGCGTGACGCCGCACCAGTTCCGACTGCTCGCATCGGCGGGAGTGCTCCTGTCGCTGAACTGGCTGACCTTTGTCTACGGGGTGACCACCGACCAGGTCGTCGAAGCCAGCCTGGGCTACTTCATCAACCCGTTGGTCACCGTTGCCCTGGGCGTTGTCGTGCTGGGCGAACGCTTGAATCGGCCGCAGATCGTGGCCCTTGCCGTCGCCGGAGCAGCGGTCGTCATCCTCACCGTCAACTACGGCCGTATCCCCTGGATCGCGCTGACCCTGGCCTTGTCGTTCGCCTTCTATGGGCTGTTGAAGAAGAAGGCCGGCGTGGGGGCGCTGGAGAGCCTGACGCTGGAGACCGCCGTCCTCTTCCTGCCCGCGACGGGTTGGCTTGTCTGGCTGGGGGCCACGGGTACCCAGACCTTCACCGGGTACGGGACGGCGCACGCGCTGCTCCTCATCGGTCTGGGTGTCATCACCACCGCGCCATTGCTGCTCTTCGGCGCGGCTGCCACGCGGATCCCGCTCACAACGCTGGGGCTGCTGCAGTACATCGCCCCCGTTCTGCAGTTCCTCATCGGCGTCGTCCTGCTGGGCGAACCCATGCCTACGGTGCGCTGGATCGGGTTCGCGCTCGTATGGTTGGCGCTGGCCATCTTCACCGCCGACATGCTGCAACGAACCCGCCGTGCCGGCCCGGCGCTGGCGGACACCCCTGGCGCCGACGACCCGGAAGCCGCGGCAATCGCTCTGCAAGCGATGACGGCTGAGCAGCGGCGCTCGCCAGAAGACGGTTCCTGAGGCCGGCTGGGCGCCCGCCGCACATACTGGAGCAGTGAGCACACCCGCGCAACCAGCCCCCGCCAAGACCCCGACGCAGATCGTGGCCCCGGTGCTGGTCCTGCTGGCCATCATGTGGGTTCTCGAGGCGCTCGACTGGCTGCTGCCCGCCTCGCTGGACTCCTACGGCATCGCGAGCCGATCCGTGGACGGACTCGTCGGCGTCGGCGCGGCACCGTTCCTCCACGGCGGCTTCGACCATCTGATCGCCAACACGGTGCCCTTCCTGATCTTGGGGATCGGCGTTTCCTGGCGGGCGCAGCGCTACTTCTGGCCCGTGGTGATCGTGATCGCGGCCGTCAGCGGGCTCGGCGTCTGGTTGCTGGGACCGGCCAATGTGATCACCATCGGCGCCAGCGGGGTTGTCTTCGGATTCCTCGGCTACCTGCTCATCGCAGGCCTGTTGACGCGGCACTGGCTGGACATCCTGGTCTCGGTGGCAGTCCTGCTCGTGTACGGCTCGATGCTGTCCGGTGCACTGCCGTTCGGCGTGCCGTCCGGCGTCTCCTGGTTGATGCACCTCACCGGGGCGGTCGGCGGGGCGCTGGCAGCCCTGGTGTTCGCGAGGAAGACCCAGCCGGTGTCCGCGTGATCCTTGTGGACATGGGTGTGGTCCGCTCAAGCGCGCAACGCCAGCCGCAGCTCATCGGGGCCGACTGCGGGCAGGCCGCAGGTGAAGTCACGGCAGACGTAGGCCGCTGGACGGCCCGTCGCCGCGGTCTTGCCGCGCAGCAGCGGAATCGCCGCCGCCTGCGACGCGGCGCCGGCGACTGCGACCGCCTGCCCCCCGGCTTCCTGCTCAACCACCTGCAGCAATCGCCGCGATGCGGACCGGTCTCCCAGGGGCGCCACAACACCAACTTCCAGCGGCCCTGCTCGAGCCAGCAACTCGGCCTGCAGCGCCCATCCGGCGAACCGTGGCTGCTGCGCCATCTGGGGCTGTAATCCGGCCAGGACCTTGTCGGCGATGTCCCGCCATTCGTGCCGTCCGGAGACAGCCGCCATCATCACAAGTGTCTTGGCCGCCGCCGCGACCCCGGACGGGCTTGCCCCGTCAGAGGTGTCCCGGGGTCGGCGCACGAGCCGCTCAGCATCAACAGCAGTGTCGTGGAACACCGCTGCTCCCGAAGGATCGTCGCAGAACAAGTCCACCATCTGTGCTGTCAACTGCTCGGCGGCCGCGTACCAGCCGACATCGCCCGTGGCCCGCTCCAATGCCAGAAATGCCTCCGCCGCCACCGCGTAGTCCTCGAGCAGGCCGGCCGCTGCGCCCGCCCGGCCAGCCCGCGACACCCGCCGGAGCCGGCCGTCGACCATATTCACCGAACGCAGCACCTCCCCAGCGGCCACGGCTGCTGCCAGCCAGTCCTCCCGGGCGAGCAGCAGCCCGGACCTCACCAGCGCAGCGATCGCCAGGCCGTTCCAGGACGCCACGAGCTTGTCATCGCGGGCCGGCTGGGGCCGGGCGTTCCTCGCGGCGAGGAGCAACGCACGGCAGCGCTGCCAGCGGGGCCAGTCGTTCGGGTCCTCGCGCAGCTGCAGCACCGACGTGCCGCCGTCGAAGGTTCCCCCGGGCGTGACTGAAGTGAGCTCTGCCGCCCAGATGCCATCGGCGTGGCCGAGCACCTGGCGGAACTGCTCCGGGCGCCAGACGTACGTCGCGCCCTCCGCGGCCGGCTGCCCGGGAGTCGGCGGCGCATCGGCGTCGAGCGCCGCCGCGAAGCCGCCGCCGGGCAGTGCCAACTCGTCGGTGAGGAAGCCGATCGTCTCCTCGCAGATCCGACGCGCGGTCGGCTCCCCCGTGACCGCCCACCAGTCGGCGTAGGCGCCGGCGAGCAATGCGTTGTCGTAGAGCATCTTCTCGAAATGCGGCACCGTCCACGTGGCATCGACGCTGTAGCGGGCGAAACCTCCGCCCAACTGGTCGTACATGCCGCCGCGGCCCATCGCTTCACAGGTGGCGGCGGCCATGGACACCGCCCGGTTGTCGCCATCGGCCTGGCCGGAGCGGAAGAGGAACTGCAGCACCATCCCGGGCGGGAACTTCGGGGAGCCCCCGAACCCACCATGGGAAGAGTCGAACTGTGCGGTCAGGCTGGCGACAGCGTCGCCCGTGGTGGAACCCGCCGACGCCTCGGCGGTTTCGGGTCCCGCCACATCCGGTCCGGCTTGCCGCCGGGACAGAACCTCGTTGATGTGTGCCGCCGACTCCAGGACCTCCGCCCGGCGGTCCGACCAGGCCGCGGCGACCGCCAGAAGAACATCGGTGAAGGAGGGCATGCCGTGGCTGGGCCGCGGCGGGTAGTAGGTGCCGGCGTGGAACACCCTCCCTTCATGGTCGAGCCACGCGGACATCGGCCAGCCGCCATGGCCGGTCAGCGCCGTAGTCGCGGCCATGTACACCGAATCGACGTCAGGACGTTCCTCCCGGTCGACCTTGATGCAGATGAACCGCTCGTTGAGGATCCGGGCGACTGCCGGATCCTCGAAGGACTCGTGGGCCATGACATGGCACCAGTGGCAGGCCGCATAGCCGACGCTGAGGAAGATCGGAACGTCGAGCCCACGCGCGGCGGCGAAGGCATCGTCGCCCCATTCCCACCAGTCCACCGGGTTGTCGGCGTGAGCCTGCAGATACGGCGAGATGCTGCCAGTCAGTCGGTTGGCCACGCCGCCATTGTCGCGCGAGTCGAGGGCAACCGCCTTTGGGCGAGCCGCCGCCGGGATGGGCCACCCGTGCTGCGATCCTTTGAAGGTGACCGTGGTCCAGCGTGATGCAGTGCCCCGCCAGAGCAGGCGGTCCATCCGGGTGGCCGTGCCCCGTCAGCATGGCGCCTGGGTCTACATCGCCGTCCCCCTGCTGCTTGGGCTGCTGCTGGCGGGCTGGTCCTCACGCGGAGGAGTGTTCGCGATCACGTGGATCGCCGGCTACCCCGCCAGCTACTACCTGTCGCGGGCGGCGGTGACCCGCCTACGCCGGGGGAGTTGGACGAGCAAGGCGCGCCGCCAAGCGCTGCTGGCCGCCCCGTGGCTGATCCTGGCGGGGTGCGGAGCCACATACTTGGTAGCAACTCTGCCCTGGTTGTTCGTGGTCGGCCTGGTGCTGGTAGCCGCGTGGCTGGCGGGAACGGCTCTGGCCTACCACGGCCGCGAGCGCGGCTTCACCAACGATCTGCTCCTGCTGGGCCAGGCCCTGGTGGCCCTGCCATTGGCATGGATGATCACCACCGACACCGCCGCACTCGGATCGGTCCCCGCAGCGGTGTGGTTGGCCACCACCGTCTGTGCGGTCTACTTCGTCGGATCGGTGATCCACGTCAAGTCCCTGATCCGGGAAGCGGATGACCGCCGTTGGCGCTGGGCCGACATCGCCTTCCATGTGTGCGCCCTGGGCATGGCCGCGTGGTCGTGGTGGCTCATCATCCCCTACTCAGCCGCGCTGCTGCGCACGCTGTCTCTGCGCCCGGGCAACCGACCGGCGACCATCGGAGCCGTGGAGGCAGGCGTTTCGCTTCTTCTGCTGGTGTGTATCGCACTGGCCTGCGGCCCAACCCCGGTGTGAGCAGTCCGCGGGCCGCTCCTCGGTCGGCAGGCCGCAGGCTCCCTACGGGGTGATTCGCAGGATCCGATCATCACCTGGTGCCGGATCGCCGCGGCCGTCGGTGTTGTTCGTGGCCAACCACAGGTCGCCGTCAGGGCCGACAATGATGTCGCGCAGCCTGCCGTACTCGTCGGCGAACCAGGCGATGGGCTCTCCGGCGTCGGCCCCGACCAAGGGAACCTCCCACAGGACCTCGCCCCGCAACGACGCCACCCAGGCGGATCCATCGGCAATCGCCATCCCACTGGGGCTGGCGATCGAGGTGGGCGACCACACCACCGCCGGGTTGACCCGGTCCGGCACATCGCAGGGGCCCTCACACTCGGGCCAGCCGTAGTTGCCGCCGGGCACGATGAGGTTCAACTCGTCGGCATCGCTCTGGCCGAACTCACTCGCCCACAACCGGCCATCACCGTCCCAGGCGAGCCCCTGCACGTTGCGATGCCCGACGGAGTAGACGGCTGAGTCCGGATCCGGATTGCCAGGCGCTGGATCTCCCGAGGCCGTGACCCGCAGGATCTTGCCCCCGAGGCTGCGCTGGTCCTGGGCGAGGTCCCCCCGACCCGCATCGCCGGTGGCCACATACAGGTAGCCGTCGGGCCCGAAGGCTATGCGGCCACCGTTGTGAATCTGCGATTTGGGGATTCCAGTCAGAACGGCCCTCTGGCCGAGGAGCTGCCGACCGTCCCACCGCAACCGCGCCACCCGGTTGTCTGCTGCGGCTGTGTAGTACACGTAGACCGCAGGGTTCTCGGTCTTTCCCGGTGCGACGGCGACGCCGAGGAGCCCGCCCTCACCGCCGGGCACCACCCCCTCGATGCGTGCGACTGTCCTGCGGCCACCTGAAGGGCCGATCCTGGTCACTTCGGCGCTGTCGCGATGCGTGAGCAGCACCGAATCGTCCGGCATCGGCGCCATGCTCCACGGAGCCGTGAGGTCCGTGGCGATCTCCCCGGAAACGACCGGCCCGTCACCAGGAGCAGCGTCTGGCGCGGGCAAGGCTGGCCGATCGACCTCGGCGGATCCGCATGCGGTGACGAGGAGCGCGGCCACGAGTGCCGCTGCGCGCAGCAACATGGAACCAGTCTGTCCGCAATCGTGCGGTTCGGCATCTGGCACTACGGCACGGCGTGCCGCCCCCGAGGGCGGCTCCCCGACAGTTCTGTGGAGCCGCCAGCGCGCTGGGTCGGCACGGCGAGGGAGCCATACGGTGACACGGGCCTCGACGGCAGTTCAAAAAGACCCGCCGGCACCGTGACCTTGCGGACCATCCCGAGGGTGCGCAGCACCCCGGCCTCCCAGTGGCTGAGCATGTACTCACGGCGGTAGAGCTCTTGGAGCCGGCCGGGGTCAGCACGGCGGGACGCCCGCCGGAACCGCCGCTGTTGCCGACGGCGGGCGCGCGTCATCGAACCGATCGGATCGTCCAGCCGGTCCGACCATTTGTCCTGCCACTCCGCGAACGAACAGGCGTCGTAGTGCAGGACCCGCACCGCGTCGGAAACGACACTGTCGAAAGGCTGCTTGCGCCGGTACATCTCAGCCGGGCCGTGGATCCGCATGGACGTGATCGACCCGTCCAGGCGCACCGCCGG
>JAQAZZ010000244.1:0-22459 GCA_032127075.1 Micrococcales bacterium | reverse complement strand
CCTGCGCCGAGTCCGCGGGTGAGCTCACGACCGATGTCGAGCTTCACGTCGGCGTCGCTCATGAGCAGCGCCTGCGCATCGGTGTTGATGGCGATGAACTCCACGCCCTTCAGGCCGTACTCGATCATCCGGTTGACGGCGTTGACACCGCCTCCGCCGATGCCGACGACTTTGATCACTGCCAGGTAGTTCTGCGGAGCAGCCACATTTTCCTCCCCACGCCGCGCTGTGCGGCGACATGTTTGACCGGTGTTCCGGCGCCCAAGATCCCCTCAGACTTGGCTGCAAGCGACCCTCAACCTCAACTTGAGACTGAGCCCCGATCCCTCTGCAACCGTGACGCAGCCTATGCAGTGGGTCACAACGGCGCAAGCAGCCGCACGTCGTTGCGGACCCAAAATCTGGGGCAATTTCTCGACCTCTACTCAAGGTCTGGGGTTGCTCCGGGGCTGGCGCGCCGCTACGGCCTACCTGTGCCTACGGGAGCGGATCTGCTGCGGACTCCGGTTGGTTGCGTTTGGGGACCTGCGCATCACCGCTGACCGCGGGCCGCTCGGGCGCAGCGACCGTGATCCGCGAAGCCTTCAGCGGCAAGAGCGCCACCAGCACTCGGGCCTTGTCCTCGTTGCGCTCCGGCCGGCCCCAGTCCACCGCCGTCCCGCTCTTCATGGTCAGCTCGACTGTTCCCTGCTCGGTGGCTGCGGCCGTCGCCGTCCGGGCCTGCACCCCGGCAGGAAGTGCAGCAACCGCGGCAAAGGTTCCCGCCCACTCCTCGGATGGCCCCAGGACTTCGGGAATCCCACTGGGCTTGGAGTCGACCTCTCGGATGAGTTGGCCGTCCTGGTCGAGGATCGTCCAACGTTCGCCAGCGGCCACCACGGCGAACGGGAAGCGCTCCTGAACATCGATGACAACGGTCCAGGGCCGCTGCAGCACCAAGGCCACGCCGTCGATGCCCTGCAGCTCATCAACTCGGGCAGCGATGGCGTCGGCGTCGATCTCCCGCAGGGGCGTGCCGATTTCGATGCCGGCGACCGACTCGATCTCAGCCTCCGTGTCCGGCACCGCGCCGCGAACGACGACCTCCCGCACGGGTACCGGCGACCACCACGACAGCAGCCAGGCCGAAGCGACGGCGACGGAGACGGCAAGCAGGGCTACGGCGACCACCCGCGAGCGCCGCGGCCGGATGCGCCACCGAGGCGTCTCGGTCGTCTCCTGCCCCTGCTGTGGGGCATGGTCGAGCAGTGCGGTCACCAGATCACCCCTCCGGGTACCGCTCCCGCAGGAGCTGAAGGACCTCTGGGCCGAGCAGGGAAATATCGCCCGCGCCCAACGTCATGACGATATCCCCCGGACGGGCCCGCTGCGCCAAATGACCCGCCACAGCCGACCAGGAAGGCTCGAACACCACCTGACCGGGCGGCAACGGCACGTTCGCCGCCATCGCCTGGCCGCTGGCGCCGGGGATGGGTTCCTCTCCCGGGGCGAAGACCTCCAGCACGACGACCTCGTCGGCGAGGCCCAGCTCCTCGCCGAACTCACGGCTGAAGAGGGCGGTGCGGTAGTAGTGATGCGCCTGGAAGGCCACCACGAGCCGACCGCCCGCCGCGAACTCGCGGGCAGCGGTCAAGGTGGCGTGCAGCTCAGTCGGATGATGGGCGTAGTCGTCGTAGACGCGGATGCCGGCAACCTCCCCGCGATATTCGAACCGGCGACGGGTGCCGGAGAACGATCGCAGTCCCTCGAGCACCGATTCCACCGGCATTCCCAATCCCACACAGACGGCGAGTGCTGCGGTAGCGTTGAGCGCGTTGTGCCGCCCCGGCACGGACAACGCAACGCTCCCCAATCGGACCCCGCGATGGCTGATGTCGAAGTGGTACTCGGCCTGGCGGCTTCCCAGAATGTCCACCCGGTAGTCGGCGCTGTCGTCCTCACCGTAGGTGACTGTGCGCACTCCCCTGGCAGCTGCGCGCTCGGCCACGGCACGGCTGCCCGGGTGGTCCGCACAGACCACTGCAATCCCGTTGTTGGGCACAACCAGATCGACGAAGTCGTCGAAGGCTGCTTCCAGTGCCGCGAAGGTCCCCCAGTGGTCCAGGTGGTCGGGCTCCACGTTGGTGACGACGACGGCGGTGGGGTCCATCAAGAGGAACGCCCCGTCGGATTCGTCCGCTTCCACCACGAAGTACTCACTGCTGCCGGTATGGGCGTTGCTGCCGAGTTCGTTGACTTCGCTGCCGATGGCGAAGGACGGATCCGCGCCGCAATGCTGCAGCGCGACGGTGATCATCGACGTGGTGGTCGTCTTGCCGTGGGTTCCGCCGACCCCTATGACGAGCCGGTCGGCCATCACCAGCGCCAACGCCCGCGACCGGGAGATGATCGGGATGCCCCGCTCGCGGCCGGCAAGGATCTCCGGGTTGTCGTCGGGGATGATGGGCGTATCGATGATGGTCTCGACCGAGCCGGCGGCGGTGTCGAGATTGGCGGGATCATGGCCGATGTGAACCGTGGCCCCCTGCCGGCGCAGCGCAGCCAGTCTCGCGGAGTCGCGCATGTCGCTGCCCGACACGGTGATCCCACGATCGAGCAGCAGGCGCGCCAGTCCGGACATCCCGGCACCGCCGATGCCGACCAGGTGCACCCTTCCCAGATCGCCGAGGGTGGCAGGGGGTGCAGTCACCGCCGCCCCCCTGCTTGTTCGACGAGATCGGCAAGCCGTGCGGCGCCGTCCCTGATGCCGTAGCCCGCCGCCGATTCACCCATCGCCGCCAAAGCCGCGGGATCGGACAGCAGCGGCAGCAGAGTCCTGCTGAGAGCGGCGCCGTCCATGTCCTGGTCGGCCACCATGAAACCACCGCCCGCGTCCACCACGGGGGCGGCGTTGAAACGCTGTTCCCCGTTGCCGACGGGGTAGGGAACGTAGACCGCCGGCAGTCCGACCGCGGCGACCTCGGCGCAGGTCATCGCCCCAGAGCGGCACATGGCCGCGTCTGCCGCCGCGTAGGCGAGGTCCATGCGATCGATGAAGGGCACCGCGCGGTAGCCGGGGACGTTGCGCCGTGCGAACTGTTCCCCCTCCTCGCGCTGCCGCGCACCGACGGCGTGGAGCACCTGGATCCCCGCAGCCGACAACTCATCGGCGGCCTGCCAGACAGCCCGGTTCAGTGAGGAGGCGCCCTGCGATCCGCCGAAAACCAGGAGTACCGGACCCTCGGGGCGCAGCCCGAAGAAGTCGCGGGCCTCAGCGCGGCTCCCGGCGCGGTCCAGCCCGGCGATGGTGGGACGCAACGGACAGCCCAGCCGAACGGCATGCGGCAGCGAACCGCTGTAGTTCTCCGCCACGAACGGGGTGAGCCGGGCGCCGACCCGGTTGGCGATCCCGGCCTTGGCGTTGGCTTCGTGGATCACGAAGGGGATCCGCGCACGGCGTGCCCCCAAGTAGGCGGGGATGGAGACGTAGCCGCCGAAGCCGCACACGACGTCGAGCTGCTGGTCGACCATGATCTTCCGCGCAGCAGCGGCTGACCGGCGCAGCCGCACGGGCAGGGAGAAGAGGTCGCGGTTCACCGACCTCGGCAACGGCACCGGGGGGATGAGGGTCAGGTCGTAGCCGCGGGCCGGGACCAGATCCACTTCGAGGCCGCGCTGGGTTCCGAAGACGACGATGCGGGCATCGGGATCCCGGCTGCGCAGTTCGTCGGCGAGGTTCAGGGCAGGTTCGATGTGTCCGCCGGTGCCTCCCCCGGCGATGCCGACCCGCAGGCGTGCGCCGCCGGCCACCTAGACTGCCTCGGCTGGCGGGGACAACTGCCGGCTCGCGTGGGCGTAGCGACGCGCCGCCCCGAGGAGAAGGCCGAGTGCCGCCAGCAGGGGGACCAGGGACGAGCCGCCGTAGGAGACCATCGGCAGCACAACGCCGGTGATGGGCAGCATCTTCAACGCCGCGCCGACGTTGGTCACCACCTGGATGATGAGCCAGGTGCCTACACCCGCGGCGAGCAGGCGCACGAACCGGTCGGGGGCTTCCTTGGCCAACCGCAAGACGGCGAAGATCAACACCGTGAAGAGCACCAGTACCGTCAAGGTGCCGATGAGGCCCAACTCCTCCCCGATCACGGGCAGGATGAAGTCGGTGTGGGCGGCGGGCAGGCTGCCCCACTTCTCCCGAGACGCCCCGATCCCGACTCCCCACCAGCCGCCGGTACCCATCGCGTACATGCCCTGGGTCACCTGCCATGCGCCGTCGAGTGCGTCGGCGTCGGGGTCGAGGAACGCGGTCCACCGTCGGACGCGGTACTCCGCGCCGACGGACATGGCCGCCACACCGGCAAGGCCGACGGCGCCCAAGACGACGAAGAACCGGGCCGGGGCACCCACGGCGAACATGATCCCGGCGAGGATGACCCCGAGAATCATCGCGTTGCCGAAGTCGCCCTCCAGGACAACCAGGATCATCATCAGCCCCGCGACCGGCACAACCGGGATCAACAGGGTCGGCCAGTCCATCACCGGGCGGTACTTGCGGGTCAGCACGTCGGCGCCCCACACCACCAGCGCCAATTTCGCGATCTCGGAGGGCTGCACCCGGATCGGCCCCAGTTCGATCCAGTTCTGCTGCCCGTGCACCGCCACCCCGATGCCTGGGATCAGCACCAGGACCAGTGCGATCAGGGCGACGACCAGCAGCGGCCAAGCGAATCCGCGCACCGTGGCCGGCGGCAGGCGTGAGGCGAAGAACATGCCCACCAGTCCGAGGGCGGCGAACATGGCCTGCTTGAGGAACAGGTCCGTGCTGCCGCCGGTCTCGCGCAGCGAATCGATCGCGGAAGCCGACCACACCATCGCGAGTCCGAGCACAAGCAGGAACATCGTGGCGCCCAGCATCAGGTAGTAGATGCTGGCGGGGTGTTTCACCAGCCGATGGCGCAGATCCGGTTCCGCGTTGCGCTGTGACACGCTCATCGTCAGTCCTCCAGGTCGGCGCCGCCGAGGCGGCCCACTTCTTCCGCGAAGCGGTCGCCGCGCTCCTCGTAGTGGACGAACATGTCCCACGATGCACAACCCGGAGCCAGCAGAACGGTATCGCCCGGCTGGGCCAGGGCTGCCGCAGCGGCCACCACTTCGGCCATCGCCCCAGTGTCGGTCCTGGCCACCTCGACCACAGGTAGGCCGGGGGCGTGTCGGGCCAACGCATCCAGAATCACTCCCCGGTCACGGCCGAGCAGCACAACCGCTCGCATCCGCGGGGCGCACTGTTTGATCAGATCGTCGAATTGCTGCCCCTTGGCAAGCCCGCCGGCGATCCACACGACGCTGTCGTAGGCGTGCAGCGACGTGGCGGCGGCGTGGGCGTTTGTGGCCTTGGAGTCGTCGATGTACACAACACCGCCGACGCTGCCGACCTCCGCGATCCGATGGCCCGCGGGCTGGAACGCTCGCAGCCCCGCGCCCACTGACTCCGGCGCCACACCCAGCGCCCGGGCCAACGCCGCGGCGGCCAGCGCATTGGCCACGTTGTGGGGGGCGAAGGGGTGGACGTCAGCAGTGGTGGCCAGTTCGGCTGCCTCGTGGTGGGGTGTGTCCACGAAGGCCCGGTCCACCAGCAGGTCTTCCACAACTCCTACTTCGCCGGGCGCCGGCGAACCCAGGGTGAATCCGACGGCACGGCATCCCGGGGCGACGTCGGCGTCCCGCACCATCTGCTGGGTCATCGGGTCTGCGCTGTTGTAGACCGCTGCACCCCGGCACCGCTGGTAGATCCGGGCCTTGGCCGCGGCATAGGCTTCGAAGGAGCCGAAGTGGTCGACGTGGTCCTCTGCCACGTTGAGGCAGGCGGCGGCCAGCGGGCTGACCGTGTGCCAGAAGGGAAGCTGGGGAGCGCCGACCTCAACGGCGATGGCGTCGAGGTCGCGGTGCATGACGGCCTCCACCAGCGATACGCCGATGTTCGCCGCGGCGATCGCCCTGCGCCCGTCGGCGGTGAGGATCGACTCCAGCATGAGGGTCGCCGTGGTCTTGCCGTTCGTGCCCGTGATGGCGAGCCATTCTGCGGCGTCGTCCCCGCGCAGCCGCCAGGCCAACTCGAGTTCGCCCCACACCGGCACCGCCCGGGATAGGGCGGCCCGCACTATAGGCGCATTCGGCGGGAATCCGGGCGACACCACCAGCAGGTCGATGCCATCGGGCAGCGCGTCGCCGTCACCCAGCCGGACGACGGCGCCGATCCGCCGCAGCTCCTCGGCCCAGCCGCGGTGCTCCTGGGTGTCGCCGCCGTCCACGGCGACGACCGCGGCACCGAGTTCCCGCAAGGCCCGCACGCAGGCGGCCCCGGCCACTCTGATGCCGGCCACGCCCACCACCAGCCGGCTCCAGTCGGAAGACCGATTCAGCGCGTCGATCACGGCACCACCCATTCGAAGAAGAAGAGCGTGAGCGCGGTGGCGATGGCCAGCCCCTGCACGATCCAGAATCGGACAACGATCAGGATCTCCGGCCACCCCAGTAGTTCGAAGTGGTGGTGCAGCGGCGCCATCCGGAACACCCGCTTGCCGGTGAGTTTGAACGAACCCACCTGCAGGATCACCGAGACGGTGGTGATGAAGAACAGCCCGGCGATGAGGGCCAGGAGGATCTCGGTCCGGCTGAGTATGGCAAGGCCGGCGATGGCACCCCCGAGCGCCAGCGACCCGGTGTCGCCCATGAAGATGCGGGCCGGGTGGGTGTTCCACCACAGGAATCCGAAGCACGCCCCGGCACATGCTGCAGCAAGCACGGTCAGGTCCAGCGGGTCGCGCACCTCGTAGCAGGTCCGGTAGATGGTTGTGCCGCAGGCCTGGTTGAACTGCCAGACAGTGATCACCACGTAGGCGACAAAGGACGCCAGCGCCGCACCCGTGGCCAAACCGTCGAGTCCGTCGGTCAGGTTGACGCCGTTGGTGGTCGCGGTGACGAGGAACCACACCCAGATGACGAACAGCACCATCGGAAGGACGAGGGGGGTGTCGCGCACCAGCGACACCGCTTGGGACGCGGGCGTCAGCCCACCCTCGTCGGGGAATCGCACGCTGGCGATGGCGAAGGTGATCGCCACGAACGCCTGCCCGATGAGTTTCGTGCGTGCGCGGATGCCGGTGGAGCGCTGTCGGAAGATCTTCAGGTAGTCGTCGGCGACACCCACGGCGCCCAGTCCGACGATGAGCCACAGTCCGAGGAGGCCCGAAACCGACGGCCACGTCCAGAAGACGATATGGGTGCCGAAGTACCCGGCGAGGATTGCGGCGATGATGGCCGCGCCCCCCATGGACGGCGTGCCCAGCTTGCCGGTGTGCTCCGGGTATTTCACGTCGTCGCTCGACATGCGGATCGCCTGGCTGTAGCCCTGGCGGCGGAGGAAGTGGATCAGCAGCGGAGTACCGAAGAGCGTGACCAGAATGGCGATGCCGCCGGACAGGATGATCAGGGGCATCAGCGCTCGCCGCCATCGGCCAGCAACTGCGCCGCGACCTGCTCCAACCCCACGGCGCGGGAGGCCTTCACCAGCACCACGTCGCCGGGCTGCACCTGCTCGCGCAGGACCGCGGCGGCGGCACCGGCGTCCGGGACCCATGCGGATTCGCCGGCCCAGGACCCCTCGTGGGCGGCTCCGAGGTGAATCGCGCGTGCGCCCTCTCCGACCGCGATGAGCCGGTGGATGTGCAGCCGCACGGCGAGCCGGCCGATTGCGTCGTGTTCCTGTGCCGAATCCGCGCCCAGCTCCCGCATCTCGCCCAGCACCGCCCACGTTGTGCTGCCGGGGCGGCGCCGGCCGAACTCGGCGAGCGCCTTCAACGCTGCCGCCACCGACTCCGGGTTGGCGTTGTAGGCGTCGTTGATCACAGTGGCGCCGCCGGGGGTGTCCCCCACCTCCATGCGCCACCTGCTCACGACCTCGGCCTCGCCCAAGGCCGCTGCCACCTCCGCCAACTCCATGCCGAGTGCAAGCCCGGCAGCGCCTGCGGCGGCGGCGTTGGCGGCATTGTGCTCCCCCGCTATCCGGAGTTGGACCCGGCAACGCTCACCTCGGTAGAGCAGGTCGAACTGCGGGCGGATCGCCGCATCGAGTTGGAGGTTCTCGATGCGCACGTCCGCCCGTGGGCCGAGACCGAAGGTGAGGACCCCGGCCGGGCTGGCCATCGCGGAGACGAGCGGATCGTCGGAATTGAGGATGGCCACACCGTCGGGGGGCAGGCTGCCGGGCAGTTCCGCCTTGGCTTCGGCGATGGCCTGCCGGGAACCGAACTCGCCGACATGTGCGGAGCCGACGTTCAGCACCACGCCGATGCGCGGCTGGGCGATCCCGCACAGGTATGCGATATGGCCCCGTCCCCGCGCCCCCATCTCCAGCACCAGCGTCCGGGTATCGTCGTCGCAGCGCAGTACTGTCAGCGGCAATCCGACCTCGGTGTTGAACGAACCGAGCGGAGCCACCACGGGGCCGCGGCGGGCGAGGATCGCACCGAGCACGTCCTTTGTGGTGGTCTTTCCTGACGATCCGGTGAGCGCCACAACATCGAGCTCGGGCAGCAGCGTGATCAGGTAGTGCGCCAGCCGCCCCAAGGCAGCCACCGGATCGGCCACCACCACCGCGGGGCTGCCGACCGGTCGGGTGGCCAGTGTCGCCACAGCCCCGTTGGCGATGGCGGCATCGACGAAGTCGTGGCCGTCCACACGCTCCCCGGCAATCGCGACGAAGAGATCGCCGGTGGTGGCGGCCCGGGAATCTGCGGCGGCCCCGGTCACCACCAGGTCCCCGGGGTCGTCAACCAGCCGCCCGTCCACCGCCCGGGCCACCTCGGCCAGCCGCATGGCCCTCATCGAGCGGCCCCCGCAGTCCGGATCGCCTCGGCAAGGACCTCACGGTCGTCGAACGGAGTGGTCACACCCTGGGACTCCTGGCCTGTCTCGTGGCCCTTCCCCAGAACGAGCACGGCGTCTCCCGATTCCGCGCGGGCGACGAGTTCGTGGATGGCAGCTGCGCGGTCGCCCATCTCCACCACTTCGGCGCGGGCCGCTGTGCCGCTTATCCCAGCGAGGACCTGCGCGCGGATCTGTCGAGGATCTTCCGACCGGGGGTTGTCGTCGGTGACGATCAGCAGATCTGCGCCCATGGCCGCGACCCTACCCATGAGCGGGCGCTTGCCCTGATCCCGGTCGCCCCCGCAGCCCAGCGCCACCAGCACCCTGCCGGTGCAGAAGCCGCGCGCGGCCTCGATAGCCCGCTGCACCGCGTCGGGCGTGTGGGCGTAGTCCACGAACGCGGCGAATCCGTCGGCAGCCACCGGTTCCATCCGGCCCGGCACCCACGGACAGGACCCGATCCCGGCCGCTGCCGCGGCGGGCGGTTGGCCGGCTGCCGCGAGCGCCGCGAGCGCGCCCAGGGCATTGCTCTGGTTGAACCCGCCGGGCAACCCCGACGCGATCGGGACGTTGATCCCGTCCGGGCCGCTGGCCGTGGCCTGCCAGGCGCCGGTGGCCGAGGCGCGGATCCCCGCCAGCTGCCAGTCGGCGGAACCGGCGAGGCCATAGGTGGTCGTGGGGATGGCGTTGCCGGCCGCCAGCCGCCTGCCCCAGTCATCATCGACACACACCACGGCGCGGCGGGCCCGGCGTGCTGTAAAGAGGTCTGCTTTGGCGGCGAAGTATTCGGCCATGGAGCCGTGGAAGTCGAGATGGTCCTGTGTGAGGTTGGTGAAGACCGCAACGTCGAAGACGATGCCGTCCACCCGACCCAGTACCAGGGCATGGCTGCTGACCTCCATGGCCACCGCCTGCACACCCTGCTCCCGCATGATCGCCAGAAGGGCGTGGACGTCGGGGGCCTCGGGCGTTGTGCGCGCGGAGGGCATGGTCTGTGAGCCCACGCGGATGCCAGTGGTCCCGATGACGCCGGTGATGTGCCCCGTCCCCTCCAGCCCCGATGCCAGCAGATGGGCCAGGGTGGTCTTGCCGTTGGTTCCGGTGACGCCGATGATGAGCAGGTCCTCGGCCGGGTCACCGTAGACCCACGCCGACAACCGCCCCAGGATCCCGCGGGGATCGGGGACCACGATCACCGGTGCGGCCGTGTCCCCGATGAGCCGGGCGCCGGCGGCGTCGGTGAGGACGGCCGCAGCGCCGGCGTCGATCGCGCCGACGGCGAACCGGGCCCCGTGCGTCTTCGTGCCGGGAAGGGCGGCATAGAGGTCCCCGGGATGGATGTCCCGCGAGTCGAGCGTGACTCCCGCCACCGTGGTCGCCGCTGCCGAGCCGGGCAACGAGCCGACGGGCAGGGGCGCGTCGGCCAGTGGCCGGACTATCGGCGCGAGCGGGCGCCGGAGCACAGCCGTCAACCGCCGTAGTTCAGCGGGAACTTCGCCCGTTTCCCGCCGGTCGGAGGGACGTTCTGCGAAGCCAGTGCCTGTGTGAGGAGCCGCTGCACCACGGGGGCCGCGATCTCGGAGCCGTAGTAGCCGCCCCGGGGGTGGTCGAACCAGGCGCCGACCACGAGCCGCGGCTGGTCGGCTGGGGCCATGCCGACGAAGCTCGCCGTGTAGCCGGAGTAGCAGCCGCATTCTTCATCGAAGCGCTGCGCGGTGCCCGTCTTGCCTCCGACGATGTAGCCGGGGACCTCGGCGTTGGCCGCAGTGCCCCCTTCGCCCACGACCATCTGCATCATGCGCTGCAGGGTGACGGCGGTCTCCTCCGACAGGACCCGCTCACCCTCGACGGCCTCGGTGTGCTGGCTGACACCGTCGGGCGATGTGTACGAATGCACCAGGCGCGGTTCCACCGGGACGCCGCCGTTGCCGATCGTGGCGAACACGTTGGCGATCTGCAGCGCGGTCATCGACATGCCCTGCCCGAAGGCCAGGGTCGGGAACGACGTGTCCGACCAGTCCTTCACCCTCGGCACGTAGCCGGTCTGCGCGCCGGGGTACTCCAGCCCTGTCGGCTCACCCACCCCGAAGTCCTTGAGGTACTTGTACAGCTTCCTGCCGCCGATCTCGTCGGCGGCGAGGATCGTGCCGATGTTGCTGGATTCCGCCAGGACCCCCGCGAGGGTGAGGTTGAGCGTCCCGTGCTCGTGGGAGTCCTTGAACACCTTCCCGCCGCGCGCGAGGGATCCGGGCACCACCACTTGGCTGCGGGGCTTCATCGCGCCCTCTTCCAACACCCCGGCGATGGTCATCAGCTTGGCCGTGGAACCAGGTTCCATGGCCCAGGTCACTGGACGGTTGGTCCAGTCTTCCGGCTCGGCCTTGTCCGGCCGCTGGGGATCGAAACCGGGCGCCGACGCCATCGCCAGTACGCGGCCGGTACCGACCTCGAGCACTATGGCCGTGCCGAAGTCCGAACCGGAGCTCTTGACCCGGTCGGCCACGGCTTTCTGCGCCGCCCATTGCAGGTCCGCGTCGATGGTCAGGGCGACGTCCGTCCCGCTGACGGGGTCCACCTGCTGCACATCAGAGGTGGGGATCTCCGTCCCGCCCGCGGACTGCTCGTAGGTGACCCGTCCCGGCGTGCCCGAGAGGATGTCGTTCAGACCCGCCTCCAGCCCGACCGCGCCGTTGCCTTCGGAGTTGGTGAACCCCACGACTGTGGCGGCCAGCTGGCCGTTGGGATAGTCGCGTACCGTGCGGCGCTCCGAGAAGACGCCCTGAAGGACCACCGCGTCGTTGGCCTCGCTGGCCTTCCATTCCTGGATGTCGCGCCACACCTGTGGATCGGTGGCCTTCTTCAGGTAGATGAACCGTCGCTCCCCGGTGAGCAGTGGCTGCAGTTCGGCCACTTCCATGTCCAGCATGGGCGCGAGGATGGCGGCGGTCTGTGCGGGGTCGACGACCAGGGTCTGGTCGGCGGTGATGTCGCGGACCTCGACCGACATGCCCAACGGGGTTCCGTTGATGTCCGTGATGGCCCCGCGGGTGGCGGGGATGTCTTGGGTCACGATGCGCTGCTTCAGCGCCGCGGCGGCCAGTTCCGGGGCCCGCAGCGCCTGCAGCTCGACCAATCGCGCGGCGAACAGGCTGGCGACCATGGCGAAGGCCAGAACCATGAGCTGCACCCGGCGGCGGGAGTTGGCCATGGTGAAGGGTCTGGTGGCCGGCGGCGCCGGTCGGCTGTCCCGATCGGGGTCTGTCCGCGGGGGCGACTGCGTCGTCATCGGTCGACACCGCCCGTTACCACGGCGCGGTCGTACGCGGACAGCGGCTCGGAACCGCCGAGCGCGGCGCCGTCCCCATTGTCCCCGGGAACGGGTGGCGGGATCGCCGCCGCACCGGCCGGCGCCTCAGCGGCAGCGTCGGCGGCAGCGGCTCCATCGCCACCGGGGGCCTCCGTCCCCGTGCCTGCGCCATCGGCCGTGGGGTCTGCCGCGGCAGAGGGGTCGGAGGTGGCCAGCGGGTCGCCCGCATCTGCGGCGAGGGGGCCGCCCACCGCCTCGGCCGCGCCCGCCTCGGCCGTTGGGTCGGCCGCTGGGTCGCCGGAGCCGCCGGCGGGTGTGGGCTTGCCCAGGATGCGTCCGGACCCGATGTCGATGTACGCCGTGGTGGCTGCGGGAAGCATGCCGAGCTGCTTGGCGGTGGATCTCAGCACGGTAGGCGACGACAGGCGCTGCACTTCTTGGCGAAGCGCCTGTTCCTGCTCGAAGAGGGCCACCTGTTCGGCGCGAAGCCTGGCCTGTGCGAAGGATCCGGCGGCGAGGCTGTTGTTCACCATCAGCAGGGCGAGCAGTCCGCCGCCGAGGATCGAGGCGATCAGGGCGATGAAGGGCAGGGAGGTGACCGCGCGGCTGCGCCCGGCAGGCCGCGACACCGTCTCGGCGGGGTCCATCGGCGGCCGGACCCGTACCGTCCGGCGCCTCGCAGGGGGCGCCGTTGTTGCGGTCATGCTGCCTCCCGCCAGTGGTTCGGCACCGGGGCCGACTTGGCCACGGCGCGCAGCCGGACCGACCGGGACCGCGGGTTGGCGGCCGCTTCATCGGCGTCCGCTGTCTCAGCTCCCCTGGTGAGGGCCGTGAGGAAGGGCTGGTGCTCGACGGGGACAACCGGCAGCCCCCGCGGGGCGGTGACCCGGGTCCCGCTGGCGAACATCCGCTTCACGATGCGGTCCTCCAGCGAATGGTAGGACAGCACCACGATCCGGCCGCCCACTCCCACACGTCGAATCGCGCCGGCCAGCGCGCCCCGCAGCGACCCGAGTTCGTCGTTGACCTCGATGCGCAGGGCCTGGAAGACACGTTTGGCGGGGTGACCGGACCGGCGCGGCCCGGGCGGCAGCGCCTGAGCCACGATTTCGGTGAGTCCGCCGCTGGTGCGGATGGGCGCGAGACGGCGGCGGCGCACCACAGCAGCAGCGATCCGCCTGGCATGGCGCTCCTCGCCGTACTGGGAGAACACTCGGGCCAACTCCTCTGCGCTGTAGCCGTTCACCACATCCGCCGCACTCATCGGACTGCTGGGATCCATCCGCATGTCCAAGGGGGTGTCACGAGCGTAGGCGAACCCCCGCGCGTCACTGTCCAACTGCAGGCTAGACACGCCGAGATCGAACAGATACGCAGCCGGCGCGGCGATGCCCGCAGCGTCGAGGAAGCCATCCGCACCGTCGAAAGTGCCCCTGACCGCGGTGAAGCGCCCACCGTAGGGTGCCAGTCGGTGCGCAGCCATCGCCAGTGCCTGCGGATCGCGGTCGATTCCCAGCACCCTGACCTCGGGCAGCTGTCGCAGGAGCGCCTCGCTGTGACCACCCAGCCCCAAGGTGCAATCCACGATCACCGCACCCGCAGCCGCCACACTCTCGAGCAGGCCCACGGTCCTGGCGAGCATCACCGGGGTGTGCGCGTCCGCTGCTTCGCCCGGATCGGGCCGATCCGGCGCGGACTCGTCCATATTCATCACCTCGACTCGGGGCAAAGCATCAATCTCAACTTGAGATGCATGCTTTCCGTGCTGTCGACCGTGGCATCAGGCCCCTTCCCGCACAAACCGACACCGGGGAAGTGTGTCGGTTCAGCCGGGTGGTCGCCCCGCAGGGCCTGTCGCAGGGGAAGGGCGACAGGACGCAGCGGAAAGAGACCTCATGCCACGGTCAGAACAGCCCGGGCACCACCTCCTCGCCGATTTCGGCGAAAGACTGCTCTTGAGTCGCCAAGTACTGCGCCCACGCCGGTTCGTCCCAGATCTCGGCGGTTGAGCCGTTACCGGCGATCACCACATCTCGATCCAGGGCCGCATACCCGCGCAATGCCGCCGGCACCGAGATCCGGCCCTGCTTGTCCGGCTTCTGGTCGAACGCACTGGAGAACAACACCCGCATGTACGAGCGCACCGAGGAGTTCGACCGCGACGCCTCGTTCAGCCGAGCCGCGTAGCTCTCGAACTCGTCGGCGGGCCACAGGACCACACAGCGGTCTTGGCCCTTGGTGAGAACAACGCCGGGGCTGAGTTCCTCTCGGAACTTCGCCGGAAGCACGAGGCGGCCCTTTTCGTCGATTCGGGGGGTATGCGTGCCCAGCAGCATGACCCACCTCCTCGGGTAGCGCCCTACCTCAGTGCTCCACTCCCCTCCACTTTATGCCACATTCCCCCACTGTCAACCTCAATCCACCATCGCTCGTCAGGAGGGCAGGGGGATGTCGCCCGCGTGGTTGCCCCGCGCCGCAACGCACGGCCATGGCTCAGGGTTGGGGGTGCGGTGCCGGTCCGGGCAGTCGCGGGCCGGCAACGGCCGACGCATGATTCGGCGTGAGCGCGGCAGGGACCCGCGCGGGACTCCGGCGAGATATGCGCCAGCTATGGCCGCGCAGAACTGTCGCGGGTGACTTCGGAGGGGAACTGTCGCGGGAACACCAGCAGAGGCTCAAGCCGAAGGAGCCGATGATTCAACCAGAGGCTGGTCGGCTCAGAACTGCCCGCGGTCCTTGCGCTGCTGCCAGCGCTCTTCGAGCCGGCTCATGAGTCCGTTGCCCGTGGCCTTGGGGGCCTTGGGAGGGGCTGCGGGTGCGCCGGCGGCAGCCGCTTCGGCGGCGGGTGCGGATTTGGCCGTCACGGCGCGATAGGTCAGGAATGCCCCGGCGAGCATGGTGAAGAAACCGAGCAGGCCGAGCGGTACGAACGGCATCGCGACTCCGGCCACGAGCAGACCCAAGCCGAGGAGGATTCCGCCGAAGCCGAGGGCGGCACCCCGCCGATCCATGTTGGCGCGGCGTGATTTGCGCAGCGAGTCGGCGAACTTGGGGTCCTCCGCATAGAGGGCACGCTCCATCTGCTCAAGCAGACGCGCCTCATGGTCCGATAGTGGCACCACGCACCTCCTCCATATGCTCCCAGAATAGGCGCCTTGCTTTCGGCTGGAAAGCCGAGTACCGGCATCTGGGCCAACGCCCTGTGTTTGTTGGGCTTCTTGATTATGTGGCATCGCTCACTGCCACGCCACTGCAAACGAAGAGTAGCGGTGCAAGAACCACGAGTCGCACTCCGGCTCGGCTTTCGAGGCGGATTGCCATGTGGAATGAAGTTCGCTGCCGGTGGCACGGCATCACCCAGCCGCGCCCGCGGACGACGGTTCGTCGGGGGGGCGCACCAGGCGGGCAGGGCGCACCGCCTGGTCGCCGAATCGGGCCGACAGCCGGTCCACCGCCGACTCGACATCGCGCCAGGCTGGTTCGAGTCGCTCCAGCAGCAGTTGCTGAGGGGCGCTGCCCGCGTCGGCCAACCCGGTGGCCCGCACCCCCACCAACCGCAGCCTGGCCCGCTGCAGGCCGAGCCCCTCGAACAATGAGCTGGCAGTGGTGTAGAGGCGGTGGCCGGTGTCGGTGTAGTCCGGCAGCGTCCGCGACCGGGTGATCGTGGTGAAATCGGCGAACCGGACCTTCAGCTGCACGGTGCGTCCCAGGTATCCCGCCGTCCGCATGCGGGCAGCGACCTTGTAGGACAACCGCAGGATCTCGCGGATCACCACATCGGGGTCGTCCACATCCGCGCCGAAGGTCTCCTCCGCTCCGATACTGCGGTCCGGCTGATGCGCCTCCACCCGGCGCGGGTCGCGGCCCCAGGCCAGTTCCGCCATGTGGTTGCCGGCCGCCTGGCCCACGATCCGCTGCAGCGTGCCTACCGGGGTGGTGGCGATGTCACCCACGGTCCGCAGCCCCAGCCGCGACAGCGCCTCCTCTGTCTTCTCCCCCACCCCCCACAGCGACCCGATGGGCAGCGGATGCAGGAACTCGACCACGTGCTCGGGAGCAACGATCCGCATGCCGTCGGGTTTGCTCAGGGTGGAGGCGAGTTTCGCGACGAACTTGCTGGCCGCCACCCCCACCGAACAGGTGATGCCCTGCTCGTCGTACACCCGGTCGCGGATATGTTGCGCGATCTGCCGCGGCCGGCCCAGCCGCCGACGTGAGCCGGCGACGTCCAGGAACGCCTCGTCGAGGCTCAGCGGCTCCACCAGGGGTGTGATGGAGCGGAACAGGGCCATGACTCCCTGGCTGGCTTCGCTGTATCGACGGAAGTCGGGCGGCAGTACCACCGCATTCGGGGCGAGCCTGCGGGCGCGGGCCATCGGCATGGCCGAGTGGATGCCCAACTGCCGGGCCTCGTAAGTCGCCGACAGGACCACGCCGCGGTTTGCGGCACCACCGATGATGACCGGCTGGCCGACCAGTTCCGGATGGGCCAGCAGCGACACCGAAGCATAGAAGGCGTCCATGTCCACGTGCAGGATCGTGCAGTCGGTGTCGTCGCCGACGGAGGCCATGGCGCTCCGGGGTCGGCGCAGTTGGCTGCGGCTCATACGCTCCCCCTCACCATCCGCTGCTGCCCGGGCTGGAGTGCCACAGTTTCGCGGGCGCACGACCGTCCGCGTCCGACTTGTCGGGGCGGGCCTTCTTGACATCGCGCCCGGCGGGTTTGATGTCAGCGTAGGGCGACATCCGGAATCCGCTGGCATGCACCAGAACCCGGCGGCGCTGCCCCATGCCGCCAGCGGTGTGTTCCCGATCCGGCGCGGCTCCGGACCCAGCAGCGACCCCACCGGGGGCCGGCTCGGGGGATTCCGCCAGCAACTGCCCCACACCGGCCGCACCGGACTTCCGCCACAGCTGCCAGATGCCGCCCAACTCCCAGCATCCGGTGGCACGCAGCGAGATGCCGCGGCGACCGGTGCGCCGGATGCGGCCGCGGACCAGCAGCAGCCACGAGTGGAACAGGGTGGCGGCGTAGGGCCCTTGGACATCCTCGAAGAAGGTTGCGTCAACCGGACCGGTGGCGTCGTCCAGGGTGAGGAACACCACCCGGCGCCCACTGCGCACCGGAGGGGTCTGCGTGGCCACCTTCACCCCGGCCACCAGCACCTCGGCCTGTGATCGGCAGTCGAGCAGGTTTCGGGAGCGGACCACTGCGAGGTCGGCCAGCATCGGATCGTAGAACGACACGATGTGGCTGCTGACGTCCATCCCGAGGACTTCCACCTCGGCGCGCACCCGCTCGCCGGGGTCCATCTCCGGCAGACCGCTGACGACGGCACCCGGCGGCTCGCACATGTCCAGCGCCAGCTGCATCTCCACCTGCTCGGGCGGACATACCTGTGCGGGGGCCTGCGACTGTCGGCGGGCCGCCACGGCCGGATCGTCGGCGGCCGACGGCAACTGCTTCGCCCGACCAGCCCGTCCCCGCGCACCGCGGCCCCGTTCCAGCGAACGGGAGTAGCGCTCCAGGTCGATCACTTGCAGCAGCAGGTCACGCCGGGTGAGCCGGCCGAAACCGCTGCCCATGCCGACCCCGTGGACCTCGTCGAACGCCCCGGAGAGGACGAGCCGCTCGGTGGTGGGACGCGATATCCCAGCGCGGTGCCATACATCGCCCAATGAGCTGTAGGGCTGCCCCGCCACTATCGCGGACTCCTCCGCCGCGGAGATTCCTTTCACCTCGGCCAGCGGCAGCCGGATGCCCCAGCCGTCGCCGACCCGCTCCACCCGATAGACCCGGTCGGACTTGTTGATGTCCAGCCCCAGCACGGCGATGCCGAAGTTGCGGGCGTCGTCGAGGATGAGCCGCTTGGGGTACATCCCGGGGTCGTGGGTGAGCACCCCGGCGAGGAACGCCGCCGGGTGATGCGCCTTCAGCCATGCCGACTGGTAGGTCGGCAGCGCGAACGCCGCGGCGTGGGCTTTGCAGAACCCGAAGGAGGCGAATGCGCGCAGCACGTCCCAGACCTGCTCCACGACCTCCAGCGGATAACCCTTGGCCATGGCGGCGGGGTAGAACCAGCCGCGCACCTCGTCCTGCCCAGCCGGACTGCCGAGGGTCCGGCGGACTTCGTCGGCCTGCGCCAGCGTGCAGCCGGTCATCACGGCCACGAGTTCGATGACCTGCTCGTGGAACACCACCACACCGGCGGTCTGGGCCAGGACCGGCCGCAAATCCTCGTGCAGGTATTCCGGCAGCGACCAGCCGTGCCGGGCGCGCAGGAACGGGCTGATCATGTCGCTCTTGACCGGGCCGGGGCGGAACAGCGAGATGTCGATGATCATGTCGTCGAACGTCTCCGGGGAGAACTTGCCCACCAGTTCCCGCTGCCCCGGCGACTCGATCTGGAAGCAGCCCAGCGTCCGGGCCGAGCGGATGAGTTCGAAGGTCGGCCCGTCGTCGAGGGGGACGGCGTCGATGTCCACCTGCTCACCCGTCTCACGGGTGATCTCATCGACTGCGTGCGCCATCGCCGATTGCATCCGGATGCCCAGGACATCCAACTTGAGGAAGCCCATCTCTTCCACATCGTCCTTGTCGAACTGGCTCATCGGGAAGCCGAGCCAGGACGCCTCCACCGGGGTGCGGTCCAGCAGGGTGGCGTCGGACAGCAGCACCCCGCACGGATGCAGCGCCACGTGCCTGGGCAATCCGTCCAGCGACTCCACCAGGCCCAAGAAGCGGTCCATCCCGCCGTCGGCGGCCAGCCGGCCGAGGCCGGAGGTGCGCAGTTCGGGCAGTTCCGCCAGCGCGGCCCGGGCATCACGGGCTGCGATATGGGGGAAGGCCTTGGCGAAGGAGTCGATGTCCCCGGGCGGCAGGCCGAGAGCCGCACCCACGTCGCGGACGGCGTGCCGCACCCGGTAGGTGTCCATCATCGACACGCAGGCGCAGCGCTCGCCGCCGAAGCGCTGCATGATCTGTTCGTAGACCTCGGTGCGGCGGGCGGACTCCACGTCGATGTCGATGTCGGGCAGCGCCCGCCGCAGCGGCGACAGGAACCGCTCCATGATCAACCCGTGCTGCAGTGGATCGACCCCGGAGACGCCCAGCAGGTGGTTGACCAGGCTGCCCGCGCCGGACCCGCGGGCCGCGACCCGAACCCCCATGCCGCGGATGAGGTCTACCACTTCGGCAACGGTCAAGAAGTACCCCTGGAACCCCAGCCCGGTGATGGTCGCCAGTTCCTGTTCCAGTCGCTGCGCCGCGCTGTGATGCCGGGCGCCCGGATAGCGCCGGTCCAGCTGCTCCTCGCAGCGCTGGCGCAGCAGCCGTGCGGCGGCGGCCCGATGCTCCTGCCCCTTCGCCAGCCCGGGCACCAGCACGTCGAGCTCCGGCACGTGGACCGAGCCGATCCCCATGTCGGCCACCGGATCCAGGCAGCAGCGCTGCGCCAGTGCTGTGGTCCGGGCCAACAGCCGCTGAACCCGGATGCGGTCGCCGGGATGTCCCGCGGCGGACACCACCTGTGCTGCGATGGCCGCCATCTGCTCCGCGGACTTCAGATACCCCTCGGCGTTGGCACGGTCGAGGTGACGGCCGCTGAGCGGGACCAGCCGCCGGATGGCGTCCAGCACATCGACCACCGGGGCCTGTTCGCGCCGGGCATGCCGCACGGCGTTGGCCAGCACCGTGGGGATCCCGCGCTCGGCGGCCCAGCGGTAGAGCCGGGCCGCCACCGGTAGCGACAGCCCGACCACCCCCGGGCCGGTCCGGCCGGTGAGCGTCTCGCTGCTGCGGGGGACGAGATGGCAGGCGATCTCGACGTAGAGCCGGTCTGCGAAGAGTTCGCGCCATCGGCGCAGAATCTCGTCGGCCAGATCGAGACGGTGCGCCGCTACTGCCCGGCCACACTCGGAATCCGGCCCCAGCAGCAGGACCAGTCCCTCGCTGTGCCGGGCGATCTGTGCCGCGGTGGCCATCGGCGCGCCCCGCTGTCCGGACAGATGCGCTGCCGACACCAGCCGGCACAGCGACGCCCACCCCTGCTGGCCGTAGGCGAGCAGCACCACCCGGGGAAGATCCCGCTCTACCCGGCTCCCGCCCCGGGCCGGGGTGCGCCGGGCAGCGGTGGCACGGTCGGTTCCCGCCGGGAGCAGCCCGCTGGGTGCGACTGCCAGATCCACCCCCAGCACCGGGGCGATCCCGGCTTCCCGGCAGGCGATCGCGAACCGGACCGCTCCGTAGAGTCCGTCACGGTCGGTGAGCGCCAGCACCTCCTGTCCGATTTCCGCCGCACGCGCCACCAGCGCCTCCGGTTTCGAGGCCCCATAGCGCAGCGAGTATCCCGATGCGGTGTGCAGGTGGGCAAACGACGATGCGGCGACCATGGTCAATCCGCCGACACACTGTGAATCCCGCGCGACAGGGACACCGCCACCCGGTCGAGGAAGTTGTGGGCGTCGCGCATCATGTCGTCCGCCTCCCGCGCCGATACCGCGTCGGGCAGGCCCGCCTCGGCGGCGATGCGCTTTCCGGTGCCCGCGGCGAAGAACTGCGCCCATTCGGTCAGCTCCGGCGCGATCCGGGGCAGCAGCTCCCAGACATCGCGGGGTCGGTGGCCGCGGCGGCGATCAGGTCGGCCGCGGGCCGCCAAGACGGCAGCGGCGGCGCGGCGCGCTACCAGATGGGCGCGGATGTAGCGCAGCGCCGCAGTCGGTTCCGCCGCAGCGTTCTCGATCTCGGCCACGGCTGCGACGAGCAGTTCGACACTGGCCAGCGGGATTGCCCGGCCGGTGGCGATGTGTTCGGGGGCTCGCATCGGTTTCTCCTCATCTTCAAGATCTTCAGGGTTGGTGCTGGCGGGTCGGGGTGTCGGGCGCTGTCAGTCGAACTCCCGGATCAGGAACCAGTCGGACCGTTCTGCCCCGGTGCGGTTCCTCAGGTCGAACACTCCGGCGGGGTTCCCCCGACTGCTGGCCTCGACGCGCCACACCACCGAGTCGCCGACACCGCCGTCGGCCCCGAAACCGGCCAGGCGCCACCACTGCTCGGCTTCGATCCAGCGGGCGAGCACCGCGACCACCCGATAGCTGCGCCGCCGCCAGACGAAGGACTGCGGGGATTGCGCCTCGGCCGGATCCGGCGACACGGCCGCGACCACTCGAACCGGTTCGCTGTAACGGCGGCTCATGGCAGACTCCTCCTGCAGGCGTGGCTGACTGATCGGTGGGGCATCGGCCCCCGGGATCGGCCCCCCGGGGGAATCACCCCCCGGGGAGAATCACCCCCGGGGAGAATCACCCCCCGGGAAATCGAACATCTGTTCGAATACTGTCCACGCTAGAACAGGGGTCCGACGCAGGTCAATGGCCGATGTCGGTTCCACCCGATTGGTCCCCATCTGTCGTCATTGAGCCACTACGCTGCGACCATGCCGCGGCCGAAACCCCCAGCGCCCGTACAGCGGGTCCACGCGGTGCTCACAGCCCTCGGCTGCGCCAGGGACCCGGAACCGCTGGCGGCGGTGCGCGACCGGATCCGCGGCTCCGGCAGCGAGTCCCTGGCCGCCAGCCACCTGTTCCTCGCCGGATCCCGCCACTATCTGGTCCTGGTGCGCGCAGGGCGCAACGTGGACCCGGTCAACCTCAGCGGGGTGCTCGGCGAGATGGATGTCGCCGAACTGTCCGACCGGGCAGCCTCCGAGCGAACCGGACAGCGCCCGGGCGGCATCGCCCCCGTCGCCACCACAGAGCCCAACGGGGTGATCCTGGACGTCGATCTGGCGAAGTTCACCACCATCTGGGCCCCGGCCGGGCATCCGGATTGGGTGTTCCCCACCAACTACGCCCAACTGCTGCGCATCACCGCTGGCAGCGCCGCGGAAGTGGGTGAGTTGCCCCAAGGCCAACAACCACCCACGATGCAGATGTGAGCGTCTCCGCCCCCACCCAGCAACGGCGGCAGCCCCGCATCCATCGGCAAGGGCTGCGGATATCCTGGCTGCTGGCCGCCGCATGTGTGCTGGCCAACATCCTCTGGATCCTCGCCTCGGGCGAAACCCGCGACCTGCTCACCACGGCCGGGGTGCTGCTGTTCTTCGCCGCCTCCCTCACCCACAGCCTCAGCACCCGCGGTGCGGCCTGGTCGGCCGGGTTCTTCGGCATCGCATGTGTGTTCGGCTGGACGGTCGAGGCGGTGGGCACGGCCACCGGGCTGCCGTTCGGCGCCTACTGCTACACCGACCG
>JAQAZZ010000243.1:0-3344 GCA_032127075.1 Micrococcales bacterium | reverse complement strand
TCAGGCAGGGGTAGAGGGAACCGTAGGAGATGGCGCGAAAGGTGCCCAGGACGCCGTTGAGCCGCTTGCGGAGTTCGTAGCCGTGCATCGGCGAGTCCTGCAGCAGGACGAGCACGGCGAATTCCAGCACTTCAGAGCGCTTCGCCATATGTGATCGTCCTCCCATCAGCCGGCGGGTTGATTCCGGTGCGGCCCCTGGCCCCGGTGAGGGAACCGGGTTGCCGCCTCCGCGACGCACCGCGTCAATGTATCGTTATCGACCTGTTCAACCGAGGCATCGGACGGGCATGTCGCCGAGATGTTTCGGACTGATAGTCAGAACAGATGCGTCGATTCAATATGTCGCTTCGATATAATCTACGCCAATATCCTGCCTATTGGCAACTGGGTGCCCTCCCGGGGTGTCGTGATCCGAGCCACATGCGATGCCCCGCTGTGAGCGGGGACACGGCGCTGTTCCAGTCGAGTAACAACGACGGTCACCCTGAGTGGTGATTCGGTGCAACGCGTCTACGCTGGAGCGCATGGCTTCCCCACGTCAGACGCAGGTGCCCCGCGGCACCCGCGTCGCGCCGCGGAGTGTCGCGAAACCGCGGCGCGACCCACTGCCCGAACCCGAGGCCGTGGTCGATCCCACCCGCCCGCGGCAGCTGGTGGACTACTCGATGAAGCGCAGGGCCGCACTGCAGGGACTGGTTCGCGGTGGGCTGCGGGAGGACATCTGCGACGCCGACCCGATGCTGCTGCGGACCGCGAAGTACCACGGCGAACCGACCGGGCGCAGCTGTCCGGTCTGCAGGCGCAACCCGCTCACGCGGCTCACCTACACGTTCTCCCCGGAGATGGGGGAGTTGTCCGGCCGAGTGCGGGCCAAGGACGAGTTGAACAGTCTCGCCCACGAGTACGGGGCGTTCCGGGTGTACGTGGTGGAGGTCTGCCGGACCTGCCACTGGAACCATCTGGTCGTGTCGTACGTCCTGGGTGATGGGAATCCCCGCACACCGGCGGGCAGAAGGGGGCGGGCGTGATCAACTACCCACGTTCCGACAAGACGGGGATCGCGAAGCTGCTGCCGTCGTGGAAGTTCCTCATGGGCCTGATGCTGGCCGGGATCGTCGTGGGGGCCGGCTTGTTCGCCATCGCGGTGTACATCTTCCCGGTGCCGCAGCCCAACGATGTGGCCGTGGCGGAAACCACCAAGGTGATGTACGCCGACGGGAAGGGTGAGATCGGCCGGCTCGGCGATGTGCGCCGCACAAGTGTGCCGCTCGCCGATGTCCCGGTGCACGTCCAGCACGCCGTGCTCGCCGCGGAGGACCGCACCTTCTACGACCACGGCGGTTTCTCCCCCGAGGGCATTGCCCGCGCCTTCGTGAACAACGTCACCGGTGGGTCTACCCAGGGCGGTTCCACCATCACCCAGCAGTACGTGAAGAACGCCTTTCTCACCCAGGATCAGAGCTTCGTGCGCAAGGGCAAGGAACTGGTGCTCTCGGTGAAGCTCGAGACCATCGAGTCCAAGGACGAGATCCTGGAGAACTACCTCAACACCATCTACTTCGGCCGCGGCGCCTACGGGATCCAAGCGGCCGCCGAGGCCTACTACGGGAAGTCGGTGAAGAAGCTCACCCTCTCCGAGGGCGCCGCGCTGGCTGGCATGATCCAGTCCCCGGGCAACTTCGAACCGGAACTGTTCAAGGACCGGCTCGTGGACCGCTGGTTCTACGTGCTCGACGGCATGGTGGAGAAGGACTGGATCGGCAAGGCGGAGAAACGGACAGCGGAGTTCCCCAAGTTCCGCAAACAGTCGCGGGCCAACCAGCTGTCGGGCCAGAACGGCTACATCCTGGAGGCCGTCCGCCGGGAGATGACGCAGATCGGCTGGTCGGAGGCCGAGATCGACGGGGGCGGACTCACGATCACCACGACGATCGAGAAGAAGGCCCAGGAAGCCGCGGTGGACGCCGTCCGTTCGGAAGGACCGCAATACAACAAAGACGGCGTCCGGATCGGACTGACGGCGATCCACCCGGGCACCGGGGAGATCATGGCGATCTACGGCGGCGAGGACTACCTGGACGATCAGCTCGACAACGCGTTGCAGGCAAGAGCCCAAGGGGGCTCGACGTTCAAGGCTTTCACGCTCGCCGCTGCCCTGGAGGAGGGCGTCGGGCTGGACTCGGTCTGGAACGGGTCGTCTCCGGCGACGATCAACGGCTACACACTGCAGAATGCCGGCAACTCCAGCTACGGCTCCGTGTCCTTGCTCACGGCCACCACCAACTCGATCAACACCGCCTACGTTGCCGTGGAAAGCGAAGTGGGCGTGAAGGATTCGATGGATGCCGCCGAGCGGCTCGGCCTGCCGAAGGACACCCCCGGACTCGAGGACAACCTGACGTTTGTCCTGGGTTCCGCCTCGCCGCGGGCAGTTGACATGGCCTCGGCGTTCTCGACCTTCGCATCCCGCGGCATCCACGCCGATCCTACGATCCTGAAGAAGGTGGAACGCAGCAACGGGGAGGTGGCCTACCGGCTTGATCCGAACCGGGGCAAGCGCGCCTTCGACGAGGAGACGATGGACACGGTCAACTTCGCGCTGCAGACGGTGGTCAACTCCGGCACCGGCACCCGGGCGTCATGGACCGGCAGGCCGGTCGCGGGCAAGACCGGCACCACAGACGGGAGCAAGTCGGCGTGGTTCGTCGGGTACACCCCGCAGATGGCGGCCGCGGTGATGATGATGAAGGCGGACAAGAAGGGCCGACCCGTATCCCTGGACGGCGTCGGCGGACTGAGCAGCGTCTACGGCGGTACGTTCCCCGCGGGTATCTGGGCGGCATTCGCCGACGCCGCGCTCGACGGTGAACCGGTGGAGAGCTTCGTGGCCCCCGGATCGGGGGGTGTCGCTGGCGGCGGACAGCAGTACTACACGCCACCGCCGGCTCCGGCTCCGGCCCCAGATGCCACCACCAGCCCGGAATCATCGCCGAAGTCCGAGTCCTCCAGCGGCGGGCAGTCGGAGAAGACGACCGATCCGACGCCGCCGGCCGCTGGTTCGGCGCCGCCGGCTCCCAGCGCCCCGGACCAACCGGCTGCCGGTGCGCCGCAGCAGCAGGCTGTGCCCGCTCCTCAGTAGGGGCGGCGGCGGGCCGCTGTGGCGAGTCTGGCGCCGATAGAGTTCCCCCGTGCGTCCACCCGCCGAAATCGCGCCGACCCGCAGTGATCCGGATCTGCGGGCGGGCAGCGAGTTCCTCGGCGGTCCTGCCGGCGACCACCAAGCCGCCCCCCGCTTCTGGACACCGCTGCGGATCATCGTGGTGGCCGGTGCGGTTGTGTTCTGG
>JAQAZZ010000242.1:0-3208 GCA_032127075.1 Micrococcales bacterium | reverse complement strand
GGTGTCGATCCTGGTGGCCTGGCTGCTGTTCACCGTGATGATCGCCCGTCTGCCGCACGATCCGGTCCCGCTGCGCCGGTGCGCCGGGGCCGGACTGCTCGCCGCCGTCGGCTTCGAGGTGTTCAAGCAGGTGGGCTCGATCTACCTGCAGACGGTGCTGCACGGCCCGGCAGGTGCGGTCTTCGGCCCGGTTCTGGGCCTGATGGTGTTCGCCTACATGACCGCGCGTCTGGTCCTGTTCGCAACGGCCTGGGCAGCCGAACGCGATGCGGAAACCGAGCTATCCGGGTTCGTCGTCGCCGGGGCGTAGTAATTCCTCGGGATGGTGGAAGTGGTTGATGCGATGCTGGCCGCGGTCCAGAGATGGCGGTGGGATCCATTCGGTGCGGTTGTTGGCCTTGCGTTTTCGGGTGGTCCATCCGGTGGGGGTGTCGTTGACGAGTCGGTTGTCGCAGCCGCAGGCCAGGGTGAGTTCGTTGATGTCGGTGTTGCCGCCGTGTTGCCAGTCACGCTCGGCGTGGTGGACCTGGCAGCGGTTTGGTGGGGCGGTGCAGTCGGGTTTGGTGCAGCCCCGTTCCAGGGCGTGCAGGGCCAGGCGTTGGCCGGGGCTGGCGGTGCGTCGGGTGCGTCCGTAGTAGAGCTGGATCTGCCGGGGATCGTCGAACAGCGCGAGGTAGGGGTGGGCGCCGGCGGCGGCCATCCGGATGAGGGTCGGGATGGGCAGCTGGGTGCCGCCGCCGGTGTGGGCCAGCCCGGCCGCTGCGGTGAGTTCGGCCAGGGTGGTGGTGGCCACGATGGTTACGGGAAGCCCGTTGTGCTGGCCGAGGGTCCCGGCGGTCAGCATCGTCCGGCACACGCTCTGCAGCGCATCGTGGGTGCGTTGGGCGGGGCTGCGGGTGTCGCCGTCGATCTGGTTCTGCGACGGGGCGCCGTCAAGGCACGGGGTCTGGTCGTCTGGGTTGCCATAACCGGGTGCGGCGAGTTTGGCGAACAGGGCATCGAGGGTCGCGCGCAGTTCGGGAGTGATCCAGCCGGTGAGCCGGGTCATGCCGTCCAGGCCTTGAGCCCCGAGGGTCAGGCCGCGTTTGCGGGCGTGCTCGCGTTCGTCGTCGAGGGTGCCGTCGGAGTCGAGGTAGCCCAGCAATTGGCGGGCGAGTTTGCGCAGCCCTTCCGGGGTCAGCCCGCCGGCGAGTCCGCCGAGTTGCGCTTCGGCGGCCGCCCGGGTGCCCGGGTCGACATCGGCCGGTAGGTGGTCGATGAAGTCCCGGATGATCGTGACGTGGTCGGTTCCTATCTCGCCGCGGGCCTGGGCCGCCGCAGTGGCCGGCAGGTGTGGCTCGAGCGGTTCGCCGGTGAGAGCCCGGCGTGGCCCGAGTACGGCGGCCTCGGCTATCCGCCGTCCCGCGTCCAGTCCGCTGATTCCCAGTCGCTGGGCCAGCACCGCCCGCCAGGATTTGGCGCCCATGTCCTTCGCGGTGGCCTGGGCCTGCAGATGATTGAGCAGGGTGTGCTCGACGGCGGGCTGGCGGCGGCGCTGGGTTTCCAGTCGGTCAAGCACCGTGAGCACCTGCCCGGCGCTCAGCGTCGTCAGCGGCAGCGAGGCCAGCTTGTCCCACGCCGCCTCGAGGTCGTCCAGAGCGGTCAGCATCTCCATATATCGAACACTAGTTCGATGCACCGACAAGTTTGGAGCGCGCGGGCGGCTACAGCGTCAGCGTGCCTGAGCGCGCTGGTTCAGCGACCGGGCCGCCAGAATCAGGCTGAAGATGATGCCGGTGCCGATCACCGAGACGCCGATCCGTACCGGCAGAGCATCGGCGGACAACAGTGGCGCCGCGCTGAGGGAGGAGTCGGGGGCGGGCGGCCGCAGCGACGGATCCGGCTCGACGAGGGTGCCGATCGCGGTGCCGGGGGCGGTGGCGAACCCGTAATCGAGTAACTGCGCGGACTGCTGCCACGGCGGAATCGGTTGGCGGGTGCCGCGCAGGAGCACGGTCACCAAACGGCGTCCGTCGCGATCGGCGGCGCCGACGAAGGTCTGGCGGGCGTCGTCGGTGAAGCCGGTCTTGCCGCCGAGGGCACCGGGATAGTTGAGCAGCAACTGGTTGTCGTTCTCGATCGGAAAGGGTGGCTGGCCGTTGTTGTCCGGGAACAGGTAGGTGCGGGTGGCGGCGATGTCGGCGAATATCGGGTTGTTGAAGGCGTACCGGAAGAACAGACCCACGTCGTAGGCCGAGGTGCTCATTCCCGGTCCGTCGAGCCCGGACGGGGTGGCCACCCGGGTATCGCGCCCGCCCAGTTTGGCGGCGAGCGCGTTGATCTTGCCCAGCGCGACATCCATGCCGCCGAGTTGCATAGCCAGTGCGTGGGCCGCGTCGTTACCGGAATACATGATCAGCCCGTGCAGGAGGTCGTTGATGGTGTACCGGCCACCCACGTCGACGCCGACTCGGGTGCCTTCGGCGTTGGCGTCGGCCTGGGTGCCGTCGACGATTCTGTTCAACGGTAGTTCGTTGATGGCCACCATCGCGGTGAGTACCTTGATGACGCTGGCCGGGCGGTGGCGGCCGTGCGGGTCGCGGGCCGCGACCACCGCGCCGGTGTCCAGGTCGGCGATCAGCCAGGCCTCAGCGGAGATGTCGGTCGGAAGCGGCGGCGTACCGGCGGCGACGATCACGCCGCACCCACTCAGCGCGTCCCCACCGACGGCGGAGGCCGGAACCGGCAGGGGCTGGGGCGGGTCACCGGCTTTGGGTACTTCGGAGGAGTCCACCGCCGGCGGCGTGGACACCTTGTAGGGGCAACTGTTCGGATCCGCGGCCGGGTTGGGCTCGGCCCACGCCGCGACCGGCATACCTACCGTGAAGAGGGTCGCCGTGATGGCGGCAGCGCGCCGCAACCTGGTCATATTCACCATCGCCTGAGAAGGGTAGGCGATTCGGCGTCTGATTCAGGGGAGCCTCGCCGTCAGGCCGGGATCGGGCCTCGCCGTCAGGCCGGACCGGGACTCGCCGTCAGGCTGGGACCGGGACTCGCCGTCAGGCTGGGACCGGGCAGGACGCGACGGCCGGGAAGCCGATGCTGCTCATCCACAACCGGCCCCGGTGCTCGACCAGGCCGGTCACCACCCCGAAGTCTGCGCGCTTCATCAGCACGCCGGCCACCGCTGCACCGGAGTCGGGGTCAAACGCCACGACGTTGACAGCCG
>JAQAZZ010000241.1:0-19465 GCA_032127075.1 Micrococcales bacterium | reverse complement strand
GCGGCCGCCCGGGCTTTGAGCAACGCCTGGAACTCCCATGTCTGCGCCCAGCGCTCGTAGTAGCCGATGTGGCTGGCCAGTGTGCGCACCAGCGCTCCGGACTTGCCCTCGGGGCGAAGACCGGGATCAACCTCCCAGAGGGCGCCCTCGGCCGTGTGCGCGCCGCAAACGCGCATCAGGCTGGCGGCGAGCGCTGTCCCGGTGCGAATCGCGGCAGCCTCGTCGCTACCGACTGGTTCGACGACGAAGATGACATCCACATCGGAGATGTAGTTGAGTTCCAGCGCGCCGCACTTGCCCATCGCTATCACCGCGAGCCGACAGCCTTGGGCGTCGTCACCCACCTCGGCCCGGGCCACAGCCAGCGCCGCCTCAAGTGCGGCATCGGCGGCGCTGCTCAAGTCCGCGACGGTGTCGTGGTAAGAGGCTGCGTCGACCACATCGCGCCGAGCGATCTGCAGCAGTTCCCGCCGATACGCGCGTCGCAGCTCCAGCGACGCGTCGCCGGGGTCCAGCCCCGCCACCGGCAGCTCGGCGTCGGGATCGGCTCCTACGGCCGTCAGCAGTTCGCGCTTCACCTTCCCGTCGGGCAATCGTTCGCTGCGCCGCAGCAGTGGCCAATCCTGCGGATGCCGCGTCAGATGGTCCCCCAGTGCCTGCGATGCACCCAGCACGCCGGCCAGCCCCGACCGCACCTGCGGCTCCTCCGCCATGGCCGCACAGATGTCGTCCAGCAGCCGTGGATCGGCTGCGGCCGCTTCGAGCACCCTGGCGAAAGACATCAGGGCGCTGTCCGGGTCGGCGGCGTCGGCGAAGGTCGCCACGATGTCCTCGGTGGCGCATCGAGCGAGTGGCTCAGCAGACAGCAGAGCCGTCGCCCGATCCGGATCGGTGAAGCCGAGCCGTGCCAGCCTGGCGGGTTCGCTGGTGATCCGAGGGCTGCTCACAGCAACGGGAGGTAGCGGTCCAACTCGAATTGCGTGACTTGGCGGCGATACTCATCCCACTCGGCCCGCTTGTTGCGCAGCAGATAGTCGAACACGTGCTCGCCGAGCGTCTCCGCGACCAGTTCGCTGGATTCCATCGCGTCCACCGCCCGCCCCAGACTGCCGGGCAGCGGCTTCATGCCCATGGCCCGGCGCTCCCCCGGCGTCAACGCCCAGACGTCGTCGGAGGAGCCGGGCTGCAGTTCGTAACCCTCTTCGATGCCCTTCAACCCTGCCGCGAGGATCAACGCGAACGCGAGATAGGGGTTGGTCGCGGCGTCGAGGGTCCGCAACTCCAGACGGGTCGAGCCACCCTTGTGCGGTTTGTACATGGGGATGCGGACCATCGCCGAACGGTTGTTGTGGCCCCAGCACACCCACGCCGGGGCCTCCCCACCACCCTCGATGCGCTTGTACGAGTTCACCCACTGGTTGGTCACCGCACTGATCTCGCGACCGTGGCGCAGCAGGCCGGCCATGAAGGAACGCCCGACCTTGGACAGCTGGAAGGGCGCGCCCGGATCGTAGAAGGCGTTGCCGTCGCCCTCGAACAGCGAGACGTGGGTGTGCATGCCGGAGCCGGGCTGGTCGGCGAACGGCTTGGGCATGAAGGTGGCCACAACACCGTGCTCCAGCGCCATCTCCTTGACCACCAGGCGGAAAGTCATGATGTTGTCGGCGGTGGTGAGGGCGTCGGCGTAGCGCAGGTCGATCTCCTGCTGGCCCTGGCCTGCCTCGTGGTGGCTGAATTCCACCGAGATCCCCATCGACTCCAGCATGGTGATCGTCGCGCGCCGGAAGTTGTGTGCCACGCCGTGCGGCGCGTTGTCGAAGTAGCCGAACCGGTCGATTGGCGCTGGGGGCGGGCTGCCCGGCTCGTGCGGGTGTTGGAGCAGATAGAACTCCACCTCGGGGTGGGTGTAGAACGTGAAACCCAGGTCGGCGGCCTTCGCCAGCGTTCGCTTCAGCACCTGCCGCGGATCAGCCCACGCGGGATTGCCATCGGGCATGAGGATGTCGCAGAACAACCGCGCGGTGCCCCGCGTCTCCCCCACCCACGGCAGCACCTGGAAGGTGGAGGGATCCGGCCGCACGAGCATGTCGGCTTCCGACGCGCGTGTGAAGCCCTGGATCGCCGATCCATCGAAGCCGATACCTTCGGCGAAGGCGCCTTCGAGTTCCGCGGGTGCCACCGCCACCGATTTCAGCGTGCCCAGCACATCGGTGAACCACAACCGGATGAACATGATGTTGCGCTCTTCGACCGTGCGCAAGACGAATTCGGTCTGCTTGTCCATAGGTACATCTTGCCCAACGCCGCGGCGGAGCGTGGCAGGACACCCGCACAGTAGCCTGACGGGGTGCGGCGACTGCGGGTGGCTCTGGCCCAGATCAACCCCACCGTGGGGGATCTTGCGGGCAATGCCCGCCTGGTTGTCAAGCACTGCCGGCTTGCCCACGGGGCTGGCGCGGACCTCGTCGCCTTCCCCGAGATGGTCCTCACCGGCTACCCGATCGAAGACCTGGCGCTGCGGCCGTCGTTCATCGAGGCCAGCCGTGCAGCGGCGTTGTCCCTCGCCGGGGAACTCGCCACCGAGGGGCTGGGGGACCTGACGGTGGTGTTGGGTCTGCTGGACAGCCGGGACGGGCCAGCCGCCGGCGCAGGGCGACCGCGGAATGCTCCCGTGAACGCCGCCTGGGCGCTGCACGGTGGCACGGTTGTGGCTCGCTACAACAAGCACCATCTGCCTAACTACGGCGTGTTCGACGAATACCGGTACTTCGTCCCGGGGGATCAGCCCTGCACCATCGACGTCAACGGCGTGTCCGTGACGTTGGCGATCTGCGAGGACCTGTGGCAGGAGGGCGGCCCGGTGCGGTGGGCGCGCGAGGCGCAGTCCGACCTGCTGCTGGTGATCAACGGCTCGCCCTACGAGCGGGCCAAGGACGACATCCGCCTGGAACTGTGCACCCAGCGGGCCGAGGAGGCCGGCTGCACGTTGGCCTATGTCAACATGGCCGGCGGTCAGGACGAGCTGGTGTTCGACGGCGACACCATGATCGTCGCCGCGGATGGGGAGCTCGTCGCGCGGGCGCCCCAGTTCACCGAACACCTGCTGGTGTCGGAATTGGGCTTCGACGGCGCCGCCACGCCGACCGGTCCGGTCCTGCCCCGCCTCGATGCCGACGCCGAGGTATGGTCCGCGCTCGTCGTGGGACTGCGCGACTACGTGCGCAAGAACGGGTTCGCCTCTGTGGTGCTGGGACTGTCCGGCGGCATCGACTCGGCGCTGGTGGCAGCCATCGCCTGCGATGCCCTGGGCCCAGAGCACGTGCATGGCGTGTCACTTCCGAGCAAGTTCTCCAGCCAGCACTCCCGCGACGACGCCGCAACAACTGCTCAGCGCACTGGGCTGCACCTCCGAACCGTCGAGATCGAACCGATGGTGTCGGCCTTCCAATCCGGGCTGCACCTCAGCGGACTCGCCGAGGAGAACCTGCAGGCCCGCGTGCGCGGTGTGACCCTCATGGGGATCTCCAACCAGGAGGGCCATCTGGTGCTCGCGACGGGCAACAAGACCGAACTGGCCGTGGGCTACTCCACGATCTACGGTGACGCTGTGGGCGGGTTCGCCCCGATCAAGGACATCCCCAAGATGGACGTCTGGCGGCTCGCCCGCTGGCGCAACGAACAGGCGCGCCGCCTCGGCAGCCCGGAGCCGATCCCGCAGTCCAGCATCGACAAGCCGCCCAGCGCGGAACTGCGCCCCGGCCAGCTGGACACCGATTCCCTGCCGGACTACGAGCTCTTGGACGATCTCCTCGACGACTATGTGGAACTCGACCGGGGGGCGGACTACCTGATCTCCCAGGGTTTCGCGGAAGCCCTCGTCGAGCGGGTGCTGCGGCTCACCGATGCCGCGGAATACAAGCGCCGCCAGTATCCGCCGGGCACGAAGGTCTCGCTGCGCGCCTTCGGTCGCGACCGCAGGCTGCCGATCACGAACCGCTGGCGCGAGCGTCCGATCCGTCGGGACCTTTGACCGTCGCGGGCTCGTCCAGGTGCTGGGCGTGCAGCACCGCCTCTTCGGTGGCCTCGCCGCCGGAATCCCATGTGTCGGCGGGGCTCTCATCGCCCTTCCGCGGCGGCGAGATATGCGGCAACAGGAACAGCACGACGAGCGCCGCGATCACCACAAACACCGCCGACAGTGTCATGGTGGTGTGTGCAGCGCCGAGGAACGATTCGAAGGCGCTCTGCCGCACCGCATCGATCTGCTCCGCCGGAAGCGTGCCCTGGGCCGCGACGCCATCCAGAATCGCACTGGTTGCCACCACAGACTGCTCAGCCTCCGCCCGCGGGAATTGTGCCGGCAGTCCGGCGAACAACGATGTCACCCCGCTGGCGTACTGGTTGCCCAGCACGGTTCCGACCACGGCGATGCCCAGCGCACCTGACACCTGCCGGACAGTGTTCTGCACCGCCGAACCCGCCCCGGCACGGCCCAGCGGCAATACGTTCTGCATGACCGACGTCGCTGGCGCGATGACGTTGCCCATGCCCAGCCCGAACAGGAAGAAGCCCAGCAGCACCAGCCAGATGGGCGTGTCGAGCTGCAGTCTCGTCAGTCCGATCAAGGACACGGCGACGATCGTCAGGCCGACGGTCATGGTGACCCGGTAGCCGAATCGCTCCACTGTCTTGGCGCTGCGCGGGGCGGCCAGCAACTGGCCGACGGCGAACGGCAGGAACGCCATGCCGGCGCTGAGTGTGTCGTAGCCGCGCAGGATCTGGAAGTAGAAGGGCAATGTGAACGTGATCCCCATCATCGCGAAGAACGAGAGGCTGACCGCGGTGAGGCTCACCGAGTAGCCGCGGTTGCGGAACAGCGAGACGTCGAAGGACTTGTGGCGGCTCTTCGCCTCGTAGACGAGGAATCCGACGATGATCACCACTCCGGCGAAGATGGGCACGAGCACCTCTGCCGCCGTCCAACTGCGCACCGACGATGCGTGGATGATCCCGTAGACCAGCAGCACCATGCCGACGAACGAGGACACCAAGCCGATGATGTCGAGCCGCTGCGGATGGGGGTTCCGCGTCTCCGGCACGACCCGCAGAATTCCCAGCACACCCACGATGACAACGGGGACGTTGATCAGGAACACCGCGCCCCAGTCGTTGCCGGTGGCCCAGCTGGACCACTCCGGATGCTGCAGCAGCAGCCCGCCGAGAACCGGCCCCAATGCCACGGCACCGCCGACGGCCCCCGCCCAGGCGCCGATCGCCCTGCCGCGTTCATGCGGCGGGAACACCACGGTGATGATGGCCAGGGTCACGGGCATGACGGCGGCGCCGCCGACGCCCATCAGCCCGCGGCTCATCACGAGCCATTCCGGTGTCGCCGCGAACGCCGACAACGCACTGGCCGCGCCGAAGACGGTGAGCCCGATGATGAGGATGCGTCTTCGCCCGAACCGGTCCCCCAGCACGCCCCACGTGAACAGCAGCGCGGCGAAGACGAGGATGTAGGAGTCGATGGCCCACACGAGTTCGCTCTGGGTGGCCTCGAGGTCGCGCTGGATGGTCGGCAGCGCGATGTTCAGCACGGTGTTGTCCAACACCACCACCAGCAGGCTGACCATGAGCACACCCAAGATCGCCCAGCGCCGGGGATGTCCGGTGCCGTCGGTCATCCAGGCATCGGAAGGTCCCGCTGGGGCCTTGGGGCGGGGTTCAGCGGCCTGGTCCATGGTTGCGACTCTCCGTCGGGCTGGCCGGCGACAGTCGCCGACCATCCAGGCTAGCCCCGCCCGGGAGCAGGCACGAATCGCCATCTGCACGTCGCACGAGCGGCGCACGCCCCACGATCAGGGTGTTGCCCGCGGCCGAGTCGGGTGGGACACTGGCGTCGGCGCGGTGACCCGAATGCGGCATCGACGACCTTGGAGGCGACTATGTCCCCGTCCGATCAGCCGACTTCGGTGTACGGCTCCATCACCCACCGGCGCGTGACAGTCGCCGACCTTGGCAAGGCGAAACTCGCCCACGAGAAGTGGCCGATGCTGACCGCCTACGACGCCATGGTCGCCGGGCTGCTCGACGAAGCTGGTATCCCGGTGCTCCTGGTGGGTGACTCGGCCGCGATGGTGGTCCTTGGGCATCAGTCCACGCTGCCCGTAACGCTGGACGAACTGGTCGTGCTGACCGCGGCCGTGGTGCGCGGCACATCCCGGGCGCTGGTCGTCGCCGACATGCCGTTCGGGTCCTACCAGGAGTCCCCGCAACAGGCGCTGCGCTCGGCCACCCGGTTCATGAAGGAGTCCGGCGCGCAGGCGGTCAAGCTTGAAGGAGGCCGACGGGTCGCCCCGCAGATCTCAGCGCTTGTCGAAGCCGGCATTCCGGTGATGGCCCACATCGGCCTCACGCCGCAGTCGGTGAACACGCTGGGCGGCTACCGGGTGCAGGGGCGCGGTGAGGCGGGCCACGAACTGCTCGACGATGCCGTCGCGGTTCAGTCGGCCGGAGCTTTCGCTGTGGTGCTCGAGGCGGTCCCCCACGACTTGGCCGAACGGGTGACGAAGGAACTCGACGTCCCCACCATCGGAATCGGCGCCGGCAACGCCACGGATGCCCAGGTCCTGGTGTGGCAGGACCTCCTGGGGCTCACGCCGGGCAAGCCGCCGAAGTTCGTCAAGCCCTATGCCGACCTGCGTTCGGTGATGCTCGCCGCCGTGGGTGCGTGGAGCGCCGACGTCGTCGCGGGGACATACCCCGATCTGGACCACTCCTACAGTTGAGGCCGGTCCCGAGGCGCAACGGCCGGGTCAGCCGAGGTCGGTGATCCGGATCCCGGCGTGTGCCTTGTAGCGACGGTTGATGGAGATCAGGTTGGCCGTCAGGGACTCCACCTGGGCGCAGTTGCGCAACCGTCCGCCGTAGATCCCGCGCATCCCGGGGATGATGTCGGCGAGTGCCTGCACGGCGTCGGTTGCAGCGCGGACATCGCCCAGCACGAGTGTGTCGGTATCCACCGAGTCCAGCTCCCGGTCGCGCAGCAGCACGGCGCTGACGTTGTGGAAAGCACCCACCACCACGCTGTGCGGCAGCAGCGTCTGCGCCTGCTGTGCGGCGGAACCCTCGGGTACCGAGAGGGCGTAGGCGCCGCGCTTGTCGAATCCCAGCGGATTCACGCAGTCGACGACCACCTTGCGGGCCAACTCCGCCGCCAGTCCCGCCACCAGCTCCCGGTGGCCCGCCCACGGCACTGCGACCACGGCGAGGTCGCAGGCTTCGGCGACCTCGTCGTTGCGGCCGCCCACGACGCCCAGGCCCAGTTCGTCGGCGGCCGCGCGCGCACGTTCGATCTGCCGCGAGCCGATCATCACCCGGACCCCGGCCGCCGCCCAGCGGTAGGCCAGGCCGAGCCCCTGGTCCCCTGTCCCGCCCAGGACCGCGACCAAGGGATGCTCCGGAAGGGGTGCGAGATCGTCCTCGGGCCCGTTGTCGGCGGTCGTGCTGCTCACTGTTCCTCCACTGGGGTGCGGGCGATACGTTCGGCCGGTTCGGGTTCGATGCCCCACGCGGCCAATGCCTGCGCGCCGTGCGGCATCTGCGAACGCGGCACGGCCTCGCCGGGGGTGCGGGAGAATCTCGGCGCCGGGCCGGGCTGCAGCGGCTCTTCGGGGAGAAAGGTCCCACGGGCCTTCAGATGCGGGTGTTCGGCGGCCTCGGTCATGGACCGCACCGAGGCGACGCAGGCATCGGTGCCTTCGAAGTGCGCTTCCCACTCGGCGCGGGTCCGCTGGCGCAGGCTGGCGGCGATGAGTTCCCGCAGCCGCGGCCATCCGGCAACGTCGGACTGGGGCGGGACATCATCGCCGGTCAGTCCGATGCCGGCCATGAACTGCTCGTAGAACTTCGGCTCCAGACACCCGACGGCGACGTACCCGCCGTCGGCGCATTCGTACACATCGTAGAAAGGCGCACCGGTGTCCAGCAGGTTGCCGCCGGGCGTGCCGACGTCCCACATCCCTTGGGCAGCCAGGGAGTAGACCAGCATCATCAGGTACGCCGCACCATCCACCATCGCCGCGTCAACGATCTGCCCGCGGCCGGAGCGGGAACGTTCGAACAGCGCCGCGAGGATCCCGGTCACCAGGAACATCGCGCCCCCGCCGAAGTCGCCCACCAGGTTGACCGGGGGCACGGGCGGCTGCCCGGCTCTGGCGAAACTGCGCAGCGCCCCTGCTGCAGCGATGTAGTCGATGTCGTGGCCTGCCTGCTGCGCCAGCGGCCCCGTCTGGCCCCAGCCGGTCATGCGTCCGACGATCAGCCCCGGGTTGCGGCCCAAGAGCTCGTCGGGGTCCAGCCCGAGTTTCTCCATCACGCCGGGCCGGTAGCCCTCGATGAGGACGTCGGCGGCGTCCGCCAAGCGCAGCGCGGTATCGCGGCCCACTGGATCCCGCAGATCTATCGTGACCGCCGAGCGCCCCCGCAGATGCAGTGCCCGCTTCTCGTCGGCGACAGCCAGTTGCGGACCGGGCGCCTCGATCCGCAACACATCGGCACCGAGGTCCGACAGCAGTCCCCCGGCGAACGGCACCGGTCCGATCGCGTTGAACTCGAGGACCTTCAGGCCCGACAGCGGACCGGACCGGCGCTCCGGTTGCGGTTGCGGGTGCACCGATTCAGTCCTTCGCCGGCGGTTTGCCGTTCCACTCGTCCTCGTCGTGGTCCCACTGCTCGTTCCGCTCGCGGGCGAGCTGCAGCGCGTGCGCCGCTTGATCCTCGGTGTCGAAGGGACCCAGCCGCTCGGCGTTGGCGCAACCGTCCTCGCCTTCGACCCGCTGATGGACAAGACAGAACCACCACTGCGACACACCGGCTCCTTCCCGAGACAACCGCAGCCTATATGCGGCCGGTCCTATCCGCGCCTCCGTGTCAGAATCGAGCCATGCCTACCGCAGCGAGCCGCGTTCTCTCCCCGGGCCGGATCTCACCGCGACGACCGGTCCCGGTTTCGATCCAGCGTCCCGAGTACGTCGACAAACCGGCCCCGACGCCGTACGCCGGCCCCGAGGTGAAGGACAGCGAGACGATCGAACGGATGCGCATCGCGGGCCGCATCGCCGCCAATGCCCTGCAGGAGGTCGGCAGGGCGGTGCAGCCGGGGATCACCACCGACGAACTCGACCGCCTAGGGCACGAGTATCTGCTGGATCACCATGCCTACCCGTCGACGCTTGGCTATCGCGGATTCCCCAAGTCGTTGTGCACGTCGCTGAACGAGGTCATCTGCCACGGCATCCCAGATTCCACCGTGCTGCGGGACGGTGACATCTGCAATGTGGACATCACCGCATTCATCGGCGGCGTGCACGGCGACACGAACGCCACATTCCTCGTGGGCGACGTGGCCGAGGAGTCCAGGCTGCTGGTGGAGCGGACCCGCGAGGCGACCATGCGAGCGATCAAGATGGTGGCGCCCGGCCGGCCGTTGAATGTGATCGGCCGGGTGATCGAGGCCTACGCCAGGCGGTTCGGCTACGGGGTGGTTCGCGACTTCACCGGCCACGGCATCGGCACCTCGTTCCACACCGGGCTCGTCGTGCCGCACTACGACAACCCGAGCCTGGACGTGGTGATGGAGACGGGCATGACGTTCACCATCGAGCCGATGCTCACCCTGGGCACCTACGACTACGACGTCTGGGACGACGGCTGGACCGTCACCACCAAGGACAAGTTGCGCACCGCGCAGTTCGAGCACACCTTGCTGGTCACCGGATCCGGATCGGAAATCCTTACACTGCCGGGCTGACGGATCAGCACACTGCCGGGCTGACGGATCAGCCGCTTCTCGCGCATCGTCGCCGGTGTCCTGCCACAGTGGGGTCGCAAATACTGCCGTGACGGGAGTCGAAGAATGGCGAAGGTGAAGGACGCCGGTTCGGCGTGGCCCAAGAGCGTGCTGACGCTGGGGATCGATATCGGCGGTTCGGGCATCAAGGCGTCGGTGCTGGACCGCAACGGCCGGATGACTACCGAGCGCGTGCGGGTGGACACCCCCTACCCCTGCACCCCGCAGCGGCTGCTGGCCGAGATCGATTCGCTGACCTCGCCCCTGCCGCGGACGAACCGGGTTTCGGTGGGGTTCCCGGGCCTTGTGCGCGCCGGCAAGGTAGTGCATGTGCCGTCGTTGTCACGCCTGGAGTACGGCGGCGAGCAGGACGCCGGCATGGCTGCACGGTGGCACGGCTACCCGCTGGCCGACGAGCTCGCGGAGCTGTTCGGGGTTCCCACCAAAGTCGTCAACGACGCCGACATGCAGGGCTGCGCAGTCGCCGGCGGCAAGGGGTTCGAGTTCGTCATGACGCTGGGCACCGGCGTGGGAACAGCGCTGTTCAACGACGGCGAGCTGCTGCCGCACCTGGAGTTGTCGCACGGCCCCTTCCGCAAGGGAGTGTCGTTCGACCTGACCATCGGCAATGCCGGCCGCAAGGACCTGGGCAGGAAGAAGTGGCGCAAACTCGTCAACGAAGCCATCTTCTGGTTCGACGAGATGCTGTTCTTCGACACCATCTACATCGGCGGCGGCAACGCCAAGCACCTCGACCCCGAGGCCCTGCCCGACAAAGCGGTGATCGTGCCGAACACCGCCGGCATCACCGGCGGTGTCCGGGTCTGGGACCTTTCGCGGGACTGAGCCCGCCCCTGGCCCCGTCAACCGTTTCCCGCTGGCCCCTTCACCGTTTGGTGTACCAACTGGTCCGTTTGTAGGCACCTGCCCAGTTCAGCGAGATGTGCACGTGGTCGCGGTGGCAGCGGGTCGGATCGCCGCCGCCGCGCGAACAGCCCTGGTAGTCGGTCCACCCGGGCCGGTAGGACCGCCACATCCGGCCCCGCCAGATGATGTACATGATCCCCAGCCGCCGGGCCTTGGCCCCCGGCACGTCATGGTGTTCCTTGGTCACCCAGTCCACGAAGGCATCGCCCATTGCGGCTTCGCGCGGGTTGGCCGAGTTCACCATCCAGTCCAGGGCGCGCCCATCGTAGTGCTCGCTGGTGTCGCCGCGGCACCCTCGCGACAGCCCGATGGGTACCGAAGTGGAATAGGTCTTCCACAGCAGGTTGCGCAGCGCGACCGTGCCCGGTCGGTTGCCGCGGCGGCAGGAGCGCTCCCCCTGATAGCCGCGGTCCCGGTCCACTCGGGCCCTGGCCACCGACTTCGGGGTGCTCGGCGCCAGCACCCGCAACTGCCGCAGCGGGACCGCGGCGATCTCCCGCGGGCTGCGCGCGGGGGCGGCGACGGCCGTGTCGACCAGCGGGGCCGCCTGGGCCGGCGCAGGGGCCAGAATCCCGGCCGTGGCCAGGGCCGCGCCCAACAGTGCTTTCGCTGAAGGTGCGACCTGCTGGCGAAGGTGTGGCTTCGTGAACATGGGCTACACCATCACGCATTCAGTGCGACATTTCTGCGACATCCGTGAGTCAATCGCGAGACATAGATCACATATTCGGACGTAGAGTGCTGTGTCCGGTCGACTGTCACGCTCCGCAGCGGCCTATGCCCGCCCCCTGGCCAGATCAGTTGAAGGCCACGTGCACGTGGTCGTAGTGCCGCGTGGTGCAGCTGCCGCTGTGCATGCCGTGGCGCCAGTTGCGCAGCTTGCGGGTGCCGCTGCCGGACGCCCAGTAGGAGTTCTTCCAGATGATGTAGCGCACGTTGTGCTTGCGCGCGTTGTTCATCATGTATCGGGCCACGCGGTTGCCGGTTGCGCGGCCGGCGGAGCAGCTTCCCCGCATGTTGACCATGATGTCGAGGGCTTTCGTCGCCGACGGGTGGTGGCCGTGGTAGGAGCTGATGAGGTTGATCCCCTTGACCCGCGACGTGGCACAGCGGCCGGCGAGTTGGGCATCGATGTCGAAGTTGAAGCGGCGCTCGTTGAAGCGGCCCGATCGCTTGCATCCCTTGAAGAAGGGCCGTGAGGCCTTGGCCTTCACCGCCTTGGGCGAGGCCACGGGCGCAGTGGTGACTGCTGCGGCTGCGGTTGTCCCGGCGAACAGTCCGGCAAGGACCAGCCCGACCGCCAAAAAGAATCCACCCAGTGCTTTGCTTGCTCTTGTCGCTGCCATATGGCTATTCCCCTCTGCGTTGCGTATCGCTCTTCGTCGTTCCCCTCGTTGCGCCGTTCTGCGGCATTCGGCGATGGTGAGGGGTTCTGCGACAGAACTTCAACATTCATGAGACGGAAGTGAGATACGCCTCAATCACCTCGAATGCCGTGTTGATCGCGCATGAGGCGGTCGGGGCAAGGTTCGCGACCGTCCCCGAGGTTGATTTGAGCGGCGATCATGGACTCGGGACCGAGGGCAACCGGGCGCCAGATCGGCACCTGTCTGCGTCGCGGGGAAGATCCTCACCCTGAGTAGCCACCCCAACACCACCTCATCGCTCAAAAGACGGACGTCGGTGGCGTGCAGAAGAGGAGACCAACGTCCCTGCCATCAGCGCCCGCCAAGTGCTATCCATGAGGTGTGGGCACTGATTCAGCGCAGTTGCCGGTGATCCGCAAGGATCTGTCGGAGTTTTCAGTCGCGCCCAATCTCGTGGACTACGAGGCGGAGTGGGCGCAGTTCGATTGGGGCGCGGCGCAGACGTATCTGGACGGCTTACCCGCCGGCGGCACCAACATCTCCTACGAGGCCGTGGACCGCCACGTCGTCCACGGCGACGGCAGTCGCACTGCACTGCGCTGCCTCGGCAAAGACGGAACCGTCGCCGACATCGGCTACGGCGAACTCGCCGAGCGCACGTCGAGATTCGCCAATGCCCTGCGATCGCTGGACATCGGACCCGGCGACAGCGTCTTCAGCCTGCTGGGCCGCGTGCCCCCGCTGTATGTCGCGATGCTGGGCACGCTGAAGGCACGCAGCGTCTTCGCTCCCCTCTTCAGCGCCTTCGGGCCGGAGCCCATCCGGCAGCGCATGGAGATTGGGCGTGGGTGCGCGTTGGTCACCTCCGCCGCCCTGTACCGCAAGAAGGTGGCCCCCGTTCGCGGCGACCTGCCCCTCCTGCAGCACGTGATCCTGGTGGACCGCCCCGGCGACGTCGATCTGGCGGACATCCCCGGGGCGGTGCACTTCGATGACCTGCTGGCCGCCAACAGCGAGCAGTTCCCCTTCGAACCCAACGATCCGGAGACGATGGCGCTGCTGCACTTCACCAGCGGCACCACCGGCACGCCGAAGGCAGCGGTGCATGTGCACGGGGCTGTGCTGGCCCACTACGTCACGGGGCGGTACGCACTCGACCTGCATCCAGACGACATCTACTGGTGCACCGCCGATCCGGGCTGGGTCACGGGAACGTCCTACGGCATCATCTCTCCCCTGGCCCACGGCCTGACCATGATCGTCGATGAGGGCGAATTCGACGCCCACCGCTGGTACGAAACTTTGGCCGAGCAGCGGGTGACGGTCTGGTACACCGCACCCACGGCGATCAGGATGCTGATGCGCGCCGGCGGCGAGGTGCGAGCGGACTACGACCTGTCGGTGTTGCGGTTCGTCGCCAGCGTGGGCGAGCCGTTGAACCCCGAAGCGGTCATGTGGGGCCGCGAGGTGCTCGGCCTCACCATCCACGACAACTGGTGGCAGACCGAGACCGGCGGGATCATGATCGCCAACTACGCCGCCTGCGACGTGTACCCGGGCTCGATGGGGCGGCCGATGCCGGGGATCGCCGCCACGGTGCTGGTTCGTGGTGCCGACGGCAGGGCCGCGGTGGACGCTCAGGGGGAAGTCACGCAGGCCGGACCCGACGAGATGGGGGAACTCGCTCTGCGTGCCGGTTGGCCCTCGATGTTCCGCGGCTACCTGGGAGCTGCCGAGCGCTACCGCAAGTGTTTCGCGGACGGCTGGTACCTGACCGGCGACCTCGCGCGCCGCGACCAGGACGACTACTTCTGGTTCGTGGGCCGCGCCGACGATGTCATCAAGTCCGCCGGCCATCTGATCGGGCCGTTCGAGGTGGAGAGCGTCCTGCTGGAGCATCCCGCGGTCACCGAGGCCGGGGTGATCGGAATACCGGACCCGATGATGGGCGAGAAGGTGAAGGCCTTCGTGTCCCTGAAGCCGGGGACTACTGAATCCCCGCAGCAACTGCGCCGCGAACTGGTCGCCCACGCGCGCCGCCGGCTGGGTCCGGCGGTGGCGCCGCGGGAGATCGCCTTCGCGGACAGCCTGCCCAAGACACGCAGCGGCAAGATCATGCGGCGGCTGCTGCGGGCCCGCGAACTTGGCCTTCCCGAGGGCGACTTGTCGACGTTGGAGACACCGTGAACTCCCCTGTCAGCGACCGGATCGAACTGCTGCGGCGCATGTTGCTCGTGCGACGTTTCGAGGAGCGCTGCGTGGAGTTGTACACCGAGACCAAGATCCGGGGGTTCCTCCACGTCTACATCGGTGAGGAGGCCGTGGCCACCGGGGTGATCTCCGCCCTGGACGAGTCGGATGCCGTGGTGGCGACCTACCGGGAACACGGCCACGCGCTCCTGCGCGGCGTGTCGGCACGCTCCGTCATGGCCGAGATGTACGGCAGGGTGACGGGGTGCAGCCGGGGTCGCGGCGGTTCGATGCACCTGTTCGACGCAACCGCCCGCTTCTACGGCGGCAACGCGATCGTCGGCGGCGGACTGCCACTGGCCGTCGGGTTGGCGCTGGCGGACAAACTGCAGGGCCGCAACCGGGTCACGGTGTGCTTCTTCGGCGAAGGCGCCATGGCGGAGGGCGAGTTCCACGAGTCGGTGAATCTCGCCGCCGTGTGGCAGCTTCCGGTGCTGTTCGTCTGCGAGAACAACCTGTACGCCATGGGGACCGCGCTGCGCCGCTCCGAATCGGAGACGAACCTGGCCTTGAAGGCGTCGGCCTACGAGATCCCCGCGTGGAGCGTGGACGGCATGGACGTCGAGGCGGTTGCCGGGACCGCTGAACGGGCCGTGGCCGCGATCCGCTCCGGTGCGGGTCCGCACTTCCTGGAAGCCAGGACCTACCGGTTCCGCGCCCATTCCATGTTCGACCCCGAGCGGTACCGGGAGAAGGCTGAAGTCGCGCAGTGGAAGCAGCACGATCCGATCGACGCCTTTGTGGGCAAGCTGCGGGACGAGGGCGGACTGGACGACGGGAGGCTGGCGGAACTGGAGAACCAGGCTGCGGATGTGATCGCCGATGCCGTGGCTTTCGCCGAGGACTCCGAAGACGAAGATTCAGCCGACCTGCTGCGCTTCGTCCACTCCCCCGGCAGCACCGCGGAGCCCGCCAGTCTGCGGGGTGCGCCATGACCGCCAAGAAGTCGCCGAAGCGCAAGCCGGCGTCCCGCAGCCGAGTTGCGGACACCACGGCGGCCGCCGCCACCATGACCTACCGAGAGGCAATCAGAGAGGCGATGCGGGACGCCATGAAGGCCGACGACCGGGTCTTCCTCATGGGCGAGGATGTCGGCGCCTACGGCGGTTGCTTCGGGGTGAGCATGGGTCTGTTCGAAGAGTTCGGCCCCGAGCGGATCCGCGACACCCCGCTGTCGGAGTCGGCCTTCGTCGGCGCGGGAATCGGCGCCGCACTCGGCGGGATGCTGCCGATCGTGGAGATCATGACGGTCAACTTCAGCCTCTTGGCGCTGGACCAGATCGTGAACACCGCCGCCGCCATGCTGCACATGTCGGGTGGGCAGTTCAGCGTCCCGCTGGTGATCCGCATGACCACTGGAGCCGGGCGCCAGTTGGCCGCGCAGCACTCCCACAGCTTCGAGGGCTGGTACGCCCATATCCCCGGGATCCGCGTCGTGGCCCCGGCCACCGTGGCCGACGCCCGCGGCATGCTCGCCACGGCGCTGGCCGATCCCGACCCGGTGCTCATGTTCGAACACGGCGGCCTCTACAACTCGTCCGGCGATGTCCCGGCGGGCGCCCCGCCAGTGGATCTCTACAGTGCCGCTGTCCGCCGCGAGGGCACGGACATCTGCCTGATCACCTACGGCGGGACCCTGCCGACGACGCTGGCCGCCGCGGATTTGTTGGCGGCGGACGGCATCTCCGCCGAGGTGGTGGACCTGCGCTCGCTGCGGCCGCTCGATGACGAGACGATCATGGGGTCGGTCACCAAGACCCACCGCGTCGTCATCGTCGACGAAGGGTGGCGCAGCGGCAGCATCTCCGCGGAGATCTCGGCGCGGATCATGGAGCAGGCGTTCTTCGAACTCGACGCTCCGGTGGCCCGGGTGTGCAGCGAGGAAGTCCCCATCCCCTACGCCCGGCACCTGGAGGCCGAGGCGATCCCCAGGACCGACGATGTGGTTGCCGCTGCCCGGACCGCAGTGCGCGGGACGGGGTGACGGCCGTGGGTGTCTTCCGCATGCCCTCCCTCGGAGCGGACATGGATTCCGGCACGCTGATCGAGTGGCTCGTCTCTCCAGGCGACACCGTGCACCGCGGCGACATCGTGGCAGTGGTGGACACCGCAAAGTCCGCCATCGATGTCGAGGTGTTCACCGACGGCGTGGTGTCAGAACTGCTGGTGGACCCGGGGACCGAAATCCCGGTGGGCACACCCATGGCCACGATTGAGGATGGGAGCACCACGCCGGAGGCTGGGAGCAGCACGCCGGAGTCTGGGAGCGGCCCCGAGTCGGCAGAACCACGGCACCCAACGGAACAACCGCCGCCGCCCCCGGTCCGGCACCTCGCCCATGTCCTCGGCGTGAACATCGATGAGATCACCGGCACGGGCCCCGATGGCCGGCTGACCCGCCACGACGTGGAGCGTGCGGCCGGGGCGAAGGTAGTAACCCCCGCTCCGCCCGGGCGTGAATCCACCACTCCACCCGCCGCCGAGCCGGAAACCGGCGAGCGGGTCCGGGCGACGCCGCGAGCCCGACGCCTTGCCGAGAGCCAAGGCGTCGACCTGGCGGATATCCCCGGCTCTGGAGAAGACGGCGCAGTCACGGCGGCCGATGTGATCGCGGCCGCCCAAGCACGGGAACGAAGGGCCGAGCCCGCGCCCGAGGAGCCCGAGCCTGAGCCCGCCGAGCCCGCCGAGGAGGCTAAGCACGGCCGAGGGGCCAAGGCCGGCCGGGGAGCCAAGGCCGGCCGGGAGGCCAAGACCGGCGATCGACGCCGAGCAGCGCGCCGAGCTGCCACAGCGGCCCTGATGGGCCGGTCCGCCAAAGAGATCCCGCACTACTACGTGTCCACGACGATGGACGTGTCCCAGCCGTTGGACTGGCTGCGGAAGCACAACGCGGGACTGCGGCCGCGCGAACGGGTGTTGCCCGCCGCGATGTTCCTCCGTGCTTCGACCCTGGCAGCCCAGCGGGTGCCCGATCTCAACGGGCACTGGATCGACGATACGTTCACACCCGCCGACGGGGTTCATGTCGGAGTGGCCGTGGCGGTGCGCGGCGGCGGCTTGGTGACCCCCGCGATCCGCGATGCCCACGAACTGCCGCTTGACGACCTCATGACAGCCCTCACCGACCTGGTGGGTCGGGCGAAGGCCGGACGACTGCGCGGCAGTGAACTGGAGCCCGGCAGCATCACCGTCAGCAGCCTGGCCGACGGCGGACCCGATGCCCTGTACGGGGTGATCTACCCGCCACAGGTCGCGGTGGTCGGAATCGGCGGCGTCGCGGAGCGACCCTGGGCCGTGTCGGGGATGCTGACGGTTCGCCGCACCGTCACGGTGACCCTCGGCGCAGACCACCGGGCGACGGACGGCGGAATCGGCGCGAAGTACCTGACGGCGTTCGCGGACGCCTTGAACGATCCGGAAGAGTTGTGAACAACGTGCTGAGGAGGAGCCATGGACCGCGATGAGTCGCGCAGGATCGTGCTGGAAGCCCTGCTGGACGTCGCCCCCGACATCGACGAGGCGCAACTGGACCCCCAGTCGAGTCTGCGCGACAGCGCCGAACTGGACTCGATGGACTTCGTGGCGTTTGTTGCCGCCCTTTCCGAAACCCTCGGCGCGGACATCCCCGAAGACGACTACGGCCAGCTCGACTCCGTGGCCCTGGCCACCGACTACGTCGTCAACCGCGGGTGAGCGGTACCCACTGAGGGCGGTGAGAATCGGCCCGATCGGTGTCGGACCCTCCTTCTAGAGTTTGTTCATGGGGAACATTGGGGCGTCGGGCGCCGGGGGCGCCAAGCGAGGGCAGCGGTCCTCCTCGGCTGCTGCGGGGTCTCGGCTTTCGGGTCGGCCGCGAGTGTCGTTGTCGGTTCCTGGTGCACGGCGAATGGCCTGCGGCGAACCCGGTGTGGTCATGCGCGCCGTGTCGCCCTCGGCGGTGGACCGCGAATGGGAGTCGAGTGCCCGGGAATGGTGGCTGCAGGCGCGCCCCGCGTGGGTTCAACCGGGCTGGTACGACGCCCCGCTGCGCCAGGAGGTGCGAAACCTGCTCAGCCTTGATCCGGGCCCGAAGCTGGTGGCGGAGCTGTCCGGTTTGGGCGACCCCAGCAGCGGGTGTCCGGCGGACCACAGCGCGGAGTTGGGCCCGGGCGATCCGCCGATCGGGACTCCGGGCTCACCGTGCTCCTGCATGGTGGTAGTTGCCGCTGCCTGGGAAGCAGCCAACTCCTGGACCGCTGCGCGCGCCCAACGGTCGCTGCTCGGCGCCGCGGACACCGCGGCGGTAGTGGTGCGCAGCGATGGAGTTGCGCCCGAGATCGTCGACCCCGCGCGGGAGGAACTGGCCACCGCACTGCGGGTGTCCCCCGCCTCAATGGCGAACCGGTTGCACTCGGCCCGGACATCGGCCCTGGCCCCGCAACTGGTCCGCGGCGCGGAAGCAGGGGCGTGGTCGTTCTGGACCGCACGGCTGCTGGCAACCGACCTGAACCACTTGGAGACCGGGACTGCGGGCCTGATAGCGGACCTGCTGGCCGCCAAGGTGGCCGACCGGCACCGCGGCGGGCTGCGGCCCTGGACCGGAACCGAGGTGCGCCGCGCCTGCGCCCGGCTGATCGCCCGTCATGCCCCGGATCAGGCGGCAAACGCCCGCCGCAAATCCCGAGCGGGTCGGCGAGTAGAGCTCGACCACGAGGGGCACGGCATGTCGCGCTTGACCGCTGTCATCCCCACGGTGGACGCAGTTCGCATCCATCGGCGGCTCACCGCGCTGGCACGCGGCCTGGACGATCCCACGCGCACGCTCGACCACAAACGAGCCGACACTCTTGCCGACCTGCTGCTTGCTCGCCCCGCGCAATGCGACTCGGATGCGCACGCCGCTGGGAGCGCGGCCGGGTCGTGCGACTCTGCCGACGGATGCGGGGCCTCGGGCACCGAGATCCAGGTAGTCGCCACGCTGCCTATGCTGCTCGGATTGTCGGAGGATCCCGCCGAGCTTCGCGGTGTCGGCCCAATCGACCCTGACGTGGCCCGGCAACTGGCTGCTGACGGGAGGTGGCGGGCCTGGATC